>NZ_SRID01000359.1 GCF_004684805.1 Streptomyces palmae
GCGCGAGGGGGTGGGGCGCGCGCCGGTGCCAGAGGGTGTGGGTGCCGGTCGCGCGCCGGTGGTGGGGAGCGCTGGGCCCGGCACGGCGGCACCGGGGAGCGCGGAGCCGGGCGGACCGAAACCCGGGTGCGTGCCGGCGCCGCCGGATGCCTCGGGGGCGCGAACCGGCGGCACCCCGCCGGCGGCGGTCGGTCCGCTGCCGACTCCTCCGCCGGCGCCGCTGCCCGAGGTGGTCGGCGCGGTGGGGACGGTGGCCGGGTCGACCTCGGCGGCCAGGCCGCTCAACGGGTCCAGCGGGATGGCGTAGCTGGCGGCGTAGCCCAGCCGGGCGGCCACCTCCCGGTGCCGGGGGTCGAGGCCGTTCTCGGCGGCCAGGTCCGGGTGGACGACCTCGGGACGCTGGGTGTGCGGGGCGGGGAGCCCGTCGAGCAGATGGCCGGCGGAGGCGGTGCCGCGCGGGATGGTCTCGATGTGGCCGAGGTCGGCGCGGCCCAGGCCCAGGCCGACGGTGGTGACCGGACCGAGACCGTCGGCGGGTTCCAGGGCGACCAGTCCACGGCGCGCGCCCACCAGGGAGGCTCCGGCGCGCAGCAGTTCATGGAGCGCCTCGTCGAGCGTGCTGGTGCGGGCCAGGCGCTCGGTCAGCTCATGGAGGGTGGTGAGGTCGGAGACCCAGCTCGCCAGCCGGTCGAGTACGGCGTTGTGAGGAGGCGATGGCACCGGGGCATGCCCAACCGGGTCCGCAGTGTGTGCAGGAGAGGGGACCGTGGGATCGATTTCAGCCACTTTCGGCAGACGGTGCGTGGTCATGGCCGTCTGCCCGTGTCCCGGGGTGCCGCCCGGTGTGGCCGGGGCTGGTCCGGGTGGCGTTCGCGCGGCTTCCCGCTGCGCTGTGGTGGGGATTGCGGCGATTTGGTGAGCGGTGTCGCAGGGTCGGCGGGACGGCGCGTACTACCCCATGGCATCGCAAACCCCCTGTCGTGGTGGGCCCGCTGGTGGGTTTCCAGATGTACACGCCCCGGGGAGGCGATGTCCAGCATTGTCCCGGTGGGGTTGTCAGTGTCTGTGGCGATTTGAAATTGGCTGAAAAATGGTCAGCCTCTCTTCCCTCTGGGGTCGACTGGCGTTCTTCGACAGCGCGTCATATCCACCCCAGTGGGTACGTATTCGGAGGAGGGCGGGGCGGCGGTTTCGCCCCGGAACCCCGCGACCGAGCCGAGCGTCTCAGTTGGCGACGGCCGCGCCCATCCCCGAGTGGCGAGGTAGAGCACAGGACGGGCGGCAAGCGCCATGCGCACGCCACCTCCCGCCACGTTCCACGCTCGGCCCGCGGCGTGATGCGCTGCCTTGTACGCGCAGTGACTTGTGATCCACATGGCGTGACGGTCCGGGACTGAAACCGACTCCGAACAGCGCCAACCAGTGCCACGTAGTGCCACGTAGTCCCAAGTAATGCCATGTAGATGCGATGGATTCGGCTGGATACGGCCCTCGGCGTTCACGGAAAGGACGAGCGCTTATGCGCGAGATCCCCGGAAGGCGACGCAAGTTCCCACTTCTGCGGCAGGGCGGAGGTTCGGCGCTGCTCCGTGCCGCGCTCACCTGCGCCACCGAGTGGCGTTGGCCGGTACTCCCGGGCGTGGGGCTGAACCCCGGCGCCGGACGCCCCGGAACCTGCGGCTGCCCCGACCCGGAGTGCGTGGTGCCGGGTGCCCACCCCTTCGACCCCGGTCTGCTCGCCGCGACCACCGACGCCCGTATGGTGCGCTGGTGGTGGACCAACCGGCCCAGCGCGCCGATCATCCTGGCCACCGGGGGGCGTGCGCCCTGCGGGGTGAGCCTGCCCGCCGTCGCGGCGGCGCGAGCCCTGACCGCCATCGACCAGGCGGGGGTGCGGGTCGGCCCGGTGGTCGCCACCCCCACCCGCTGGACCCTGCTGGTCGCCCCGTACGGGCTGGAAGAACTCGGCGAACTGCTGCACAGCCAGGACTGGGTGCCCAGTTCCCTGCGCTTCCATGGCGAGGGCGGCTATGTGGCGCTGCCGCCCTCCCAGACCGGCCCCGGCCGGGTCCGCTGGGAGCGAGCCCCCCAGCGGCGCGTGGCCACCCCTTGGCTGCCCCAGGTCTCCACCGTGGTGGACGCCCTGGTCGAGGCCAGCGCCGGCGCGCCGGGCGGCGGGAGTCGACTCGCCTACTGACCGGGCCCGGCCCGGCCACGGCCCTGCCTCCAGCCCGCCAGCTCCCTGAGGACGGCCCGAGCGCGAGCCCTTGAGCGTGCGGGCGGTGGGATCGGATCCGCGGCGGGACCGGGTGCCAGGTGTGCGGGACCGGCCCCAACCCGGACGGCCGCCGGGCCGTACGGACCGAGGCGTGTGCGGAGGCACGCTTGCGGTCACAGACGGCACGGCGATCCGGCCCGGCGGCGGACAGGGTGGCGGACGGGGTGGCGGCGCACGGCGCGGTGATCCGGCGTGGTGGCGGACGGGCCGGTGGTCCGGTGCGGTGCCGCACGGCGCGGCGGTCCGGTGCGGTCCCGGGCGGCGCGGCGGTCGGGTGCGGTGCCGCACGGCGCGGTGATCTGGCGTGGCGGCGCACGGGGCAGCGGGTCGGTGGGGTGGTGCGCGGCGCGGTGATCCGGCGTGGCGGCGCACGAGGCAGCGATCCGGCCCGGCGGCGGACGGGGTGGCGGTTCGGTGGGCTTGTTACGGCCCGGCCGGAACGGAGGCGCGGATCTCGACCGGCATGGATCCCCGGACGGGAGGGACCACCGACAGGCAACGCTCGGCCGCGGCAGAGCGGTAGGGCGTCACCCGGCCGTCCTCGGTGGGGTGAGGCGCCTCCCGATTGGCCGAATGCCGGTGCTCCGAGCCCGCCGCACACCGCCCCACGCGCGTCCGGTACGGCCCCGCAGTCGGTGCTGCAAGACGTGCTCCCGCCGGGAAACCGCCCGGCGGCGGGTGCCGGGAAACGCACTCCCGCAGGGCCACCGCCCGGCGGCGAGGGCTCCCCGCAGGGGCTACCGCAAGGCGGCGAGGGGCGCCCGGGGCCCGTGCTCCCGGCGGGACGCCGCAGGGCGGCTGACGAGCCTGCGAGGAATGCCCTCCCGCAGGAGCACCGCCGGACGGGAACAACACCCGCAAGGGCAACGACAACCGCAAGGACAACGGCAACGGCAACCGGCAACGCCAACCGCGACGGCCGTCATCCGGGAGATCCGAAATGCGGGTAGCCCGGCGCCGAACGCGGTGAAGCCGCGACAGAGGGCACCGGGGACCGAACTCGGCCGAGATCAGGGAAGTGGATCCATCGGTCCTGTGGCGCGGAATTG
Organism: Streptomyces palmae; assembly: GCF_004684805.1. Taxonomy (GTDB): domain Bacteria; phylum Actinomycetota; class Actinomycetes; order Streptomycetales; family Streptomycetaceae; genus Streptomyces; species Streptomyces palmae. The sequence goes on from NZ_SRID01000359.1 coordinate 3,328, forward strand.
GCGCGGAGCGGTGGAGTGCCGGGGGAGTCGCGGAACCAGTCCGGGCGCGCCCGCTGAGGATCCTCCAGCCCTTCCGCGGCCACCTGCAGCAACACGGCAACTCGGGGGTCCCGTGCCAGGGTTGGCCTCGCGCATCAGGGATCCGGTGCGCGGACATGGAAGCGCCCGGTCGCTGGCGACGGGGGATGCACCAGCGACCGGGCTTCTAGAACCGTAACAAGAAATTGGCTGTTCGCAAATTCGATCGCGGATTTCCGGACGCCCAATTCCAGGAGATTGGCGGAAATTGTGAGCAGGGTCACTCTCTCGCCGTGGTTGTTGTTGCGCCGGGTCACCACTGATGTGTTTGTCAGCTCAGCTCAGCTCAGCTCCAGCACGGCTCAGCTCAATGTCACCTGGCGATTGGTGAGTCCGCCACGCGCCCGCCGCTCCTCGGAGTTGAGCGGGGTCTCGGTGGCGAGCGCCTCGGCCAGTCGCTCGCCGAAGACGGCCGCGGGCTTCTCGACGTCCTCGGCGACCATGTCGGTCGGCAGATCCCAGACCGGGACCATCAGGCCGTGCGCCCGGAAGGAGCCCACCAGGCGGGTGCCCTCGCCGAGCGAGGCGGTGCCGGCGGCGTGCAGCCGGGCCAGCGCGTCCAGCAACTGCTCCTCCGGGTGGTCCATCACCCAGCGCAGATGGTTCTTCTCCGGGGTACGGCACCAGTAGGCGGCCTCGACCCCGGTGAGGCGGGCGGTGGGCAGGGCGGCGGCGTTGGCGCGCTCCAGGGAGGCGGCGACCTCCCCCGTGGCCGCGTCCGCGTTCTCCAGCCAGAACTCGAAGCCCTCGTGGACCACCGGGGTGAACGGGGCGGACGGGTCCAGCAGGTCCTGGAGGCGCGGGCCCTCGGCGCCGGCCCGGGTGGCGGCCACCGGGGTGCCGGGCTCCGCGGTCAGCGCGCGCAGCAGCGTGTCTGCGAGGTCGCGGCTGATGTCCCCGGAGGAGGTGTCGTTCTGCAGGCCGAGGAGCACGGCGCCGGTGTCCCGGCGCAGCGCCGGCCAGGCCATCGGCAGCACCGTGGCCAGCGTGACGGACGGCACGCCCTCCGGCAGGCCGTCCCGGAGCCGGAGTTCGACGGTCGCGGCGGGTACCAGCTCGCGCAGCGCCACCCAGTCGCACTCGCCGGGCAGCCCCTCGAACGGCCGCCGCACCAGCTCGGTGACCGCCTGCGCGGCATGTCGGCCGTGGCAGGCCTTGTAGCGGCGGCCGGAACCGCACGGGCAGGGTTCGCGAGCGCCCACGACCGGAAAGTCGGTCGCGTCGGTCTGGGCGCTGACCCGGGGTCCTGCGGCCTTGGTCTGGGGGCGGCGCTTCTTGGCCATGGTGTGGCTGTCTCCCGATCGGAACGGCAACTGGCGGCTGTGCGCGGCCCAGGGGCCCGCACGGGCCGTACGCGCTCCGTGGGGCCCGTACGGCGGGTACGGGCGCGAGCCTAGCCCTTTGGCCGAAGCTCATCGGTCATGCCGGGGTGTCGCACCATCCGGGTCCACCGCACGCCGCGGTGCCGGGGCACCCGGGCCACGGGTGCGCCGGGTGGCGGGGCGATCCAGCCCCACCGGATCCGCCGCGCCCCGACCCGTATCGACGCATGTGCCCGCCGGCCCGCCGGCCCGCCGACCCCGGCTCGCACCGGCGTGGCGCCTGCCGGGTTTCCGCCCACCCGACCCGTACCGGCGCGGTACGCACCCGCCGACCCACCACCTCCCGGCTAGCGGTCGCTGGTGCGCTGGACCGGCACCGAGCCTGAGCCCGCGACCGCCGTGCCGGGGTGGGCGGCGGACCGGTCGGAGGCCGGCGCGACGCGCGTAGCGAAAGCCTCGTGCGGGGACAGGGCGGGCAGTGTCGCCCACACCGTGACTTCGCCGACTCCATCCCGGACGCCCCAGTCCTGGGCGAGCGCGTTGATGATGCTGAGCCCGCGCCCACCGCGAGCGGTGACCGATGGAGTGGCTGGAATTGGCCTTGTCGGTCCGCCACCGTCGGTTACCTCGACAGTGAGACGGGCTCGGTCGTCAACCCGCCACGCGGCTCGGACGGCCCCCTTGTCGTACTCATCGGTGCTCAGCGGGCGGCCGTATCGGCACGCATTGCTGAGCAGTTCGGAAAGGATCAGAACGGCGTCATCGATGACCGTTTCGGGTATCCCAGTCCGCCGCAAATCTCCGCGCATCCGGCGCCTTGCCTGACCCACGCCGGCAGGGCCATGGGGTACGGCCATGCTCGACGACGTCGGCACTTCCTGTGCCACCACCAACGCCACCCCCGAGACCTCCTTCGCCCCACGCCACGGGATGAATGCCCGGTGAGAGTGCAATGGAAACCGGCCAAGTGGCATCGGGTGACGCACTTCTCCCGATCGAATACGTAACGAACGCGCCGGTGCACTCCTCGTAATGCGCCGTGGTGGGGCTATGAGTGACCTAGTTGGGACAAGACCTGTTTGGGGCGATTGGTGATGATTGCGTCCACGCCGAGTCGGGCGCAGAGTGCCACGTCCTCGGGGGAGTCCACGGTCCAGACGTGCACTGCGTGCCCCGCGCGCTGCCAACGCAGGACGTACGCGGGGTGGTTGCGGACGATCCGGATGCTGGGCCCGGCGATGCCGACGCCCGGTGGCAGCTGGCCGTCCCGGTGCCGGGGCAGGGCGAACTGCATCAGATAGACGGTCGGAATGCCGGGCGCCGCGGTGCGTACCCGGTGCAGTGAACGGGCGGAGAAGCTCATCACCCGCACCCGCGAAGGCTCCTCGGCGGGTGGGTTGTCGAGGCCGAAGCGGTGCAGCAGCTCCAGCAGTCGGTCCTCGACGCGGCCCGCCCAGCGGGTGGGGTGCTTGGTCTCGATCGCCAGCTCCACCCGGCGCCCGGCGTCGACGACCAGCCCCAGCAGCCGCTCCAGGGTGAGCACCGAGGTGTGTTCCAGGGGGGTGTCCGCGGGCGCGAGGCCGGGCAGTGCCTCCCGGCCGACGACCTCCCGGTCGGGGGCCTCCCGGTCGGTCGCCTGACCCTTCCATGATCCGAAGTCGAGGGCCGCGAGATCGGAGAGTTCGAGCGTGGAGACGGCGCCGCGGCCGTTGGAGGTGCGGTTGACCCGGCGGTCGTGGACACACACCAGATGCCCGTCGGCGGTCAGCCGCACGTCGCACTCCAGCGCGTCCGCGCCCTGCTCGATCGCGCGCTGGTAGGCCAGCAGGGTGTGTTCGGGCGCCTCCTCGGAGGCCCCGCGGTGGGCGACGACGGAGATGTTCTGCGGGCCGCCGCGGTCGCTGTCCCGGCCCGGGCGCGCATAGGTCACCTCGCCATCGTGCCACCGCCGTCGACGGGTGTGGATACCGTCGGCGTTATCACATATGCCCTGTTTATTCATCTTGCCCGGTATAAAGGGTGTCGGCCCCGAAGGTCGTCGCTTCTTACGGCGGTCTGACGTGCCGTGGGAAAAGCTTGCGGAGATGCTCATGCGCGTCGTGGGCGCCCTACCCAACCCTGTCGTGCACCTGAGGAGAGAGCTGTGAGCAACGAGAACGAGGGCACTGCCGTCCCGTCCGCGCCCGAGCCCCGCCCGGCGCATCCGGGTACGGCCGGCGAGGCTGCCGCGGGCGCCGCCGGGGCGGGCTCGGAGGCCCCCCAGTACCCTGCCGCGGCGGTCCCGCCCCCGGCCGAGGCGGCCGAGGCCCGGCCCGCGACTCCGCCCTCC
>NZ_SRID01000035.1 GCF_004684805.1 Streptomyces palmae
GCCACCCCCGGCCGGCGCACCGTGGTCCCGCACGCCCGCTGGGCGCACCTGGCGGGCCACGGCGGCTATGTCTTCCCCGGCGGCACCCGGCTCGACATCTCCCGCGAGGACCGCACCGGGTCCTGGCGGGACATCAACGCCGACGGCGACCCCACCCCGCTCACCCGCCGCTACCTGACGCTCTGGCAGGACCACGGCACCGACCCGGACGGCGCGAGCTACCGCTATCTGCTGATGCCCGGCGCCGACCGCCGCACGGTCGCCGCCCGCGCCGCCGACCACGGCTGGCTGGAGGTGCCGGCCAACGACGAGCACCGCCAGGCCGTGCGGATCCCCTCGCTCGGCGTCACCGCGATCAACTTCTGGCGGCCGGGGAGCTGCGCCGGGTTCACCGCCGGCGGCCCGGCCGGCGTGCTGCTGCGGCGCGAGGGCCGCGGCGCCACCCTGTGCGTGGCCGACCCGGCGCGCACCGGGGCGGCGCTGGACCTCCGCTGGGACCATCCGGTACGCGCGGTCACCGCGGCCGATCCGGCGATCGAGGTGCTGGGCACCGGGCCCGCCCTGCGGTTGCGGATCACCGGCGGCACGGCCGGGGCCACCCACCGCTGCGCCCTGTCCCTGGGCGGCTGAGCCGCGGCGTGCCGGACCGGCCGGCCGGGCGCTCACTCGCCCGCCGGGGTTCGCCCGTCCGGGTGGTCGGCACCGTACGGGCGGTGGGAGTCACCCGGGAGTTTGTGGAGTGCCGACAGTGTGCTAAGCCGCTTGCCGGCAGGGCCTTGGGCGAAGTCACTGAGCTTTCTGTTCTGCCTGCCCACCAAAACACGTGCGACGTTGTATGGAACCGACATCAGTCTCCGGGCCCCCTGGCACGTACCGTCGATGCATGACCAATCTCGAAGGTGCGCCCGAAGAGGCCAGTGATGTCCGCGGGCGCGTCGCCGAGCTGCACGCCATCCGCGAGCAGGTACGGCGTGGTCCCAGCGAGCGGGCGACCGAGGCTCAGAAGGCCAAGGGCAAGCTGACGGCTCGGGAGCGGATCGATCTGCTGCTGGACGAGGGTTCCTTCAACGAAGTGGAGCCGCTGCGGCGGCACCGGGCCACCGGGTTCGGGCTGGAGGAGAAGCGCCCGTACACCGACGGCGTGATCACCGGCTGGGGAACGGTGCACGGGCGGACCGTGTTCGTGTACGCCCACGACTTCCGCATCTTCGGCGGCGCGCTGGGCGAGGCCCACGCCACCAAGATCCACAAGATCATGGACATGGCCATCACGGCGGGAGCGCCGCTGGTCTCGCTGAACGACGGTGCCGGGGCCCGGATCCAGGAGGGCGTCTCGGCGCTCGCCGGCTACGGCGGCATCTTCCAGCGGAACACCCGGGCGTCCGGCGTCATCCCGCAGATAAGCGTGATGCTCGGCCCCTGCGCGGGCGGCGCCGCCTACTCCCCGGCCCTCACGGACTTCGTGTTCATGGTCCGGGAGACCTCGCAGATGTTCATCACCGGCCCGGACGTGGTCCAGGCCGTCACCGGTGAGAAGGTCACCCAGAACGGCCTGGGCGGCGCGGACGTGCACGCCGAGACCTCCGGGGTGTGCCACTTCGCGTACGACGACGAGGAGTCGTGCCTGGAGGAAGTGCGCTACCTGCTCTCGCTGCTGCCGCAGAACAACCGCGAGAACCCCCCGGTGGCCGAGTCCGACGACCCGGTGGACCGGCGCGGCGAGGTGCTGCTCGACCTGGTGCCGGCCGACGGCAACCGGCCCTACGACATGCGCAAGGTGATCGAGGAGATCGTCGACGACGGCGAGTACCTGGAGATCCACGAGCGCTGGGCGACCAACATCATCTGCGCCCTGACCCGACTGGACGGCCAGGTCGTCGGCGTGATCGCCAACCAGCCGCAGTCGCTGGCCGGGGTGCTGGACATCGAGGCCTCGGAGAAGGCCGCGCGCTTCATCCAGATGTGCGACGCCTTCAACATCCCGCTGATCACCCTGCTGGACGTGCCCGGCTTCCTGCCCGGCGTCGACCAGGAGCACGGGGGCATCATCCGGCACGGCGCCAAGATGCTCTACGCCTACTGCAACGCGACCGTGCCGCGCATCTCGGTCATCCTGCGCAAGGCCTACGGCGGTGCCTACATCGTGATGGACTCCCAGTCCATCGGCGCCGACCTCACCTACGCCTGGCCGACCAACGAGATCGCGGTGATGGGCGCCGAGGGCGCAGCCAACGTCATCTTCCGCCGCCAGATCGCCGGCGCGGACGACCCCGAGGCCATGCGCGCCCGCATGGTCAAGGAGTACAAGTCCGAGCTGATGCACCCCTACTACGCGGCCGAGCGGGGCCTGATCGACGACGTCATCGACCCCGCCGAGACCCGCGCCGTCCTCATCCGCTCGCTGGCGATGCTGCGCACCAAGCACGCCGACCTGCCGCCCCGCAAGCACGGCAACCCGCCGCAGTGACCCGCCCAGTGGAACTCTGAAACAAGGGAAACAGGGAGACAACGACACGTGAGTACCTCCAGCGATCCCGCCGATACCGCCGCCGGCACCCTGGTCCGAGTCGAGAAGGGCCACGCCGACGCGGAGGAGCTCGCCGCCGTCACCGCGGTCCTGCTCGCCCGGGCCGCCGCCCACACCAGCCACCGTGCCCGCGGCGCCACCCGCCCGCGCCGCGACACCGCCCCCTGGCACCGGCTGGAGCGCCGTCCGGGCTTCTGCGTCCCGCACAGCTGGCAGCGCTGAGCCCACCGGGCCGCGTACGGCGAAGGTCCCCGCTCTCCAGGAGAGCGGGGACCTTCGCCGTACGCGGGCGCTCGCTACCGCAGTCGGGCCATCAGGGCGTGCTCGACCAGGGTGATCAGAGCGCTCTTGGCCTCGCTGCGGGTGCGGGCGTCGGTGGTGATGATCGGGGTGTCGGGCCCGATCTGGAGGGCCTCGCGGACCTCTTCGGGGGAGTAGGGCTGGTGTCCGTCGAAGCCGTTGAGGGCGATGACGAAGGGCAGTCCGCTGTTCTCGAAGTAGTCGACGGCCGGGAAGCAGTCGGCGAGCCTGCGGGTGTCGACGAGGACCACGGCGCCGATGGCGCCGCGTACCAGGTCGTCCCACATGAACCAGAAGCGGTCCTGGCCCGGGGTACCGAAGAGGTACAGGATCAGGTCCTGGTCCAGGGTGATGCGGCCGAAGTCCATCGCCACGGTGGTCGTGGTCTTGTCCGGCGCGTGCGTCAGGTCGTCGATCCCCGCCGAAGCCGAGGTCATCACGGCTTCGGTACGCAGCGGATTGATCTCCGAGACCGCGCCGACGAACGTGGTCTTGCCCACGCCGAAGCCGCCCGCCACCACGATCTTCGCGGAGGTGGTGGAGCGAGCTGCATCGCTAGAGCTTGCGAAGTCCACTGAGCACCCTTTCGAGCAATGTCACGTCAGGCTGTCCGCCGGCGGTCTCGTCGCCGCCGGGCTGATGGATGGCGACAAGCCCGGCCTCCGCCAAGTCGGCGACGAGGATTCGGGCCACGCCGAGGGGAATGGCGAGGAGGGCGGAGATCTCGGCAACCGACTTGATCTCCAGGCACAGTTGGCAGATCCGCTGGTGCTCGGGCATCTGGCCCTGCAGCTGCGAGAGGTCCGCCGTGGTGCTGACCAGCGCCTCGATGGCGAGCTGGTAGCGGGGCCGGGTCCGGCCGCCGGTCATGGCGTACGGACGCACCAGCGGGTTGTGCCCGCCCTGGACCGGGGCCGGTTCCGGGGCGGTGGGCTGCGGCTGCTGCATCGGCCGGCCGCCCGGTGGCCGCGGCGGTTCGTACGCGGGGCCGTAACCGGGGTGCGGCTGCTGCGGACGGACCGGCGGCTGCTGGTGGCTTGGGGTGGAGGGGAAGTTGAAACGCCTCAGCGGGGCGTCCTGCTGCGGCTCGTGCCGGGGCCCGGGCTGGTACGGGTATCCGCTAGGGGGCGTATCCACGGTTCCTCCTCCAACTCACCTGTTATCGGTCGCGCCACCGCACCCTATGGCGCGGTGGCGCGAAACGCACTGTTTGTTTGTCAGTTGAGAAGGCTGCCTTGCAGTTCTGCCCGGAGGTCCGGCGTCAGCACCCCGCCCGCGCGGTCGACGAGCAGGGCCATCTCGTAGCCGACGAGGCCGATGTCGCACTCGGGGTGGGCGAGCACGGCCAGGGAGGAGCCGTCGGAGATGGACATGATGAAGAGGAAGCCGCGTTCCATCTCGACCACGGTCTGGTTGACCGAGCCGCCTTCGAAGATCCGGGAGGCTCCGGCGGTCAGCGAGGTCAGGCCGGAGGCGACGGCCGCCAGCTGGTCGGCTCGGTCGCGGGGGAAGCCTTCGGACATGGCGAGGAGCAGTCCGTCGGCGGAGACCACGACCGTGTGGGACACACCGGGGGTGTTGTCCACGAAGTTCGTGATCAACCAGTTCAGGTTCTGCGCCGCCTGGCTCATCGGGCTCACACTAACGCTCCTGATCGTAGGTGCTGCCGGGGCCGAAGCCCGGCCGGTCATGCTGGTCTTGCGAGGTACCGCTGTCCGTGCCCGCGTTCCGGGCCTGCTGGACGCCGCGCCGCAGGTTGCTCAACCTGCCGCGCACATCCTCCGGAGCACGGGAGACCTGGGGGCCGTCCTGCGGGGACGAGAGCGCCGCGCCCTCGACGAGGTTGGCCTTGGGAACCCGCCGCGGCAACCCGGACGAGGTGATGCCACCGGCCTTGGGCTCCCGCAGCTCCTCGGCACGGTGCCAGCGCTCGTCGTTCACCGAGCTCCACGACTCCTCGGCCGCAGCCCCCGGACCCGCCGACTGCCGCTCCGATGCCGGCCGCGGACTCGGCGCCGCCTGAGCAGCACCCTCCTCGGGCTGCGACCACTGCTTGGCCCGACGCGGCAGGCCGGAGTCGGTCAGCGAGTGGGTGTCGCTCGGGGAAGGTCCCGGATGGTGGAACTCTACGCCGTCTGACGTTCCTTCGGGAACGCCGGGTCCCGGTTCCGGTTGGGACCCGTAAGACGCCGCGTAAGGCGCCTGATACGAGCCGGTTTCGGACCATCCGCCCTGCTCCGCAGGGGAGTTGTAGTCGTAGTACGGCTGCTGCCCGCTCTCCGCCGGGCCCTGGTACTCCGCCTCCGGATGCTCGGGCTGGCGGTGCTCCGGGGCGCCCATGGGGGTACGCAGCCCATCGCGGCCCAGGGAACGCCCCACCGGCTCCGGGCCCTCGCCGGGCGCGGGCTGCGCCGAGGGCTGCGCGGCGCCGTACCGGTTGTCGTCGAAGCCCAGCTCGGCCGCGGTCCGCAGGCCCGGACCCACCTGGGTGGCGTGCGGCTGCTCCGGGACGATGCGGGAGACGGTGAAGTCGTCCTGCGACAGCTCCTCGCCGCCGCCACCGTGGGTGATCGCGTCCGGCAGCATGACCAGCGAGGTGGTGCCCGCCTGCTCGCCCGAAGGCCGCAGCTGCACCCGGATGCCGTGCCGGTCGGCCAGCCGGCCCACCACGAACAGGCCCATGCGCTGGGAGATCGCGGCGTCCACGGTCGGCGGGTTGGCCAGCTTGTGGTTGATGTCCGCGAAGTCCTCGGCGGTCAGCCCGATGCCCTTGTCATGGATCTCGATCATGACGCGGCCGTCCGGCAGCCGGGTCGCGGCCACCCGCACCTTGGTCTGCGGCGAGGAGAAGGTGGTGGCGTTCTCCAGCAGCTCGGCGAGCAGGTGCACCAGGTCGTTCACGGCCTGGCCGTGGATCTCGCTCTCCGGTACGCCGGTGATCACGATGCGCTCGTAGTTCTCCACCTCGGAGGAGGCCGCGCGCAGCACGTCGATCAGCGGCACCGGCTGGGTCCAGCGGCGGCCCGGCTCCTCGCCCGCGAGGATCAGCAGGTTCTCGCCGTTGCGGCGCATACGGGTGGCCAGGTGGTCCAGCTTGAACAGGTTCGCCAGCTGGTCCGGGTCGGCCTCGTTGTTCTCCAGGTGGGTGATCAGCGTCAGCTGGCGCTCGATGAGGCCCTGGTTGCGGCTGGAGAGGTTGGTGAAGATCGCGTTGACGTTGCCCCGCAGCATCGCCTGCTCGGCGGCGAGTCGGACCGCCTCCCGGTGCACCTGGTCGAAGGCGCGGGCGACCTCGCCGATCTCGTCCTGGGTGCTGATCGGGATCGGCTGGACACGGGTGTCCACCCGGCCCGGCTCGGTCCGGGACAGCTGGGCGACCAGCGCCGGCAGCCGCTGCTCGGCGACACCGTGCGCGGCGTTGCGCAGCTGCCGCATGCTGCGGCTCATGGAGCGGGCCATCAGACCGGCGATCACGAACGCGGCCAGCAGGGCCACCAGCACGATCGCCGAGTTGAGGATGGCGTCCCGCCGGGCGTCGGAGGAGATCTGCGCGGCCTCGTCCACCGCCTTGTCGCTCAGCTCGGCCTCGACCCCGCGGTAGGCGTCGAACCGGTCGGTGGCCGCGTCGAACCAGGTCCGGGCGGTGATGCCGCGCGCCTTCAGCCCCTCGGGGGTGGCGCTCGGCGAGGCGATGGCGGCCCGCATCCCCTCCATCGTGGGCGGGGTGCTGAACTTCCGCCCGTCGTCCTCGGCGCTCTGCCGGGCCCGGGTGATCCGCAGCTCGCGTTCCTTCTTGGCGTCGGCGAGCGCGTCCTCCAGCCGGACGATGTCCTCGGGGAGGCTGCCGGAGGTGAACTCGTCCCGCGCGATGCGCTCCAGATAGGCGTAGGAGGCCAGCGCGGTCAGCTGGGTGCGCCGGTCGGCCGCGGACGGCCCGGGCTTCACCAGCAGATGGGTGCCGAGGGAGCGCTGAAGCGATTCAGCACTCTTGGCCAGCGACAGCGCGTAGACGGTACGGCCGTAGGAGGTGATGTTGCCGGTACCCAGCCCGAGCTCGTTGGCGAACTCCATCAGCGGGTGCTGGATGGCGACGTAGCCCTCTTCCGTCTTCACCCCGCCCAACTTGGCGGTGTACGCGGTCCGGCGCAGCGTCTCCAGGCGCGGCTCGACCTTCTGGAGGGCCTTCAGCCGACGCTGGAGGCCGGGCTGGTCGGGCATGTCCTCGGCCCGCCGGTGGAACTCCTCGGCCGCACGGTCGGTGGCCGTCCGCACCTGCCGTACCGCTTCCTTGTCGCTGCCGGACAGCAGCGGCGCCGCGCTCACGTCGCGCTCGTTGATCAGGGCGTTGCCGTAGACGGCGGCGGCCCGGACCAGACGCGCGGTGCGTTCGGCGTCCTGTGCCTCGCTCCAGGTGGAGATGGAGGACTGCACCCGGAAGCCACCGAAGACCAGGGCGACCAGGACCGGCAGCAGCAGAATGGCGTTCAGCCGAGTGCGTACCCGCCAGTTGCGCGGGGACAGCGGCCCGCTCTTGCCGGCGGGGGCGGCAGGGGTCTGCGGTACTTCGACAGCCGGCGCAGACATGCGCGGCGGCGGAGTGAAGTTCCCCCGTGCCTGCGGCGCGGAGTCGGGCTTGCTTCGCCTCACTCGACCAATAACCTCTCGGCGTCGGCACCTGGTGTCGTGCCGTTCTCGGCTGGGCGCCTACTGCCCAGTTCTCGAATTCCAGCACGTGGGGCGGGCGCAGTCCAAACAGTGGACACAGCGTGGACATGGCGAAAGGTTCCGCCGATAAAACGGGCATAAAGCCTGAGTCGCGCCAAAAGACGGGAGGAGTGGGCGCACTGCGCGATGGCCTGTGAGCGCACCGTGTTCAGCGGCGAAGATTTCTCATTCGAAACGTTATGAAGCCCCGGAGTGGACCGTGGCCGAGGACACAGTCCACTCCGAGGCACAACTTCCCGATTAGACAAGCCGGTTGATCCCCGACTGCCCGACCGGGCCACGTGCGACTACTTCAACCGGGCCATCAGGGCGTGCTCGACCAGGGTGATCAGAGCGCTCTTGGCCTCGCCGCGGGTGCGGGCGTCGGTGGTGATGATCGGGGTGTCGGGCCCGATCTGGAGGGCCTCGCGGACCTCTTCGGGGGAGTAGGGCTGGTGTCCGTCGAAGCCGTTGAGGGCGATGATGAACGGCAGTCCGCTGTTCTCGAAGTAGTCGACGGCCGGGAAGCAGTCGGCGAGCCTGCGGGTGTCGACGAGGACCACGGCGCCGATGGCGCCGCGTACCAGGTCGTCCCACATGAACCAGAAGCGGTCCTGGCCCGGGGTACCGAAGAGGTAAAGGATCAGGTCCTGGTCCAGGGTGATGCGGCCGAAGTCCATCGCCACGGTGGTCGTGGTCTTGTCCTGGACATGGCTCAAGTCGTCGATCCCCGCCGAAGCGGAGGTCATCACGGCCTCGGTGCGCAGCGGATTGATCTCCGAGACCGCACCGACGAACGTGGTCTTGCCGACGCCGAAGCCGCCCGCCACCACGATCTTCGCGGAGGTGGTGGAGCGGGCCGGCGCGCCGTTAGAGCTTGCGAAGTCCACTGAGCACCCTTTCCAGCAGTGTCACATCCGGCGTTCCACCCGCGTCCGCGCCGCCACCCGGCTGGTGGATCGCCACCATCCCGGCCTCGGCGAGGTCGGCCACGAGGATCCGCGCCACGCCGAGCGGCATGTTCAGCAGGGCGGAGACCTCCGCGACCGACTTGACCTCCCGGCACAGATGGCAGATGCGCTGGTGCTCGGGGAGCAGCCCCTGCAGGTGGGCTGGGTCGGCCGTGGTGCTGACCAGTGCCTCGATGGCGAGCTGGTAGCGCGGCCGGGTCCGGCCGCCGGTCATGGCGTACGGACGGACCAGGGGCTGGTCGCCTTCACCCCCGTACGGCGTGTGATGGTGGCCGCCGTACGGGCCGGGCGAGGCGGTGGGCGGGGTCATGGATCCTCCGGTCGGACAGCAAGGTGACGGTCGGTGCCGTCGGTCGGTGCCGGTGGGGGGGCGTCCGGCCGGGTGGCCGGACGGGACGGACGGTCTGGTCAGGTCAGTTGAGCAAGCTGCCCTGCAATTCGGCGCGCAGGTCCGGAGTGAGGACACTGCCGGCGCGGTCGACGAGCAGGGCCATCTCGTAGCCGACGAGGCCGATGTCGCACTCGGGGTGGGCGAGCACGGCCAGGGAGGAGCCGTCGGAGATGGACATGATGAAGAGGAAGCCGCGTTCCATCTCGACCACGGTCTGGTTGACCGAGCCGCCTTCGAAGATCCGGGAGGCTCCGGCGGTCAGCGAGGTCAGGCCGGAGGCGACGGCCGCCAGCTGGTCGGCTCGGTCGCGGGGGAAGCCTTCGGACATCGCGAGGAGCAGTCCGTCGGCGGAGACCACGACCGTGTGGGACACACCGGGGGTGTTGTCCACGAAGTTCGTGATCAACCAGTTCAGGTTCTGTGCCGCCTGGCTCATCGGGCTCAACTAACGCTCCTGCCGGTAAGTCGGACCAACGCCGCGATCGTTATTGCCGCCCGGACCCGAACCGGCCTGACGGCCCTGCTGGATGCCCCGACGAAGGTTCGTCAGCCGCCCGCGCACATCATCGGGAGCGCGGGAGACCTGCGGACCGGCCGGCCGGGGCTGCTGCTGGGCAGTGCCCTCCACGAGATTGGCGCGTGGAACGCGCCGGGGCAAACCGGATGACGTCACTCCGCCCGCCGCGGGCACCCGCACCTGCTCGGCGCGGCGCCAGCGCTCGTCGTTGGGGGAGTGCCAGCTGTCCTCGCCGGCACCGCCGCGCGAGCCCGCGGACGGCGGCTCGTCGCGCTGGGGCGAGGACGGCTCGGCCGCCGGGTCCACCTCGTCCGCCGCCGTGCGACCGCCCTGGCCGCCGGCCGCGCCACCGGAGCCGCGGAACCAGTTGGACTCGATGGTGTCGAAGATCGGGGTACGGCCGTCACCCGGGCCGGCCGGCGGCAGCGCCTCCGGCAGCGCGCCGGTGAGGGCGTCCTCCGGTCGCGCGAACTGCCCGGTGTCGCTCGGGCTCCGGTCGAGTTCGGGGCGGGCGAACTGGCCGGTGTCGGCGGGGCCCTGGTCGAACTGCGGCCGTGCGAACTGGCCGGTGTCGGCGGGGCGGGGGAACTGTCCGGTGTCGGCGGGTCCCTGGCCCAGTTCGGCGCGGGGGAACTGGCCAGTGCCGGTGAAAGGGTCCTGGAGCTGGTGGGCGCCGGTGTCCTCGGGGCGGATCTGCGGGAACTGCCCGGTGTGGCCGGGTCCCTGGCCGAGTTCGGCACGGGGGAACTGGCCGGTGTCGCCTGGGCCCCCAGCCGGACGGGCGTACTGCCCGGTGTCGCCCGGTCCCTGGTCCAGCTCGGGGCGTGCGAACTGGCCGGTGTCGCCCGGTCCCTGGTCCAGCTCGGGGCGTGCGAACTGGCCGGTGTCGCCGGGACCGCCGGCCGGACGGGCGTACTGCCCGGTGTCACCGGGTCCCTGGCCCGGTTCGGGGCGGGCGAACTGGCCGGTGTCGCCTGGGCCGCGGCCCGAGCCGCGTCCCGCACGGCCGCGCGCGGACCTCCGCGGCGCGGAGTCCACCTCGTCATGACCGCGCGGCGCGTCCTCCGCGGCCCGCGGCGCGGTGGGCCAGTCGTCGTCGCCGGCGGCGGCGCGCCGGGCGCCCCAGCTGGTGCCGGGCCGCTGCACGGACGGCAGCTCGGGGGCGGCGTCGCGCTGCGGCAGCTGCCTGCGGCCGGCGCGCTTGCCGCCGGACTCGCCGTGCGCCGCGTCGGCGGCGGGAGCGCCGGTGGGCGGGGCGATGGACGGCCCGTCACCGCGCGTCGGGAGGTTCGGCCGGCCACCGGCACCGCGCGGCGCGGCGGCGGGGCCGCCCTTGGCGTCGGCGGGCGAGGGCCGGCCGGCGTCGAAGAGGCTGCCGCCGGACGGGGCGGGACCGCGGTCGGGCGCACCGCCGCCGGTCGGACGGGTGGGCAGGCCACCGCCGCTGCCGGGCAGCGCGGGCCGCGGTCCGGAGCCGGAGACCTGGCGCCGGGGCGGGGCGGAGCCGAGGAGACCGGCACCGCCGCCCGAGCCCGCCGTACCGGGGGCTGAGGTCGACGGGGCCGACGGGGCGGCCTGGCCGGGCTTGCCGGCGCTCGGCTTCTTGCCGCCCTGGGCGACGTCCACCGGCAGCATGACCAGCGCGGTGGTGCCGCCGGAGTCGGAGGGGCGCAGCTGGATGCGGATGCCGTGCCGCAGGGACAGCCGGCCGACCACGAACAGGCCCATCCGCCGGGACACCGAGACGTCCACCGTGGGCGGGCTGGCCAGCCGCTCGTTGATCGCGGCCAGGTCCTCCGGGGACAGGCCGATACCGGTGTCGTGGATCTCGACCAGCACGCGGCCGTCGGGCAGCGCGTGACCGGTCACCTTGACCTTGGTCTGCGGAGAGGAGAAGGAGGTGGCGTTCTCCAGCAGCTCGGCGAGCAGGTGCACCAGGTCGTTGACGACGCGGCCGGCGACCTCGGTGGTGGGCACGGCGCTGAGTTCGATGCGCTCGTACTGCTCCACCTCGGAGGCCGCCGCGCGCAGCACGTCGACCAGCGGCACCGGGCGGGTCCACCGGCGGCCCGGCTCCTCGCCCGCGAGGACCAGGAGGTTCTCGCCGTTCCGGCGCATACGGGTGGCCAGGTGGTCCAGCTTGAAGAGCGAGGACAGCTGGTCCGGGTCGGCCTCGCGGGACTCCAGTTCGGAGATGAGCGACAGCTGACGCTGGATGAGGCCCTGGCTGCGGCGCGAGAGGTTGGTGAACATCGCGTTGACGTTGCCCCGCAGCAGCGCCTGCTCGGCGGCGAGCCGGACCGCCTCGTGGTGCACGTCGTCGAAGGCCGCGGCCACCTTGCCGATCTCGTCCCGGCTGTGCACACCGACCGACTCGACGGAGGTGTCCACGTCCTGCGGGTCGGCCTCGGAGAGCTGCTTGACCAGCTCCGGCAGCCGCTTCTGCGAGACGTCCTCGGCGGTCTTCTGGAGCCGGCGCAGCGAGCGGACCATGGAGCGGGCCACCACGAAGGCGCCGACCAGCGAGACACCGAGCACCAGCAGGATCAGCGCACCGCTGATGTACGCCTCCTGCTCGGCGTCGTCACGCAGCTCGCGGGCCTTCTGCTCCATCTCGCTGAGCAGGGTCTGCTCGATCTTGGACATCTCCTGCAGCTTGATCGTGTCCTGGTCGTACCAGTCCAGGTAGCTGCGGTCCTCGGAGGTCAGGCCCTTGTCGCCGTTATCGCGCATCACGCGCTGGGCGTAGGTCTCCGCGGCGGTGATGTCGGGCAGGCCGTCCAACGGCTCCAGCAGGTCGGAGGAGCCGCTGCGGAAGGTCTCGAACTTCCGCAGCGCCGCGTCTTCCTTGTCCAGCGCCGACTTGCCGTAGCGCTTGTCGTTGTCGGACAGGTGCGGGCCGTGCGGGTTGGCCAGCGCGGCGCTGATGATCGCGCGCTGGATGGACGCGTACTCCTTGGCGGCGGAGAAGGTCGCCAGCGCACGCGTGTTGTTGATCATGGAGGAGTTGCTGGTGGCCTGGGCCATGTCCTGGGACAGCGAGAGCAGTGAGGTGATCAGCTCGTTGTAGTCCTGGACGGTCTGCGCGATGTACTCGCGGTTGCTGTAGGCGTGGTCCCGGATGTCGCGGATCCGCTGCAGCTGACGGCGGATGTCCACCAGCGTGGCCTGCACACCGGTCAGCTGCGGCACCCGCTCGGTGGCCTCGGAGAACGACTTGATGGCCTGGGTGGTGGCCTCCCGGGTGGCGACGACCCGGTCGTTCTTCTCGTTGCCCTCACCGGCCAGCGGACCCGCCGACTTGTCCCGCTCCTCCTGGAGCACGTCGGCCAGGTGGGTGGCCTGCTGCGTCATCTCGGTGAGCAGCTTCATCCGGTCCAGGTCGTCGATGTTCTCCAGCGAGCTCTGGATACGCAGGGCACCCAGCGAGGTCGCGGCGACGACCGGGAGCGCCAGCAGGGAGACCAGTCGGGTGCTGATGCGCCAGTTGCGGAGGGCGAACCGGGAACCGGGGCCGGTGGGCACCTTCGGCCGCGGTCGCGCGGCGCCCTCGCCGCCGGTCGGGGCCTTGGGCGGGGTGGTGGGGGAGTCCGCCTCGGCACCGGGCCCGGCCGGGGCCGGGCCGGGACCCTGGGCGCGCTGGGGAGAGGAGCCGCGGTCGGTGACCCCGCGCGGCTCCGGGTCCGCCGCAGCCTCTCCTCGGCCCTGGTGGGCCTGGGGAGACCCCATACCATCCCTCTTGAAACGTCCCTGCACTAGCGTCGCAACCTCTGGACCAGGCGTTCCCCCGCTGGCGCGGCGGAACGGTGTCGTCGATGGGGACCGCAGCCCCCCGTAGCGGTCGTGAGTGACCGGCGCGCACCCTTTCATGTCGAGAAGAGGAGCCAACCGCCGCCCGGCGCCTCTCTTCCTCGCGCCCCCTGCGCGCCGGCTGAATCCAGCGGCGGTCCGTGGAATTCCAGCACAGTGCCGGATGCTCCAACAAGGGCGGGAGGGGACCCGGACGCATCGGTAACCCACGGTAGGACCGACATTACGGAATGTAGAAAAGTCAGTCGGTGATAACGGACTTTTGTTGGCGAATGGCGCACGGGCGTCCGGACGGGGCGGGGTGTCCCGGTAGTCATGATCAAGGGCGGAACGTCACCTTGAGATGGGCAATGTCCGTTTCCTGGGTGTGCTTTGCGCATTCCATTCGCGCCATTTGCCCGCTGACTCGTGAGCAAACTCACACATCGATCGTGACTTCTGTCCCCAATGGGTGGGCATAGGCGCGTCTAGCCTGACGTTTTACACAGGCAGCACCCGCCACAACCACACCAGCAGAGGTCGACCCACGTGAAGACGACGATGACGTCCCGCGCCATAGCCAACCCGCGGCGTACCACCCTGGCGCATCTCAAGGACGCCGGCGAGCTCGTCTCGATCCCCGAGCAGCCCGAGCACCCCGTCGAACTGCCCACCAGCACCGCCAACCCGCGGCGCACCGTGCTGATGACGGCCCCCAACAGCTGATGTGACCCTGAGGGCCCGTCCTCCGGCTGCCGCCGGGAGGGCGGGCCCCGGCCGCGCCCGGCGCCGTCGGCACCGGGTGGGCCCCCGGCCTGCGCGATAGCCTGAAGCGTCAGTCTTCCGCCAGCACAGTGAAGGGCGCGGCCTCCCGTGCGCATCGCCAGGTTCTCCCTCGACGGCAACGTCGGCTTCGGCGTCGTGGAGGGGCAGCCGTCCGACCCGGACGGCCCCGTTCTCGACATCATCAAGGGCCACCCGTTCGCCGAATTCGAGCGCTCGGGCCAGAAGATCCCGCTGAACAAGGTGCGGCTGCTGCCGCCCGTCCTGCCCAACAAGGTCGTCGCGATCGGCCGCAACTACGCGGAACACGCCGCCGAGCTGGGCAACGAGGTCCCCGAGACCCCCGTCACCTTCTTCAAGCCCTCCACCGCGGTGATCGGCCCCGGCGACCCGGTCGTCTACCCCTCCTTCTCCCAGGAGGTGCACCACGAGGCCGAGCTGGCCGTGGTCATCGGCCGGATGTGCAAGGAAGTGCCCCGCGAGCGCGTCAAGGACGTGATCCTCGGCTACACCTGCGCCAACGACATCACCGCGCGCGACGCCCAGCAGCGCGAGAAGCAGTGGGCCCGGGCCAAGGGCTTCGACTCCTCCTGCCCGCTGGGCCCCTGGGTGGAGACCGGGCTCGCCCTGGAGGACATCGCGGCCGGCATCGGCGTCATGTGCACCGTCAACGGTGAACAGCGCCAGCTGGGCCGCACCAGCGACATGGTGCGCCCGATCGAGGACCTGATCGTGCACATCACCGAGGCCATGACGCTGCTCCCGGGTGACGTCATCCTCACCGGCACCCCCGCGGGCGTCGGACCCCTGGTCCCGGGCGACGAGGTCGCCGTGACCATCGAAGGCATCGGCACTCTCACCAACAAGGTGATCAAGCGTGGCTAGCGCAACCTCTTCCGCATCCCCTGCTGCCCCCGTACGCGTACGCTTCTGCCCCTCGCCGACCGGCAACCCGCATGTCGGCCTGGTGCGCACGGCCCTGTTCAACTGGGCCTTCGCCCGCCATCACGGCGGCACCCTGGTGTTCCGGATCGAGGACACCGACGCCGCCCGGGACTCCGAGGAGTCCTACCAGCAGCTGCTGGACGCGATGCGCTGGCTGGGCTTCGACTGGGACGAGGGCCCCGAGGTCGGCGGCCCGCACGCGCCCTACCGCCAGTCCCAGCGGATGGAGATCTACTCCGACGTGGCGCGCCGCCTCCAGGAGGCCGGCCACGCCTACGAGTGCTTCTGCACTCCCGAGGAGCTCGACGCCCGCCGCGAGGCCGCCCGGGCGGCCGGCAAGCCCTCCGGCTACGACGGCCAGTGCCGCACGCTCACGTCCGAGCAGCGCGCCGCGTACCGGGCCGAGGGGCGCGTCCCGATCGTGCGCTTCCGGATGCCCGACGAGCCGATCACCTTCACCGACCTGGTGCGCGGCGAGCTGACCTTCACCCCGGAGAACGTGCCGGACTACGGCATCGTCCGGGCCAGCGGCGCCCCGCTCTACACGCTCGTCAACCCGGTCGACGACGCGCTGATGGAGATCACCCACGTGCTGCGCGGCGAGGACCTGCTCTCCTCCACCCCGCGGCAGATCGCGCTCTACCGGGCGCTGGCCGAGATCGGCGTGGGCAACGGCACCACCCCGGCCTTCGGGCACCTGCCGTACGTGATGGGCGAGGGCAACAAGAAGCTCTCCAAGCGCGACCCGCAGTCCTCCCTCAACCTCTACCGGGAGCGCGGCTTCCTCCCCGAGGGCCTGCTCAACTACCTCTCGCTGCTCGGCTGGTCGCTCTCCGCCGACCAGGACCTGTTCTCGATCGACGAGATGGTGGCGGCCTTCGACATCAAGGACGTCAACGCCAACCCGGCGCGCTTCGACCTGAAGAAGGCCGAGGCGATCAACGCCGACCACATCCGGCGGCTGGACCTCAAGGACTTCATCACGGCCTGCGAGCCCTGGCTGGCCGCCCCGCACGCCCCGTGGGCGCCGGAGTCCTTCGACCAGGCGGCGTTCGCGGCCCTGGCCGAGCTGGCGCAGACCCGCCTGACGGTGCTCTCCGACATCACGGCCAACGTGGACTTCCTCTTCCTGGACGAGCCGGTCTTCGACGAGGCGTCCTGGACCAAGGCGATGAAGCCCGGCGCCGACGCCCTGCTGCGCACCGCCCGGGAGAAGCTGGCGACGGCCGACTGGAGCGCCGAGGAGCTCAAGGCCGCGGTCCTGGCCGCGGGCGAGGAGCACGGCCTCAAGCTGGGCAAGGCGCAGGCCCCGGTCCGGGTCGCGGTCACCGGCCGCACGGTCGGCCTGCCGCTGTTCGAGTCCCTGGAGGTGCTCGGCCGCGAGCGCACCCTGGCCCGGGTGGACGCGGCCCTGGCCCGGCTCGGCGGCTGAGCCGTCCCTCACTCAACCGCCGTGTGGGCGGCAGCCGCTCCGGCTGCCGCCCACACGGCGTTCCGGGGCGGTACGGGGCGCCCAGGCGGGCGGCCGCGACCGCCACATCCCGGCCGATCCGGCCCGGGGCGGTCCGCGCGCTCGGGCGGGGCCGGAGGCGCGCTCGTGGCGCGCCGGCGCTGCCGGGAGGGCGTACGGACGGTGTTCGAGCGACCGCTCGGGTACGGAACGCGGGCCGCGCCGCATACCCGTTTTGGTGGCCCGTCCACCATCAGGTAATGTTCTTCCTGCGCCGCCCGGGAGGGCCGAAAGGCCGGAGCGGGAAGCGCACCAAACAAAACCCCGTCAGGGGTTGCGTTTTGGTGGGGTATGGTGTAATTGGCAGCACGAGTGATTCTGGTTCACTTAGTCTAGGTTCGAGTCCTGGTACCCCAGCAGGAGATCTTCGCGGTTCTCCTGTCCTCAGCAGGACCAAGCCCCCGTTGTGTAGCGGCCTAGCACGCTGCCCTCTCAAGGCAGTAGCGCCGGTTCGAATCCGGTCGGGGGTACTGATCCTTCCCGCGTGGTCATCTGGGTAGCTCCCGGTGCTCACGACGCAGGATCGCTAGGGCCCCCGTTGTGTAGCGGCCTAGCACGCCGCCCTCTCAAGGCGGTAGCGCCGGTTCGAATCCGGTCGGGGGTACTGGTCTATACCATGGGCTATGGTGTAATTGGCAGCACGAGTGATTCTGGTTCATTTAGTCTAGGTTCGAGTCCTGGTAGCCCAGCGCGGTACTCATCAGAGTGCTCACGCCCCCGTTGTGTAGCGGCCTAGCACGCTGCCCTCTCAAGGCAGTAGCGCCGGTTCGAATCCGGTCGGGGGTACATCAGAGAAAGGCCCTCCACTTCGGTGGAGGGCCTTTTCGCATTCCCGGAAAACCCGGACCCCATGGAATCCCCGCCCGGTGCCCGACCCCCGCGTGGGGGTGGGGCGAGCCGCCGGCGGGGTCATGGGGCGGGAACGCCCCGCCGGCGGCTCTCCGCGGTCAGCTGGAGCGGCGCAGGGCCTCGGTGAGCCGGTGGGCGGCGTCCATGACCGCCTGGGCGTGCATACGGCCCGGGTGGCGGGTCAGCCGCTCGATCGGTCCGGAGACCGAGACGGCGGCCACCACGCGGTTGGACGGGCCGCGCACCGGGGCGGAGACCGAGGCCACGCCCGGCTCCCGCTCTCCGATCGACTGCGCCCAGCCACGGCGCCGTACGCCGGACAGCGCGGTGGCGGTGAAGCGGGCCCCCTGCAGGCCGCGGTGCAGCCGCTCCGGCTCCTCCCAGGCCATGAGCACCTGGGCCGCCGAGCCGGCCTTCATCGGCAGGGTGGAGCCGACCGGGACGGTGTCCCGCAGTCCGGACAGCCGCTCGGCCGCCGCCACGCAGATCCGCATGTCGCCCTGGCGCCGATAGAGCTGGGCGCTCTCGCCGGTCACATCGCGTAGGTGGGTGAGTACCGGGGCGGCCGTGGCCAGCAGCCGGTCCTCGCCGGCCGCCGCGGCCAGTTCGGCCAGGCGGGGGCCGAGTATGAAACGGCCCTGCATATCGCGGGCCACCATCCGATGGTGTTCGAGTGCGACCGCGAGCCGGTGCGCCGTGGGGCGCGCCAGCCCGGTGGCACTGACCAGTCCGGCGAGAGTGGCCGGACCGGACTCCAGAGCACTCAGAACCAGAGCAGCCTTGTCGAGAACGCCGACGCCGCTAGAGTTGTCCATGCAACGATACTTGCGTCTCACACTTTGAAACGCAAGTTCAATTTTCCGGCGAACCCGCCACTCTGGAAGTACGGCTCGCGGATCAGGGCCGCACAGGGCACGAGTTGGGCCGGCGATGCCGCCGGCCGGAGGGAACAGCGATGGGACGGACACTGGCGGAGAAGGTCTGGGACGACCATGTCGTCCGGCGCGCCGAGGGCGAGCCCGACCTCCTCTTCATCGACCTCCACCTGCTGCACGAGGTGACCAGTCCGCAGGCGTTCGACGGCCTCCGCAAGGCCGGCCGGACGGTCCGGCGCACCGACCTCACCCTGGCGACCGAGGACCACAACACCCCCACCGTCGACATCGACAAGCCGATCGCCGACCCGGTCTCCCGGGCCCAGTTGGAGACGCTGCGCAAGAACTGCGCGGAGTTCGGCGTCCGGCTGCACCCGCTGGGCGACGTGGAGCAGGGCGTCGTCCACGTGGTGGGACCGCAGCTGGGACTGACCCAGCCCGGCACCACGGTGGTGTGCGGGGACAGCCACACCTCCACGCACGGTGCCTTCGGCGCGCTGGCCTTCGGCATCGGCACCAGCCAGGTCGAGCACGTGCTGGCCACCCAGACGCTGCCGCTGGCGCCCTTCAAGACCATGGCGATCACGGTCGAGGGGGAGCTGCCCGAGGAGGTGACCGCCAAGGACCTGATCCTGGCGATCATCGCCCGGATCGGTACCGGCGGCGGCCAGGGCTATGTGATCGAGTACCGCGGCCCGGCCATCGAGAAGCTGTCGATGGAGGCCCGGATGACCGTGTGCAACATGTCCATCGAGGCGGGCGCGCGGGCCGGCATGATCGCCCCCGACGAGACCACCTTCGCCTACCTCGAGGGCCGCCCGCACGCACCCCGGGGTGCGGACTGGGACGCGGCGCTGGAGTACTGGCGCACCCTGCGCACCGACGAGGACGCCGTCTTCGACCGCGAGGTGGTCGTCGACGCCGCCGAGCTGGCCCCGTTCGTCACCTGGGGCACCAACCCGGGCCAGGGCGCGCCGCTGTCGGCGCGGGTGCCCGACCCCGCCTCGTACACCGACCCCAGTGAGCGGCTGGCCGCCGAGAAGGCCCTGGAGTACATGGGACTGACGGCGGGTCAGAAGCTGAGGGACATCGCGGTGGACACCGTCTTCGTCGGCTCCTGCACCAACGGCCGCATCGAGGACCTGCGCGCCGCCGCGGCGGTGCTGGCCGGCCGCTCGGTGGCCGACGGGGTGCGGATGCTGGTGGTGCCCGGCTCGGTACGGGTGGCCCTGCAGGCGGTCGAGGAGGGGCTGGACAAGGTGTTCACCGCGGCCGGCGCCGAATGGCGGCACGCGGGGTGCTCGATGTGCCTGGGCATGAACCCCGACCAACTGGCCCCCGGCGAGCGCTCCGCCTCCACCTCCAACCGCAACTTCGAGGGCCGGCAGGGCAAGGGCGGCCGCACCCACCTGGTCTCGCCGCAGGTCGCCGCGGCCACCGCGGTGCTCGGCCGACTGGCCTCCCCCGCCGACCTGTCCGCCGCCCCCACGCCCGCCGGAGTCTGAACACCATGGAAGCCTTCACCACCCACACCGGCCGCGCCGTACCGCTGCGCCGCGGCAACGTCGACACCGACCAGATCATCCCCGCCCACTGGCTCAAGAAGGTCACCCGGGACGGCTTCGAGGACGGGCTCTTCGAGGCCTGGCGCAAGGACCCCGGCTTCGTGCTGAACCAGAGTGCCCATCAGGGCGCCACGGTGCTGGTGGCCGGCCCCGACTTCGGCACCGGCTCCTCCCGGGAGCACGCCGTCTGGGCGCTGCAGAACTACGGCTTCAAGGCGGTCGTCTCCTCCCGCTTCGCCGACATCTTCCGCGGCAACTCCCTCAAGAACGGCCTGCTGACGGTGGTGCTGCCGCAGGAGACGGTGGACCGGCTGTGGGAGCTGATCGAGGCCGACCCGGCCGCCGAGGTCACGGTGGACCTGGTCGAGCGCCAGGTTCGGGCCGAGGGAATCACGGCCGAATTCAGCCTTGACGAGAACGCCCGCTGGCGACTCCTGGAGGGGCTGGATGACATCAGCCTCACCCTGCGGGAGGAGTCCGAGATCGCCGCGTTCGAGGCTCGGCGACCCTCCTTCAAGCCCAGCACGGTTGAGGTCTGAGACCCCCGGTTTCCGCAGTACAGACTGCGTTTGACACGATGCGTCGCTGGTCCCCGGACCGGCGGCGCATCGCTATGTTGAGGCCCCATGAGGCGACAACTCGCCGCAGATGGCACAATCAGCGCATGGAACGCGACCCTCAACTCGAGCTCTACGAGGCCGTCGCGGCCAGGCTGAAAGCTGCGCACTCAAAGGTGCGCACACTGCAAGTCCCGGAGGGCGTACGGATGGCGCTGTCCCGGAAGCTGCTGGTCATCACGGCTGCGGCGAAGCACGATCTGGCGGACGCCGCACGGCGTCTGGACCGGTTGATGGGCGACCTCGACGCAGGTCGTTTCCCCGAAGACCCCGACAGAGACGTCAGCGACGGAAGTCCGTGAAGTCCGTGACGGTCGAGTTCGTTGCGGCACAAGGGTGATTAGCCCGTTTCGTGTTTGATTTGCGGTATATATCTGCCTAACGTGCGAAAAAGCTTGAACACATTCGTTCCGGCAATGTCTCCGAAGGGGAAGACGTGAACAAGGCGCAGCTCGTAGAAGCGATTGCCGACAAGCTGGGTGGCCGGCAGAACGCCGCCGACGCGGTCGACGCGGTACTGGACGCCATCGTCCGTGCGGTCGTCGCGGGGGATCGAGTTTCGGTCACCGGCTTCGGTTCGTTCGAGAAGGTCGAGCGGCCGGCTCGTTACGCCCGCAACCCGCAGACCGGCGAGCGCGTGCGGGTCAAGAAGACCTCCGTGCCCCGCTTCCGTGCCGGACAGGGCTTCAAGGACCTGGTGAGCGGCTCGAAGAAGCTGCCCAAGAGCGGCGAGGTCTCGGTCAAGAAGGCGCCGAAGGGCAGCCTCCAGGTCGCGGCGAAGAAGGCCGCGGCGAAGAAGGCCACCGCCAAGAAGGCCGCGGCGGCGAAGAAGACCACCACCGCCAAGAAGGCGGCACCGGCGAAGAAGGCCACCACCGCGAAGAAGGCCACCCCCACCGCCGCGGCGAAGAAGACCACGGCCAAGAAGGCCACCGCTCCGGCGAAGAAGGCCGCCGCGAAGAAGACCGCGGTCAAGGCGACGGCCAAGAAGGCCACCGCGCCGGCCAAGAAGGCCACCGCGAAGAAGGCACCGGCCAAGAAGGCCACCGCCCGCAAGACCACCGCCAAGAAGGCCACCGCCCGCAAGAAGTAAGTCGCAGGCGGGCAGCGTCACGCGCCGGGCCGGGCTCCCCAGGGGAGCCCGGCCCGCGGTGTGTCGCCCTGCGAACGCGGCGCGCGGCGCCCGGCCCGCGGCCGGAAGATCGGCGGGCTGGGGGTCGGCGGGCCGGGGCAGCCCCGAAAAGGCCCAGCAGGTGTGGGGACGGAACCCCGGAAGACACAGGGGGCGCAACGCCGGAAGGCGCAGGGGCGAACCCGAAAGTCACAGGGCCGGAACCTCGGAAGACACAGGGGCGAACCCGGAAGACACACGGCCGGAACCCCGGAAGACACACGGCCGGAACCCTGGAAGACACAGGGCCGCAACGCCGGAAGGCGCAGTGGTGGAAGCCCGGAAGGTCTGGCGAGCCTCTAGAAGGTCTGGAGTGTGATGAAGGTTACCCGGCGCTCGGCGCCCTCGCCCGCCACCTCGATCCGCACCCGCTGACCGGACCGCAGCAGCCGCAGTCCGCCCGCGTCGAAGGCCGCCGCGTCGAAGGGCAGCGGAGTCCCGTCGTCCAGCAGCACACTGCCGGTGCGGGTCTCGGGGTCGTAGGTGTACGCGGTCGCCTGCATACCGGCAGCGTAGCCACCGTGCACCGGATCACCGCTCGGCGCCCCGGGGCGCCGCCCCGCGCACGGTCAGCCGGGCAGGGGGCCGGGGACCCCCGGGGTCTGGGAGACCTCGGCGGCGGTGGTCGGCGGCGGTACGGGGCAGTGCTCGGCCAGCAGCCGCGCGGTGTACCCGCCGACGCCCAACCGCAGCGCGGCGCGCAGGTCCGCACCGGTGTCCACGTCCTGCCGCACGCTGTCCACCCCGGTCAGGGTGATCTCCCGGGCGCCGGAGGCCCGGTGCCGAGCCCGTGAGGGGCCGCCGAAGGCAGGCGCCAGCTCCACCCCGGCCGCGGCGGTCAGCAGCGTGGTGCCCACCCCCGCCGCGTCCGGCAGAAAGGCCCGGGCGCTGCGCTCCGCGTTCGCCAGCACCCGGTCCAGTTCGGCCTCCCGCAGCGCGGGCAGGTCCGCGTTCAGCGTCGCCACCGGAGCCCGCGGCAGTCTCGCCCGCACCGTGCGCGCCCCGTGGGCCAGGGCCGCGTTCAGTCCGTCCGGGGAGCGGTGGGGCGTGTCCGGTTCGATGCGCGCCCCCAGCGCGGCGAGCTCACGCGCGGCGTGCGGGTCGTCCGTGATCACGACCACGCCCCCAACGCGCCCGCAGGCCAGCGCCGCCCGTACGGTGTCCTGTGCGAACGCCAGGGCCAGCGCGGGCCGCCAACCGTCCCGTACCGCCTCGGCGAGCCTGCTCTTCGCCTGCGGCAACGGCTTCAGCGGAACCACCACGGTCCAGGCCACAGGTGCTCCCTCGTCTTCGTACGTTTTCTCCGTACGAAGGCCATTCTCGCCCGCTGCCGGAACCCAGCGTGACCGCCGGGGTTACGGTGTCCTCGACAGACCGGGTACCTGGGGCGACACTTGTGCGGCTGCCCGGAAGGTAGCAAGCCAGCTGGGTCAGCAGGTCTCAAGAGAGGGTGTTCCGAGTGTCCGGCCGCAGAATCGGCATCTGGTACCGCACGGCGTCGGTACTGGTGAAACCGCCGCTGGTGACGTTCTTCAAGCGGGATTGGCGCGGAATGGAGAACATTCCGACCGACGGCGGATTTATCACCGCCATCAATCACAACTCGTATCTCGACCCGTTGTCGTACGCGCACTATCAGTACAACACCGGCCGGGTCCCGCGCTTCCTCGCCAAGGCGGGCCTGTTCAAGGCGCCCGTGGTGGGCACCTTCCTGCGCGGGCTGAAGCAGATCCCCGTCTACCGGGACTCCAGCGACGCCGCCAACGCCTTCCGCGCGGCCGTGGACGCCATCAACCGGGGCGAGTGCGTGGCCTTCTACCCCGAGGGCACCCTCACCCGCGACCCCGACCAGTGGCCCATGCGCGGCAAGACCGGCGCCGCCCGGGTGGCGCTGCTCACCAAGGCCCCGGTCATCCCGGTCGCCCAGTGGGGCGCCAACGAGGTCATGCCGCCCTACGCCAAGAAGAAGCGGATCCGCCTCTTCCCGCGCAAGACGCTGCGGGTGATCGCCGGGCCGCCGGTGGACCTCTCCGCCTTCTACGACCGGGAGCCCACCGCCGAGGTGCTGCGAGCCGCCACCGACGCCATCATGGCCGCCATCACCGAACTCCTCGCGGAACTGCGCGGCGAGCCCGCGCCGGCCGTGCCGTACCACCACCGCACGGCCGCCGAGGGCGCCGCGGGCCAGGAGGAGGGCAAGTGACGCGCTGCGCGGTCTACGGCACCGGATCCTGGGGCACCGCCTTCGCCATGGTCCTCGCCGACGCCGGCTGCGAGGTGACCATGTGGGGCCGCCGCGCCGAACTGGTCGAGGCGGTCAACACCGGGCGGACCAATCCCGACTACCTGCCCGGCGTGGAACTGCCCCGGGCGATCCGGGCCACCACCGACCCCGCCGAGGCGGCCGAGGGCGCGCGGTTCACCGTGCTCGCGGTGCCCTCCCAGACGCTCCGCGGCAACCTCGCCGCCTGGGCGCCGCTGCTGCCCGCGGACACCGTGCTGGTCTCCCTGATGAAGGGCGTGGAACTCGGTACGGCCAAGCGGATGAGCGAGGTCGTCGCGGAGGTCGCCAAGGCCGGGCCGGACCGCGTCGCGGTGCTCACCGGCCCCAACCTCGCCCGGGAGATCGCCGCCCGGCAGCCCGCCGCCGCCGTGGTCGCCTGCCGGGACGAGAGCGTGGCGGTGCGCCTGCAGGCCGCCTGCCACACCCCGTACTTCCGGCCGTACACCAACACCGACGTGGTCGGCTGCGAACTGGGCGGCGCGGTCAAGAACGTGATCGCGCTGGCGGTCGGCATCGCCGACGGCATGGGGCTCGGCGACAACGCCAAGGCCTCGCTGATCACCCGCGGGCTGGCCGAGACCACCCGCCTCGGCCTGGCCATGGGCGCCGACGCGCACACCTTCGCGGGCCTGGCCGGCATGGGCGACCTGGTCGCCACCTGCTCCTCGCCGCTCTCCCGCAACCACACCTTCGGTACCAACCTGGGCCGCGGGATGACGCTGGCGGAGACCATCGCGGTCACCAAGCAGACCGCCGAGGGCGTCAAGTCCTGCGAGTCCGTGCTCGATCTGGCGCGCCGGCACGGGGTCGACATGCCGATCACCGAGACCGTGGTGGGCATCGTCCACGAGGGCACGCCGCCGCTGGTCGCCCTCAAGGAGCTGATGTCCCGCAGTGCCAAGCCCGAGCGTCACTGACGCGGAGGCGACCGCAAGGTAACCTCATCGCGATATGAGCAGCGAGATCTCCACCCCAAGCCCAGGACGCAAGCCGCGCGTCGCCGTCGTCTTCGGCGGGCGCAGCTCCGAGCACGCCATCTCCGTGGTCACCGCGGGTGCGGTGCTGAACGCCATCGACCGGACCAAGTACGAGGTCCTGCCGATCGGCATCACCGAGGACGGCCGTTGGGCGCTGACCGCCGACGCCCCCGAGCGGATGGCCATCGCCGAGCGCCGGCTGCCCAGCGTCGCCGACCTCGCCGAGTCGCCGGACGGGGCCGTGATGCTGCCGGTCGACCCGGCCAGCCGCGAGGTCGTCTACACCGAGCCGGGCGCGGTGCCCAAGGCGCTGGGCGACGTGGACGTGGTCTTCCCGATGCTGCACGGCCCGTACGGCGAGGACGGCACCCTCCAGGGGCTGCTGGAGCTCTCCGGGGTGCCGTACGTGGGCTCCGGCGTGCTGGCCTCCGCGGTCGGCATGGACAAGGAGTACATGAAGCGGGTGTTCACCTCCTTCGGGCTGCCGGTCGGCCCGTACGTGGTGGTCCGGCCCCAGGAGTGGACCCGGGACCCGGCCGCCGCCCGCAAGAAGATCGTGGACTTCGCGGCCGACCAGGGCTGGCCGGTCTTCGTCAAGCCCGCCCGCGCCGGCTCCTCGATGGGCATCACCAAGGTCGACGGCATCCAGGGCCTGGACGAGGCGATCGAAGAGGCCCGCCGCCACGACCCCAAGATCATCATCGAGTCGCTGCTGCGCGGCCGGGAGATCGAGTGCGGCGTGCTGGAGTTCGAGGACGGACCGCGAGCCAGCGTGCCCGCCGAGATCCCGCCGGTCACCGCCCACGACTTCTACGACTTCGAGGCCAAGTACATCGACTCGGCCGCCGGTATGGTGCCGGCCCCGCTCGACGCCGAGCAGACCGCACGGGTCCAGGAGCTGGCCGTACGGGCCTTCGACGCGGCCTCCTGCGAGGGGCTGGTGCGCGCCGACTTCTTCCTGCTGGAGAACGGCGAGTTCGTGATCAACGAGATCAACACCATGCCCGGCTTCACCCCCATCTCGATGTACCCGCGGATGTGGCAGGAGAGCGGCGTCAGCTACTCGCAGCTGGTGGACCGCCTCATCGAGGCCGCGCTGCGCCGCTCCACCGGGCTGCGCTGACCGACCGCCTCCGGCCGGGGCCCGCGCGGCCCCGGCCCACCGCGGGACCGGAGCCCTCAGATCCCGAACGGCACCGTCTTCTTGATGGCGCCGGCCAGATCGACCAGCGCGTCGGTCGCGGGGACGGAGGACCTGTCCACGGTCACCTCGACATTGGTCCGGCGCAGCACGGTGGTGAAGCGGTAGTGGTCGCCCTGCTCCTCGATCAGCCACTGGACGCCGTTGATCTCGGCGCTGTCGGGGGCCGCTGTGTAGTCTTCCGATCCGGGCGTGAGGATCCGGGGCTCCGGCACCCCGCAGCGCAGTTCGACCGTGGGGTCGCCCCAGGCCGCGGTGGAGTCGGAGACCGGATCGGTCTGCCGCCGCGCCAGCCCGTCCACCCGCCGGGGCAGTTCCCGGTGGAGCGCCCGGCAGAACCCGGCGGCCTCGCCCCGCGGCGTGGGAGCCGCGAGCGAGGGAGGACCTCCGGAACCGTCCGCGGACGAGCAGCCGGCCACGGCCACCAGCGCCAGCAGCGGCGCGGTGACCGACACAGGGATCAGCCGGGGACGTACGGAATTCACCGGCCGAGCATACGGGGGGACTACAGGTGGACGACCGGGCAGGTCAGGGTTCGGGTGATGCCCTCCACCTGCTGCACCTTGGCGACCACCATGCGGCCGAGTTCGTCGACCGTCTCGGCCTGGGCGCGCACGATCACGTCGTACGGCCCGGTGACGTCCTCGGCCTGGATCACACCGGGAAGTCTCCCGATGACCTCGGCCACGGCCGAGGCCTTGCCGACCTCTGTCTGGATCAGGATGTATGCCTGTACCACGGAACCTCCAGGGCGGCTACGAGGATCATGTGGGGGAAAGGGACGCCACGGTACCGCGTCACCAGGCGGCACGGGGAGACCCGCGCGGCCTGCGCGGCGCGGCGGACCACGTGGACGCGTGGCCGTACCCGTGTGCGCGAAGGACGACGGGATGCCGCAGACTTCCCCGGGGGGACGGTGCCGGTCAGCGGCTCCACGACGGGCCGCCCCCGGCAGCGCGCAGCCGAGGACACCAACACCGTGAGGAGAAGCGCAGTGAAAGGCACCGTGGGCGAGCTGGGTGAGTTCGGGCTCATCCGAGAGCTCACCTCCCGGCTCACCACCACCCCGGCGGTCCGGCTGGGTCCCGGGGACGACGCCGCGGTGGTCGCAGCGCCGGACCGGCGGGTGGTGGTCAGCACCGACGTCCTGCTGGAGGGACGCCACTTCCGCCGCGACTGGTCCACCGCCTATGACGTGGGCCGCAAGGCCGCGGCCCAGAACATGGCCGACATCGCGGCGATGGGCGCGGTGCCCACCGCCGTACTGCTCGGCCTGGTGGTCCCCGCCGACCTCCCCGCGACCTGGCCCAGCGAACTGATGGACGGACTGCGCGACGAGTGCCAGGTGGCCGGCGCGGCCGTGGTCGGCGGTGACGTGGTGCGCGGCGACACCATCACCGTCTCCATCACCGCCCTGGGCGACCTGCGCAACAGCGACCCGGTCACCCGATCCGGTGCCCAGCCGGGCGACGTGGTCGCCGTCACCGGCTGGCTGGGCTGGTCCGCCGCCGGGCACGCGGTGCTCGCCCGCGGCTTCCGCTCGCCCCGCGCCTTCGTGGAGGCCCACCGGCGCCCGGAGCCCCCGTACCACGCCGGACCCGCCGCGGCCCGGCTGGGCGCCACCGCGATGACCGACGTGAGCGACGGTCTGGTGGCCGACCTCGGGCACATCGCCGAGGCCAGCAAGGTCCGTATCGACCTGCGCTCCGGCGATGTCGACGTGCCCTCCCAGATGGCCGACATCGGCCAGGCGGTGGGCGTCGACCCGCTCCAGTGGGTGCTCAACGGGGGAGAGGACCACGCGATCGTGGCCACCTTCCCGCCGGATGTGAAGCTGCCCGCCCGCTGGAAGGTCATCGGCGAGGTGCTCAACCCCTCCGCGCTGCCCCAGGTGACGGTGGACGGGGCGCCCTGGCCGCACTCCGGCTGGGACCACTTCGGCGCCGGCGCCGAGGCCGAGTAGGTTCGGCGGCATGCCGCACACCCCCGCCGCGCCGCCGCCCTCCCCGCCACCGGTCCTCACCGTCGCCGGATCCGACTCCGGCGGCGGTGCCGGCATCCAGGCCGACCTCAAGACCATGCTGGCCCTCGGGGTGCACGGGATGAGCGTGCTCACCGCCGTCACCGCGCAGAACTCCCGGGGCGTCCAGGGCAGCTGGGAGCTTCCGGCGGCGGCCGTGACCGC
The DNA here is from genome assembly GCF_004684805.1 of Streptomyces palmae. GTDB lineage: Bacteria > Actinomycetota > Actinomycetes > Streptomycetales > Streptomycetaceae > Streptomyces > Streptomyces palmae. Next base: position 28,162 of record NZ_SRID01000035.1, read on the forward strand.
CCAGTTCCGCAGCGTGGTGGACGACATCGGGGTGGCCGCGGTGAAGACCGGCATGCTGGCCTCCGCGGAACTGGTGGAGACCGTCGCCGGACTGCTGGCCGGGCTGTCCGCGCCGGTGGTGGTGGACCCGGTGGGCCTGTCCAAGCACGGCGACCCGCTGCTGGCCGCCGAGGCGCTGGACGCGGTGCGCGGCGCGCTGCTGCCCACCGCCACCGTCGCCACCCCCAACCTGGACGAGGTGGCCGGCCTGACCGGCATCACCGTCTCGCAGGAGGCGGACCTGCGGCGGGCGGCGGACGCGATCCTGGCCTTCGGGCCCCGCTGGGCCCTGATCAAGGGCGGCCACCTCCCCGGCCCGTACGCCGTCGACCTGCTCACCGACGGCACCCGGGAGCACTGGCTGCGCGCCCCGCGCCACGGCAACCGGCACACCCACGGCACCGGCTGCACCCTGGCGAGCGCCATCGCCGCCCGGCTGGCCCTGGGCGACGAGGTGCCGCGGGCGGTGGAGGCCGCCAAGGAGTACGTCACCGGCGCCATAGCCGCCGGCTTCCCGCTGGGCGGCGGCATCGGGCCGGTCGACCACGGCTGGGCCGGGCGCTCCCGGTAGACCAGGTGAGGGGGCGTACGGGTCCGGGTGCCGGGCCCGTACAGGCACAGCGCGGGTCCGGCGCTTTCGGGCATGACAAAAGCCGGCCCATCGGATGATGGACCGGCCTTGGCAACCAGAAGGGCTGCGCTACGACGGGAACGTCAGCGCGAGACCGGATCGCCCCCGCTTGCGCGGGGACACCGTTCGCTAGCGCGAGACCTTGCCGGCCTTGATGCACGAGGTGCAGACGTTGAGCCGCTTCGGCGTCCGCCCGACCACAGCGCGCACCGTCTGGATGTTGGGGTTCCAACGACGGCGAGTACGGCGGTGCGAGTGCGAAATGTTGTTGCCGAAGCCCGGCCCCTTGCCGCAGACGTCGCAGTTGGCAGCCACGGGTCACTCCAAAGACTTCAGATACACGTACAGTGAATTCCCGGCGTGCCAGGATCGTGGACGACCGGCAGAGCCAGGGGGAAAAGAAACCCGATTCGCATCGGGCAACCGGAGCAGCATACAACGGCTGCTTCCGTATACCGAAACTACCATGACCAGCCGGTACCCCTCCGCCGGGGCCCCGGGTACGGGCCTGCCCCCGCGGCGGCGACGCGACTACCCTGCGATGGGCCGGGCCCACGGCGACCAGCGTGCGCTCGGCACGCCGTCCCCCGCGGCGCGCGCGGGAACGCACAGGGAACGCAGGAGGACGCAAGGTGCCGCACACTCCCCCAGACATCGTCCGGGGGGACTCCCTGGACGCCGCTGCGGTACGCGACTGGTGCGGGCTGGCGCTGGAGGCCCTGGGCCGGGCCCGCGAGGACATCGACGCGATCAACGTCTACCCGGTCGCCGACGGGGACACCGGCACCAACCTCTATCTGACCGCGGAGTCGGCCGCGCGGGCCGTGGCCGCCGCCTGCGACGGTCACGAAGCCGCCCCCGGCACCCCGGGGCCCGGCCTGGGCGACGCGATACGCGCGATGGCGCACGGTGCCCTGATCGGCGCCCGCGGCAATTCCGGGACCATCCTGGCCCAGCTGCTGCGCGGCCTGGCGGACGTCCTCGCCGAGCCGGAGCCGTACGGGGCCGAGGGCCCCGGCTCCGTACGCGCCGAGCCGGAGCCGCATCCCGCCACTCGCGCCGGTTCCGCGGACCCCGCGGCTCCCACCGACCCCGCGGGCAACAGCCCCACCGAGCGCACCGCTGGCAGCAGCCGCTCCGACCCCACCGTCGGCACCGCGGGCACCGCCCGCACCGCTGGCACCGGCCGCCCGGGTCCCGCCGCCACCGGCGGCCCCGGCGCGGGGGCCGAGGCGCTCCGGCGGGCCCTGCGGCATGCGGCCGAGTCCGCGTACGCCGCCGTCGCGCACCCCGCCGAGGGCACCATGCTGACCGTCGCCGCGGCCGCCGCGGACGCCGCGGCGCAGGCCCGCGGGGACGTCGCGGCGGTGGCCCGGGCCGCCTGGGAGGGCGCCCGCACCGCACTGCGCGCCACCCCGGGGCAGTTGGCCGACCTGGGCCGGGCGGGCGTGGTGGACGCCGGCGGCTACGGGCTGGTCGCGGTGCTCGGCGCGCTGGCCCAGGCGCTCTCCGGCCAGGCCCCGCCGGAGCCCCCGGCCCCCGACCACGGCCGCCTGGCGGGCCCCGGCGCCGCCCCGGGGAATCCCCGCGCGGCGGCCTGCGCGGCCCCGCCCCGGCC
>NZ_SRID01000360.1 GCF_004684805.1 Streptomyces palmae
GACCTCCCGTTCCGCCCTGGGGGCCCCTCGACCACCCTGGGCGGTGGGCGGGATCACGCCGTCCCTGATCGAGAGCAGGGCCGCGGCCACGTCCAGCGAGGCGGCGCCGGACAGCAGGCGCCCGGTCATCGTCTTGGGTGCGGTCACCGCCACCTTGTGGGGGCCGAAGACCTCGGTGAGCGCGTCCGCCTCGGCCCGGTCCAGTTCCGGGATCGCGGCGGCGTCCGCGAAGACCGCGTCGACCTGGTCGGGGAGGGTGCCGGCGTCGGCGAGCGCGAGCCGTATCGCCCGGGTCAGGCCCGGTGGGCGGCCGGTGGCGGATCGGGCGTCGAAGGTGGCCGCGTATCCGGCGATCTCCCCGTACACGTGTGCTCCCCGCTCCCGTGCCGCCGCCGCGTCCTCCAAGATCAGCAGGGCGCCGCCCTCCCCTGGCACGTGGCCGGCCGCCTGGGCGTCGAAGGGCAGATAGGCGCGGGTGGGGTCGGGGCAGGTGCTCAGGCGCTGTGAGGCGAGTTGGGCGACATGCCCCCAGGGGCAGATCGAGCCGTCGACGCCGCCGGAGACGATCAGCTTGCTGCCCTTGCGGATCTGGCGGCGGCCCTGCCCCAGGGCGTCCAGGCCCCCGGCCTGATCGCAGACCACGACTCCGCTGGGGCCGCGCATGCCGTGGCGGATCGAGATCTGGCCGGTGTTGACGGCGTAGAACCAGGCAAAGGACTGGTAGGCGCTGACGTACTGGCCGCCCTTGCTCCACAGCGCCTGGAGTTCACGCTGGCCGAACTCGAAACCGCCCGCCGAACTCGCGGTGACCACACCCATCGCGAAGGGGTCCCACTGCGCGGGGAGCACGCCCGCGTCGGCGAGCGCCCAGTCGGCGGTGACCAGCGCCAGCCGCGTCATGTGGTCGGTCTGCGCCAGCAGCCGGCCCGGCAGATGGTCCTCGGCCCGGAAACCGGGGACCTCGCCGGCCAGACGGGCCGGATAGCCCGAGGCATCGAACCGGGCGATCTCCCCGATGCCGCTGAGACCCTTGCGGGTGGCGGCCCAAAAATCGTCCACGCCCAGCCCGTTGGGGGCGGCAACCCCCAGGCCGGTGACGACGACCGGGGCGCTCATGCCGCCCTCCGCAACACCATCGCGCTTTGGAACCCGCCGAATCCACTGCCCACACTCAGCACCGTGTCGACGCGCTGCTCACGCGCGTGCACCGGCACATAGTCCAAGTCGCACTCGGGATCCGGCTCATGCAGGTTCGCCGTGGGCGGCACCACATTGTTCTCGATCGCGAGGACCGAGGCGGCGATCTCCAACGAACCGATCGCACCGAGTGAATGCCCCACCATCGACTTGATGGAACTGACCGGAGCACGGTAGGCGTGCGCGCCCAGACTGGCCTTGAACGCGGCCGTCTCGTGTCGGTCGTTCTGCTTGGTACCCGAACCGTGGGCGTTGATGTAGTCGACGTCCTCGGGATTGACCCGCGCCTCGCCCATCGCCCACCGGATCGCCTCGGCCATCTCCAGGCCATCGGGCCGCAACCCCGTCATATGGAAGGCGTTGCAGCGCGTCGCGAAACCCGCGATCTCGGCATGGACACAGGCACCGCGCCGCATCGCCCGCTCGCGCTCCTCAAGGACGAACATGGCCGCGCCCTCCCCCAGCACGAAGCCGTTACGGGTCCGATCGAAGGGCCTCGACGCATGCGCGGGATCGTCATTGCGCGGAGTGGTCGCCTTGATCGCATCGAAACACGCCACCGTGATCGGCGAGATGGGAGCGGCGGCCGCACCGGCGAACATGACATCGGCGCTGCCCTCACGGATCAACTCCGTGGCATAACCCACCGAGTCCAGACCCGACGTACAGCCGGTGGACACCACGGCCACCGGACCTTCCGCGCCGACCTTCCACGCCACTTCGCTCGCAAACGAACTGGGCACGAAGTAGTCGTACAGATGCGGCACCGCATAGCGGTGATCGACCAACTCCAGACGGCCGCCGTCACTGACGACCCCGTACTCACGATCCAGGGCCATGGTCGCCCCCACACCGCTGCCCACCGTCACCCCGGTGCGATGAGGATCCACATCCCCCATGGCCAGACCACTGTCGGCCCACGCCTCCGCGGTGGTCACCACCGCGAACTGAGCCGCCCGGTCCATACGCCGGACCTCCTGCGGGCTCAACCCGTGCGCCTGCGGATCGAAATCGACCTCGGCGGCCACCCGCGAACGAAACGGCGACGCATCGAAAGACGTGATGGTACGGGTCGCGGTCCTGCCACAACTGAGCAGATCCCAAAAACCCTTCGTCCCGACACCGCCAGGTGCCACCACACCGATACCGGTGATCACTACTCGACGTCCCATCCGAACGACACCCCCTTCCCCCTGGAGAAAACACGTCACGAAGACGGGGCCCAGTGATAGAAGCGCTGGGCCATCGCATCCGCCGGCGAACGCCAAGTCGCCGGATCATACGCCTGGATGAACGGCTTGAGGTCATCACTGACCTTCACGAACAACGGATGCGCCCTGGCCTCCTCGATCACCTCCCCACCCTGATCGGAATCGAAGTCCTGAAGATGGAAGTACAGGCCCCGATACGCAAAAAGCTGCCGCCGCCGGGTCCCCATGAGATGCGGCATCTCCGTACCGTCGAACTCACCGAAAATCCCGGCGACCTCACCACTGGACCGCGCATCCATCCGCGCCACGATCAACGTACTGTGCATGAACTCTCCCCCAGACCGAAGAAGGAACGACGAACCACGGACAGGCAACCGAAAGAGAAACCTCCCCATCCATCGAAGAAAACCCCCCGAAGGAAACCCTCCCGAAGGGAAACCTCCCCATCCATTTCCGAACCCCGAACACCAGGCCCCGGACACCGGGCCTCGGGCTGCGGACCCCGGGTTACGGATTTCGGGCCCCGGAGTCCGGGTTTCGGACCCCGAGGTCCGGGCCTTGTGGCGCTATCGGCAACACGGGTCGATGGACAAGGGAAATCCGGTGGTGAGAATTCCACAAAACCACCGCGCCGCGCGCCGACAGTTCACCGGATCCTTGCCCATAGCTTCTTCGGTCCCCACCCGAAAAACAACGCGCACACATGCAGAACCATGTCAGAAATTCTTCAAGACAATGCGACGGACCATCAGATTCCCCACCCCACGACAACGGACGCCCACATTCCCCCACCACGGCGGCAGACGCTCAGGAACCCGCACCGTGACAACGGATGCCCACATTCCCGCACTACAGCGGGAGACGCTCACTTTCCCTCACCACGGCGCATGCACCCGGGTTCCCGCACAACCGCAACGGACGTTCACATTCCCCACCACGACAGCAGAATGTCCAGGTTCCGCACCACGGCGCGGCGGGCGAAGCACGCATGCACATCGGACTCGGCACAGTAGGTCCGCCCGGCCCGGCTCCGCCGGCGCCAACGCTGCTCTCTGGTCGCTGGTCACCGATCGCTGGTAGACCGCGCCGGTAGACGGGGACTGCGACCGGGCAACCTCACCGGCCCTCATCCAACGCTCCCCCACCCCCGCCCCGCAGACCACGGCGCAACTCGGCCCACCAGCAAACCGGCCACGAGTGCCGCAGGATGGCCGGCCAGCCAGATGGCATGTCCCACCAGCAAACCGGCCAACGCGTCGGCCGTCCGCATCGGGGCAGGCACACCGCACTCGGTGACGACCAAACCGTTCCACGAGCCGAGCGTGGTCGTGATCTCCGCCCGCACATCAGCCGCCGCGGCGTCGAACGGAAGACCCGAGGCGACGACTACGGCGTCGAGGTGACCGGCTACCCGGCGGGCTGGTCGGTCGTCGCCGCCCGGACCGCGATCACCGCCGCCATCGGTTCCGGACACCGTGCGGCTGGAACCAGGCGACGACCTGCTGGGCGATACACGGGGCTTCGTAGCCGGCATCCATCACCACCAGCATCTCTGCATCGCCCTCTTCCGCTGCCTGGCGGCGATCAATGGCCGACTATGTCGCGGAATTGGGCGGTGTAGCAGTTGTCTGGCCGATCTGCCCATGCGGGTCCCCGGTCGGCTCCACTCGGAGCGGGTGATGCGCCGCCCGACCCTGCCAAGGTTCTAGACCCGACCGGCGGCCGACCGCCCAAACGCGGCGGCGAGTTCGCCTTCGACGGCCCCGCCACCTTGGGTGCCGAGCAGGCGTTCAGGCTCCCGCGCCACGGCGGCGGGCGAAGCATGCGTGCACATCGGACTCGGCATAGTAGGTCCGACCGGCCCGGCTCCGCCGGCGCCAACGCTGCTCGCTGGCCAGACGGTAGACCGTGCCGGTAGACGTGGACCACAAACGAGCGACCTCACCGGCCGTCAACCAGCGCTCCCCCACCGCCTCCTCACCCCCGCCCCGCAGAACACGGCGCAGCTCGGTCCACCGCCCACCCGGCCACGAGTGCGCGGAGTCGGCGTCACACTCGATGCCAGGACCCGCACCGCCGCCGTGCACCACTGAGACCAGGCGTCCCGTGCAGCCGGGCGCGACACAGTTCCCGACACTGACCCGGCGCGGTCTCTCACCGCGCGCGACCCGGTAGGCGGCCCGCTCCAGGCGGGCGACCTCACGCGTGGCGTCCCCGGCCGCAGGATGGCCGGCCAGACAGGTGGCGTGCCCCACCAGCAGACCGGCCAACGCGTCGGCCGTCCGCTTCGGGGCAGGCACACCGCACTCGGCAGCGACCAGACCGCACCACGAACCGAGCGTCGCCATGATCTCCGCCCGCACATCAGCCGCCGCGGCGTTGAACGGAAGACCCGAAGGCACCGGCCCACCCGTCGTCCGCTCCCGCCCGCCACTGACAGGACCGGAACTGAGAACCTCCCCCAGCTCCGCGTAGAGACCAGGCAGCCGCCCAAGCCGTAAAACGAACAGACGCAAACACCCCACACACAAACACGAACGCGGCGCGGCAAGCCGTGCGGGCCCTGCGGTCCTCTTCCGACAGTCCACCCCCTCACACCGCACGCGGATACCAGCCGACGTGATCCCCGGCTCGTTCACTCGACTCATTTCGAATCCCCCCGTGAGTTTTCGACAAAGAACTACATTGAGTACCATCCTGACAGCCAGAAAAGGGAGTACCTCCCTTCACATGCCTTCCCGGCTTGGGCGATGAGCGAGTGGCAACCAGGCCTGCGTGAAAGCACGGGCCCGGGTGGCAGAATCAGAATCCTCAGGCGAGAGAACGGATTCCCTCCATGGTGGGGTGGAGTTCCTCGGTGCCAGGACAAGATTCGCCCAGGTGGAAAGAGCGGGTTCTCCGGTGACGGGAACGGGAGCCCTCGGTGAGGGCATGGGGATTTCAGGCCTGCCCGATACGGAATCCCACCCCGTGCACCGTGACAATCCAATCACGAGACCCCAATTTCGTACGCAGACTACTCACATGCGTGTCCACCGTACGCCGCGACCACGAGTCCGCCCACACCTCCCGCATAAGCTGCTCCCGGGTGACAACCATCTCCGGCCGAGAAGCCAACACATACAACAGGTCGAACTCCTTACGAGTCACCGCAATGGCACGGCCACCCAAACGAACCTCCCGCAGTGCCGCATCGATACGCAACGCCCCGATCGACAAAACCCGACGCACCGTACGAGGTCGCACCCGACGCATCACCGCCTCGATACGAGCCAGCAACTCCCTGATGCCACAAGGCTTCACCAGATAGTCATCCGCACCCGCTTGCAACCCCAGCACTACATCCAACTCACCACCACGAGCAGTAAGCGCGATAACCGCAGTCGGACCGGAACCAGCCAACTGCCGGCACACCTGAAGACCATCGACATCAGGTAAATCAATATCCAAGAGCACGACATCCACATCACGCTCACCACACGTCTCCAACGCGGCAAAGCCCTCACCCGCACGTTCAACGTGGTAACCATGCCGCCGCAAAGCCTCCGCCAACGGCTGAGCATCCTCCACTCGGGCATCGACAATCAACACACGCCAAGCCGAACGCGGCACCACAGCAGTACGGCCCCGGTCCTCGCGCACCTCGCCACGCAGCACGGAGCGTGGATCGTACAACTCGGCTGACACCCGACGCATGACTCACCTCCAGACGACCGGCTACCAAGGACACCTACAGTTCCGACCAACACAGGAAACGAAACACCAACACCCGGTTGCGGCAGTACGCGTAGTAGATCCCGACAAGAGCCGTCCCGCAGACGAGGGAACCGCAAAGAACGGTCACCGGGATGGGACACCGACACCGACAGCCCAGACCGTCCAGACCGCCAGCCCCACCGAACGAGAACAGGCCCCCTGGCACAGCCACCCCGCAACGCTGCCGCAGCAACCCCCAGGCCTGCACCACCAACCGACACCGGCCAACCCCGCCGGCACCGAGTACGACAGCTCCATCAACTAGCCGCGGACACCAGCCACACCGACGAAGGAAAGCCATCGACACCGGCACCAAGACAACGGACCAGCCGCCCCGGCACGCCACACCGAAGTTCACCCCCGACTCCGGCTCCACCCCCGGCCACGGCTCTAGCCCCGGCTCCGGCTCCGGCTCCGGCTCCGGCTCCACAGCGTCACGGCAGCATGGTGACGCAGCCACCAGCCCCGGCAAGTGACCGGACCGCACCCGGCACGGCACGCACGCGCATCCAGCACGGCCGCCTGGCGCCGCCTGGAGACCGCAGCCTCCGACTCGACGCTCACGGCCGACATCCCGCGGCCCGCCAGCTCGCGAGCGAGGGCCACCCCCACAGGCCCCCGTCCAAGCTCGCCACCCGCGGGTGGAAACCATGCCTCATCCCAGACCTCCCCCAGTCATGGAACAACACACGAGCGAGAAAGGCGGAAAGACCCAGCGCACGAAGACTCAGCGGCTTCCCCGTCCAGACCAACCCACCCTGCACACACAGGAGTTGAGCCGTCCAGCACGCTCTCTCGTACGAACGACCAGAAATATACCCGCCACCCGAAACAAGACAACAGCCACGGACACCCCACACCCACAAACGCCCAAACCCACAACACCACCC
>NZ_SRID01000361.1 GCF_004684805.1 Streptomyces palmae
CCCCCAGCCCGCGTCGGGCCGTACCCCCGGCTCCCCGCCGCCGTCGGCCCCGGGAGGCGGATCGGCCACCTCCACCCAGGCGTGCGGCTCCCCGCCGCGCGCCCACTCCTCGTGCAGGAACTCGGTGATCTCCGGAAAGTCGCTGACCGGGTAGCACTCGTCCGCCGGGAACTCCTGCTCGTCCTCGGCCAGTTCCCCCTCGTTCACCAGGACCCGCAGCCGCCCCAGCTCGCGCTCCCAGACCGAGACGGCCGCGAAGTCCCCGCCGAGGGCGCGGCGGGCGCCGGCGGCGGCGGAGCGCACCGCGTCCTGCGGGGTGTGCGCCGCCGCCATGGCCTGCGCCAGCCCCACCACGGCCCTCAGCCGCGCATCGCCCTCGTCGGTCACCGTGCCTCGCATTCCGTTCCGGTGCGCGGCGCGCACCACGCACCTCCCGTATCACGGCGCGTACCCCGCCATCCAGCCTAGGAATACCGGGCGGTTTTCGCGCTTCTCGGAGGCGCGGGTGGCGCCCCGGGAGCCGCGTCCTGCCGTCCCCGGCGGACCGGTGAGCCCGCCGGGGACGGGGGGCCTCCCGAGAGCGCCTACCGGGCACCGCCCGGGCCACCCCCTGGGGCCTGTCGGGGCAGCCCCAGAGGCACCACCTGGGCCGCCACCGGGAGCACCTACTGGGCCCCCGGGGGCACCTACTGGCCACCTCCCGGGAGCACCCCCGGAGTCAGCCCGGGGGTCAGGCGGAGGGAGGGGCAGTCCTCGGGCTGCTCACTCCCCCGGCCAGTCCGGCGTCCGCTTCTCGTTGAACGCGGCCACGCCCTCCGCCCGGTCGCCGGAGAAGGCCACCGTGCGCCAGGCGGCGTCCTCCACCTCCAGGCCGGTGCGCAGGTCCAGGCCGTGGCCGAGGCGGAGGGCCCGCTTGGCCGCGCGCAGGCCCACCGGCGAGTTGGCGGCGATCCGGGCGGCCAGTTCCAGCGCCTCGGTACGGTCCGCGCCCTCGGCCGCCAGCTGGTCCACCAGGCCGAGCCGGAGCGCTTCCTCGGCGGGCACCCGGCGGGCGGTGAAGATCAGCTCCGCGGCGCGCGCGGCGCCCACCCGGCGGGGCAGCAGCTGGGTGCCGCCGCCGCCCGGCAGCACGCCCACCGAGACCTCGGGCAGGCCCACCACCGCGGTGGGGTCGGCCACGATCAGGTCGCAGGAGAGCGCCAGCTCGAAGCCGCCGCCGAGGGCGTAGCCGTGCACCGCGGCCACGGTGGGCATGGGCAGTTCCAGCACCCCGGTGTAGGCGGAGCGGGCCAGCGGGCGCTGCCGGAGCAGCTCGGCGTCGCTGAAGCCGTTGCGCTCCTTGAGGTCCGCGCCCACGCAGAAGGCGCGCTCATGGGTGGAGGTGAGCACCACGACCCGCACCGAGCGGTCCTGGGCGAGGGCATCGCAGGCGGTCGCGAGGGAGCGGGCCATCTCGGTGGAGACCGCGTTCATCGCCTTGGGCCGGTCGAGTGCCAGCTCGGCCACATGTCCATGTCGCGTGACCCCGACGAACTCGCCGAACCGCTGTTCCGTCATGCCGCCCTCCCGGTACGTTAACGATCGTTGACCGGATCATCGCAGGCGAGGCGGCGCGCGTCACCCCCCTGCCGGCAGCGTCTCAGCCGCGCCGGGTGAGCAGCCAGGGTTCGACCACGCCGAGGCCGCGCACCGGGCGCTGCCACATCGGCTGGAGCGCGAAACGGTACTCCGGGGCGGCCTCGCCGCGCTTGTCGGCCGCGGCGGCCTCCTCCGCGGCCTCCGCCTCGGAGACCGGGGCGTCCCCGGTGCGGGTCAGCTCCTCGGCCAGCGCCCCGTCCACCAGCACCGCGTCCTTGGGGGCTATCGAGGTGAGCCGGCTGGCCAGGTTGACGGTGGTGCCGAAGACATCGCCCATCCGGGTCGTCACGGTGCCGAAGGCGATGCCCACCCGCAGCTCCGGCATGGTGGGGTCGTTGGCCATGGTCTCGATGAGCCGCAGGCCGATCTCGGCGGCGGTGCCCGCGTCGTCCGCGGCGTACAGCACCTCGTCGCCCAGGGTCTTGATCAGCCGCCCGCCGTGCGCGGCGACCAGGTCGGCGGCGGTGGTCTCGAAGGACTCGACCAGCTCGCCGAGCTCCTCCTCCTCCAGCCGGCGGGTGAGCCGGGTGAAGCCGACCAGGTCGGCGAAGCCCACGGCCAGCCGCCGGTCGACCATCTCCACGTCGTCCCCCGCCTGCACCACCCGGCCGGTCGCCGCGGCCAGCTGCCGCCGGTAGACGTAGACCAGGAACTCCTCCAGCTCCGGGAGCAGCAGCTCGACCAGCGGGTAGGCGATCTCGGTGCGGGTGAGTCCGGGTTCCTGGGGCTCGGTCAGGCCCTCCAGGAAGGAGTCGATCTGCCAGTCGGCCAGCCGGGCGGTGGTCTGCCCGGTGGAGCGGGCGACCTGGATCGCCATCGGCTCGCTGAGCAGCCCGGCCTCCACCAGTCCGGCCAGCCGCCGCAGCGCCAGCACGTCGGCCTCGGTGAGCGCCTTGGCCTGGCCGATGTCGGCGAAGCCCATGGCGTGCCAGAAGCGGGTGGCCAGCTCCACCGAGACACCGGCGCTGCGGGCCGCCTGGAAGGGGGTGTACTGCCGCTCGGCGCCGAGGATCAGCCGCTCCAGCCGGAGCGCGATCGAGTCGTCCTCGCCGGCGGGCTCGACGGCGGCCGGAGTGTCCGGCGTGGCCGATCCGGGGTTCACCGCGTCCGGATCCGCGCCGTCTTCGACGGTCACCGCCCGCCCCCTGTCCGAGTCCTGCGCACTGCCGTTTCCGCTTCCCTCGTGTCCGACGTGTCTGAGCGTTCCCGTTCCTTCCGGTCTTCCCAGTGCCGGATGCTCCGGCCGCTGGTCGCGGAAACCGTCGGGGGGCCGCCCGTGAGCTGGACGGACCGCCACAACGATACGTCAGGTGTGCCGTAGCTCACTCTCCTCCGGCAGGGCGGAGATGCACGATGTCGCCCGCCGCGATCGGCTCCCGCACCCCGTCCGCGGTGGCCAGCACCAGCCGTCCGTCGCCGTCCACCGCGACCGCCTCCCCCACCGTGTCCCGCCCGCCGGGCAGCTCCGCCCGAACCGTCCGGCCCAGGGTGGCACAGCCGGCCGCGTACGCCTCCTGGAGTCCGCTGACCGAGGGATCGCCGCCGGCCTCGCACCACTTCCCGTACCAGTGTTCGAAGGAGCGGAGTACGGCGCGCAGCAGCGGATCGCGGTCCACGGTGTGCGCCCCGGCCAGGGCCAGCGAGCCGGCGGTGGGCACCGGCAGCTCGTCCGCGCGCAGGCTCACGTTGAGCCCGATGCCGATCACCACCCCGGCCTCCGCGCCGGGGGCCCCCGCGGCCCGCTCGGCGAGGATGCCGCCCGCCTTGCGCTCCTCGCCGCCCACCCGCAGCAGCAGGTCGTTGGGCCACTTCAGGGCGGTGTCCACACCGGCGGCGCGGGACAGCGCGGTGGCGGTGGCGACCCCGGCGAGCAGCGGCAGCCAGCCCCAGCGGGCCGCGGGGACCCGGTCGCCCGGGCGCAGCAGCACGGAGAAGAAGAGCCCGGAGCGGGCGGGGGCGCTCCAGCTGCGGTCCAGCCGGCCGCGCGCGGCGGTCTGCTCCTCGGCGACCAGCACGACGCCCTCGGCGGCCCCCTCCCCGGCCCGGGCGACCAGGTCGGTGTTGGTGGAGCCGGTGGCCGCCACCACGTCCAGGGCGGTCCACAGCCCGCCGGGCCGGACCAGGGCGCGGCGCAGCGCGTCGGCGTTCAGCGGTGGCCGGTCCAGATCGCTCCACCGGCTGCCGTGGGTGTCAGAAGGGCTCATACGGGCCAGCCTAGGGTCAGGAGGTGTGGCCAACGACGCAGTGCCACCGCGCAGTCCCCGCCGATACCCTACGACCCGGTAACCGAGGAGACCCACCCGGAAAACCACCGACGTCCGACCACCGAGCGTTCCGAGTACCCCGAACCCTGTCCCCCACAACCCAGACAGCGCCGGCACCCCCGGGACCCACAGGTCTCGGGAGCCCCGGAACACAAGTCCCCCATCCAGTCCGCCCTGAGGACGAGCAGGAGCCGCACGCCGATGTCCGAGAAGGAAATTGACATCCACACCACCGCGGGCAAGCTCGCGGATCTGCAGCGCCGTATCGATGAGGCCATCCACGCCGGTTCCGCGCGCGCGGTGGAGAAGCAGCACGCCAAGGGCAAGCTGACCGCCCGTGAGCGCATCGACCTTCTTCTCGACGAGGGCTCCTTCATCGAGCTGGACGAGTTCGCCCGGCACCGCTCGACCAACTTCGGCATCGAGAAGAACCGCCCGTACGGAGACGGCGTGGTCACCGGCTACGGCACCGTCGACGGCCGCCCGGTGTGCGTCTACTCGCAGGACTTCACCGTCTTCGGCGGCTCGCTGGGCGAGGTCTACGGCGAGAAGATCGTCAAGGTGATGGACTTCGCCCTGAAGACCGGCTGCCCGGTCATCGGCATCAACGACGGCGGCGGCGCCCGGATCCAGGAAGGCGTGGCGGCGCTCGGCCTGTTCGCCGAGATCTTCCGCCGTAACGTTCATGCCTCGGGTGTGATCCCGCAGATCAGCCTGATCGTGGGCCCCTGCGCGGGCGGCGCGGTCTACTCCCCGGCGATCACTGACTTCACCGTGATGGTGGACCAGACCTCGCACATGTTCATCACCGGTCCCGACGTCATCAAGACGGTGACCGGCGAGGACGTCGGCTTCGAGGCGCTGGGCGGCGCCCGCACCCACAACACCACCTCCGGTGTCGCGCACTACATGGGCGCCGACGAGAAGGACGCCATCGACTACGTCCGCTCGCTGCTGTCCTACCTCCCCTCGAACAACCTCTCCGAGCCGCCGGCCTTCCCCGAGCAGGCCGACCTGGAGGTCACCGAGGAGGACCGGGAGCTGGACACCCTGATCCCGGACTCCGCGAACCAGCCGTACGACATGCACAAGGTCATCGAGCACGTGCTGGACGACGGCGAGTTCCTGGAGGTCCAGCCGCTGTTCGCGCCCAACATCGTCACCGGCTTCGGGCGGGTCGAGGGCCACCCGGTGGGCGTGGTCGCCAACCAGCCCATGCAGTTCGCCGGCTGCCTGGACATCGACGCCTCGGAGAAGGCCGCGCGCTTCGTCCGCACCTGCGACGCCTTCAACGTGCCGGTGCTGACCTTCGTGGACGTGCCGGGCTTCCTGCCGGGCACCGACCAGGAGTACAACGGCATCATCCGGCGCGGCGCCAAGCTGATCTACGCCTACGCGGAGGCCACCGTCCCGCTGATCACGGTGATCACCCGCAAGGCGTTCGGCGGCGCGTACGACGTCATGGGCTCCAAGCACCTGGGCGCCGACCTCAACGTGGCCTGGCCGACCGCGCAGATCGCGGTGATGGGCGCGCAGGGCGCGGTGAACATCCTGCACCGCCGCACCATCGCGGAGGCCGAGGACCCCGAGGCCACCCGCGCCGAGCTGATGACCGACTACGAGGACACCCTGCTCAACCCGTACGTCGCGGCCGAGCGCGGCTACGTGGACGCGGTGATCATGCCGTCCGAGACCCGCCGGCACATCGTCCGCGGCCTGCGCACCCTGCGCACGAAGCGGGAGACCCTGCCCCCGAAGAAGCACGGCAACATCCCCCTCTAGGCCACCCCGCCCACCGCCACCCTCAACGGACGCTTCGCACACTCAGCGACTTCCTTGCCCGCCCACTCTCGAGAAGGGCTGAAACTCCATGATCAGGGTTCTGCACGGCAACCCCACCCCGGAGGAGCTGGCCGCCGCACTCGCGGTGGTCCAAGCCCGCGCGGCGGCCGCGGCCGCCGCGCCGGACGGCCGGCCCACCCTCTCCGAGTGGTCCGACCCGGCCCGTACCGTCCCCGGCAGCCGGCTTCCGCACCCCGGGCCGAGCGCCTGGCGCACCAGCTACTGGCCTGCCTGACCAGCTGCCTTTCCCGCCGGTGGCGCCTGAGTACGGATACTCAGGCGCCACCGGCGCCTCAGCGGCAGGATCGGGGGCATGCTCTGGTCCGACCCCTCAGACGAACCCCCCGAGGAACTCCGCCGGGTGCAGGCCAGCCTGCGCCGCGCGGGCACCGTCATGGCGGTCTGCGTACTGATCGCGCTGATCGTGCTGAGTGCCCTCAGCGGGAGGAACTGACCGGGCGTACGCGGCGGGCCCTCACGATGTCCCGAGGCATGGCCGCGCACTGAGGCAGCAGGGCGGCTGGGGAACTGCTGCCACCCGGCGCCGGGACGGCCGACGGGGCCCGTCGGGCACCCCCTACGCTGGAGCCCATGACTGACCGCCGCACCCTTGTCCTCGCGTCCGCCTCCCCCGCCCGGCTCGGGCTGCTGCGCCAGGCGGGCCTGGCGCCCGAGGTGATCGTCAGCGGGGTGGACGAGGACGCCATCACCGCGGACACCCCCGTCGAGCTGTCCCGCCTGCTGGCCGAGGCCAAGGCGGACGTGGTGGCGAGGCTGCCGCAGGCCGCGGGCGCCCTGGTGGTCGGCTGCGATTCGGTGCTGGAGCTGGACGGCCAGGCGCTGGGCAAGCCCGCCGACGCCGAGGAGGCCACCGCCCGCTGGAAGGCGATGCGCGGCCGGTCCGGTGTGCTGTGCACCGGCCACTGCGTGATCGACACCGCGAGCGGCCGGCAGGTCTCCGCCACCGCCACGACCACGGTGCGCTTCGGCGAGCCCAGCGACGCCGAGGTGGCCGCCTACGTGGCCAGCGGCGAACCGCTGCGAGTGGCCGGCGCCTTCACCCTGGACGGCCGCTCGGCCCCGTTCATCGACGGCATCGACGGCGACCCCGGCAACGTCATCGGCCTCTCCCTCCCCCTCCTCCGCCGCCTACTGGCCGACCTGAACGTCCCCATCACCAACCTCTGGACCCCCACCGCGTAACCCGGCCCCAGGGTCCCTGGGCGCTCCGAGGCCCGCCCCAGGGGGCCGCCAGGCCCCCCAGGGG
>NZ_SRID01000362.1 GCF_004684805.1 Streptomyces palmae
GTGCCGTGGTGGCGGGCCCGCGGGGAGGACCGGGCGGCCGGGTGGGGTGCCGGGTTCGACCAAGATCGGGCTGGTGTTCCACAATGAGGGCAGGCCGATGCCGTGGGGCCAGGCGGCGGAACGCCACCGCCGCCCCGGGGTGCTCTCCCCGGGGCCGCCACCGCGCCGGACCCGCCGGTACGGCGGTGCGCGGCCGATACCGTACGACTGCATGGACAGGACGTTCCGCAGACGCGTTCTCGCGCTGACTGGGGTACGCACCGGCAGGCAGTATGGGCAGCGAAGCCGTCCGGTCACCCGATACGAGGCGCCCCGATCCGACGGGCGCGGCACACTCGGCATCGCGTGGTGGGATGCTCAGCTGCCCCCGAAGTGCCACGCGGCCTGGGAACGGGTGGCCTGACCTGCGAGGATGGGTGGAATGGACAAGCAGCAGGAGTTCGTGCTCCGCACGCTCGAGGAGCGCGACATCCGGTTCGTGCGACTGTGGTTCGCCGATGTGCTCGGCTACCTGAAGTCAGTGGCGGTGGCACCCGCCGAGCTTGAACAGGCGTTCGATGAGGGGATCGGCTTCGACGGCTCGGCCATCGAGGGCTTCGCCCGGGTCTACGAGTCCGACATGATCGCCAAGCCCGACCCGAGCACCTTCCAGATCCTGCCCTGGCGTGCCGAGGCCCCCGGCACCGCCCGGATGTTCTGCGACATCCTGATGCCGGACGGCTCCCCCTCCTACGCCGACCCGCGCTACGTCCTCAAGCGCATCCTGGCCAAGACCTCCGACCTCGGCTTCACCTTCTACACCCACCCCGAGATCGAGTTCTTCCTGCTCAAGGACAAGCCGGTGGACGGCTCCCGCCCGGTCCCGGCGGACTCCTCCGGCTACTTCGACCACACCCCGCAGAACGTGGGCATGGACTTCCGCCGCCAGGCGATCACCATGCTGGAGTCGATGGGCATCTCGGTGGAGTTCTCGCACCACGAGGGCGGCCCGGGCCAGCAGGAGATCGACCTGCGGTACGCCGACGCGCTGTCCACCGCGGACAACATCATGACCTTCCGGCTGGTGATGAAGCAGGTCGCGCTGGAACAGGGGGTGCAGGCCACCTTCATGCCCAAGCCGTTCTCCGAGCACCCCGGCTCCGGCATGCACACCCACCTCTCCCTCTTCGAGGGCGACCGCAACGCCTTCTACGAGTCCGGCGCCGAGTTCCAGCTCTCCAAGGTCGGCCGGTCCTTCATCGCCGGCCTGCTGCGGCACGCCGGGGAGATCTCCGCCGTCACCAACCAGTGGGTCAACTCCTACAAGCGCATCTGGGGCGGCGCCAACCGCACCGCGGGCGCCGGCGGCGAGGCCCCCTCGTACATCTGCTGGGGCCACAACAACCGCTCGGCGCTGGTCCGGGTGCCGCTCTACAAGCCCGGCAAGACCGGCTCCACCCGGGTCGAGGTGCGCTCCCTGGACTCCGGTGCCAACCCCTACCTGGCCTACGCGGTGCTGCTCGCCGCCGGCCTCAAGGGCATCGAGGAGGGGTACGCGCTCCCGGCCGGCGCCGACGACGACGTCTGGGCGCTGTCCGACGCCGAGCGCCGCTCGATGGGCATCGAACCGCTTCCGCAGAACCTCGGCGAGGCCATCAACCTGATGGAGCGCAGCGAACTGGTCGCCGAGACCCTGGGCGAGCACGTCTTCGACTTCTTCTTGCGCAACAAGAAGCAGGAGTGGGAGGAGTACCGCTCCGAGGTGACCCCCTTCGAGCTGCGCAAGGGCCTGCCGGTGCTGTAGGCGTGGGTTGAGCGATGCGGGACGTGGGGGCCGCGGTCGATGACCGCGGCCCCCGGTGCGTGCTCGGTCAGACGACCGTGACACGCGTCGGTCGGCCGATGCCCTGAGCCGGAAGCGGCTCAGTGCGCCGGCGACAGGGTCGTGGGTTCCCGGGCGCGGTCCGCTGTGCGGGGGTCACTTCGGGTCCTCGCCCCGGAAGCGTTCACCGGTGCTCCAGGTGCGGTCGAGGAAGTCGGCGATCAGCGGGGCGATCTCGGGCAGGTGTGTCTCCAGGGCGAAGTGGCCGGTGTCGAACAGGTGGAGTTCGGCGTCGGGGAGGTCGCGCAGGTAGGCCCGGGCGCCGGCCTCGGTGAAGAACGGATCCCCGATGCCCCAGGTGACGAGGGCGGGCGGGACGTGCCGACGCAGCCAGGACTGCCACCGGTCATAGCGTTCGAGGTTGGACCGGTAGTCGAAGGCCAGCGCCACCTGGGCGTCCTGGCGGCCGGGAAGGTCCAGGAAGTGCTGGTCAAGGGTCCAGCCGTCGGGGGCCAGCAGTTCGGGGTCGGGGACCCCGGTCTCGTACTGGCCACGGGTGCCGGGCAGGGTGAGCAGCTCGCGGACGGTCTTCTCGGCGCCCGGGGTCTCGGGCCGCGACGCGATGAAGGCGCGGGCCGCGTCCGACAGCCCCTCCTGGTAGGCGTTGCCGTTCTGCACGACCAGGCCGGCGATCCGTTCGGGGTGCCGCTCGGCGAGGCGGAAGCCGACCGGTGCGCCGAAGTCGAACACATACATGGCGAAGCGGGTCAGGCCGAGCCGCCGCACGAAGCCTTCGGTGATGTCGGCGAGACGGTCGAAGGTGTGGACGAAGCCGGGCGGGGCCTGGGTGTGGCCGAAACCGGGGTAGTCGGGGGCGATCAGGCGGTACCGGGAGCCGAGGGCGTCGATCAGACGGCGGAACTGGTGTGAGCCCGAGGGGAAGCCGTGCAGCAGCAGGAGCACGGGCGCGTCCGCGCGCTCCGGAATCGACTCGCGGTAGAAGACGCGGACGCCGTCGACCTCGAGATGGCGGTGGACGGTGCGGGCGACCGAGATCGGTGATGCCGTCATGACTAACTCCTTCTCACGCCAATGATGCATTAGAGATAGCGCCTGACGGGCTAACGAGTCAAGCGCTGGAGATAGCATTAGAGGCATGAGTGCTCCCGCCCCCCTGACCGGGGAGCCGCTGGCTCTGGACCTGGTCAACACCCATCCGTCCGTCGGTGACCTGCTGACCGGCCCGGACGACCTGCGTGCCTGGCTGCTCCTGCAGGCCGACCGGTTCCCGGAAGCACGCGAGTTCGCCGCCGCCGAACTGACCGACGCCACCGTGGAGGCCGTGCGGGAAGTCCGCGCGCACACGGCCCGCGCGCTCGCCGGCGCCCGTCGCGGCGAACGGCCCCCGCCGGAAGCGCTGGACGCGCTCACCCGGGCCCAGGACGCCGCGCCCGCCGTCCGCGTGCTGGACTGGAACGGCACGGCGGTCACCGCCACCCGCCGCCGCACCGGACCGACCGCCGCCCAGGTGGCGGCCTGGCTGGCCGAAGCCGCCGCCGACCTGCTCACCGACCCGGCGGTCGCCGCGGTCCGCCAGTGCGAGGCCGAGGACTGCGTCCTGCTCTTCCTGCCCGCCCATCCACGCCGTCGCTGGTGCTCGGCCGCCCGCTGCGGCAACCGCGTCCGCGTCGCCCGCCACTACCAGCGCCACCGCACCACCTGACGCCCTCGGTCAGGTGGGAACGACGCGCTGATGTCCCGATCCGCGATCGAAGAACGCGGGACGCGGGATGTGGGATGCGGGATGCGGAAAGCGACAGCGCACCGCGGTGGAAGAAGGCCGCGTCCAGCGCCCGCCGCCTCGCGCGGGGTGCGGTACCGCTCAGTCGGCCCGCCGCCCGATGGCCGCGAGCCCAGGGGAGCGCTTAGGCTCAGAGTGATCATGGAGCGGTGGAGAGGCGGTGCGCCGTGCTGCACGGGCGACGGGACAGCCGGTTCGGACGGCTGCTGCGATACGGGTTCACCGACCTGACGGCGGCCGAGCGGCTGCTCGACCTGCCGGAGCTGGCCGGCGTCCGCGGGGACCCGGTGCTGCTGGACGCGCTGGGCGCCACCGCCGACCCGGACGGCGCCCTGCGCGGCCTGGTCCGGCTGGTGGAGGCACTGCCCGAACCGAACGGACCGGACGCACCGGCGCAGGGGGCGGCCGGCTCGCGGCAGGCCCTGCTGGACACCCTGATCACCGCCAAACCACTGCGCGACCGGCTGCTCGGGGTGCTCGGCGCCTCCGAGGCGTTCGGCGACCACCTCGCCCGGCACCCCGAGGACTGGCAGTCGCTGGTCACCTACGAGCCCACCGACCTGCACCCGGCCACCCCCGAGTTCGAGCGGGCGCTGACCGAGGGCGTATGGGGGGACCAGGCGGCCGGACGGCCCCGGCCGGACGCACTGCGCGCCGCCTACCGGCGCTCCCTGCTGGGCATCGCCGCCAGGGACGTGTGCGGCACCACCGACGTCGCCCAGACCGCCGCCGAACTGGCCGACCTGGCCACCGCCACCCTGCGCGCCGCGCTGGCCATCGCCGCCGAGGAGCAGCCGCAGGACGCGGCGGCCTGCCGGCTGGCGGTGATCGGCATGGGCAAGTGCGGCGGCCGGGAACTCAACTACGTCTCCGACGTGGACGTCATCTTCGTGGCCGAACCCGAATCCGGCACCGAGGAGGCCCGGGGCCTGCGGGCCGCCACCCGACTGGCCGCCCGGATGATGCGGATCTGCTCGGACGCCACCGCCGAGGGCACCATCTGGCCGGTGGACGCCAACCTCCGCCCCGAGGGCCGCAACGGGCCGCTGGTGCGCTCCCTCTCCAGCCATCTGGCGTACTACCAGCGCTGGGCCAAGACATGGGAGTTCCAAGCCTTGCTCAAGGCTCGGCCAGTTGCCGGTGATCCAGAACTCGGCCAGGCTTACGTTGACGCCGTGGAACCACTCGTCTGGCAGGCCGCAGACCGCGAGAACTTCGTCCCCGACGTCCAGCAGATGCGCCGCCGCGTCGTCGAGAACATCCCCGCCGCCCAGATCGAGAGAGAACTCAAACTCGGCCCCGGCGGCCTGCGCGACGTGGAGTTCGCCGTCCAACTGCTCCAGCTGGTGCACGGACGCACCGACTCCTCGCTGCGCAGCGGCACCACCCTGGACGCGCTCGCCGCCCTGGCCGCCGGCGGATACGTGGGCCGCGCCGACGCCGCCGCACTGGACTCCGCCTACCGCTTCCTGCGCACCCTGGAGCACCGCCTCCAGCTCTACCGGCTGCGCCGCACCCACCTGATGCCCGAGGAGGAGGCGGAGCTGCGCCGGCTGGGCCGCTCGCTGGGCTTCCGCGCCGAGCCGGTGACCGAACTGGGCAAGGAGTGGCGGCGGCACGCCCGGGAGGTGCGCCGGCTGCACGAGAAGCTCTTCTACCGGCCGCTGCTGGACGCCGTCGCCCAGCTGGAGCCCGGCGCCACCCGGCTCAGCGCCAAGGCCGCCGGGCAGCGGCTGGAGGCGCTCGGCTACGCCGACCCCGCCTCGGCGCTGCGGCACCTGGAGGCACTCGCCTCCGGGGTCAGCCGCAAGGCCGCCATCCAGCGCACCCTGCTGCCGGTGCTGCTGGGCTGGTTCGCCGACTCCGCCGACCCCGACGCCGGCCTGCTGAACTTCCGCAAGGTCTCCGACGCCCTCGGCAAGACCCCCTGGTACCTGCGGCTGCTGCGCGACGAGGGCGCCGCCGCGGAGAACCTGGCGCGGGTGCTGTCCACCGGGCGGCTCGCCCCCGACCTGCTGCTGCGCGCCCCCGAGGCGGTGGCCCTGCTCGGCGACCCCGAAGGGCTGCGCCCGCGCGGCCGGGCCGCCCTGGAACAGGAGATCCTGGCCGCGGTCGGGCGCGCGGAGAGCGGGGAGCAGGCCGTGGCGGCGGCCCGCGGGGTACGCCGCCGGGAGCTGTTCCGTACCGCGGCGGCGGACATCATCGGCGCCTACCGCGCCACCGTCCCGGCCGGCACCCCCAGCGAATCCCCCCGCTTCAGCGCGCCCTCCGGCACGGTCCCGCCGCCGCACCCCGAGCCCGGCCGGCTGGCCGCCGACCCGACCCGTACGCCGGTCGACCCGGCCCACGAGGACCTGGGCGCGGCGGCCGACCTGGTGGGCGGCGCCGTCTCCGACATCAACGCCGCCACCCTGGCCGGCGCGCTGCGCGCCGCGGTGGCCTGGGGAGCGTCCCGGTCGAGCGGAGCCTCGGCAGGGGGAGGGCGGGGCGAGGAGCTGCCCACCCGCTTCGCGGTGATCGGCATGGGCCGCTTCGGCGGCCATGAGCTCGGCTACGGCTCGGACGCCGACGTGCTCTTCGTCCACGAACCGCGCGAGGGCGTCGACGAGCAGGAAGCCGCCCGGGCCGCGTTCGCCGTCGCCAACGAGATGCGCCGGCTGCTCCAGCTGCCCACCGCCGACCCGCCGCTGCTGATCGACGCCGACCTGCGGCCGGAGGGCAAGTCCGGGCCCCTGGTCCGCACCCTCGCCTCCTACGCCGCCTACTACCGGCGCTGGTCGCTGACCTGGGAGAGCCAGGCCCTGCTGCGCGCCGAACCGGTGGCCGGCGACCCCGAACTCGGCGCCCGCTTCATCGAGCTGATCGACCCGCTGCGCTACCCGGCCGACGGTCTGAGTGAGGACGCGGTACGGGAGATCCGCCGGCTCAAGGCCCGGATGGAGACCGAGCGGCTGCCCCGCGGCGCCGATCCCACCACCCACACCAAGCTGGGCCGCGGCGGGCTGAGCGACGTGGAGTGGACCGTACAGCTGTTGCAGATGCGCCACGGCCACGCCGAACCGGGCCTGCGCACCACCCGCACCCGCCAGGCGCTGGCCGCCGCCCACGCGGCCCGGCTGATCGACACCGACGACGCGCAGATCCTGGACGACGCCTGGGTGCTGGCCACCCGGGTGCGCAACGCGGTGATGCTGGTCCGGGGGCGCCCCGGCGACACCTTCCCCGGCGAGAGCCGGGAGCTGGCCGCCGTCGGCCGCTACCTCGGCTACGAGCCCGGCCATGTGGGCGAGATGCTCGACGACTACCGCCGCGCCACCCGCCGCGCCCGGGCGGTGGTGGAAAGACTGTTCTACGACTACCCGAGCTGAGGCCCCCCGCGACGGCCCCGCGGACCCGCCTC
>NZ_SRID01000363.1 GCF_004684805.1 Streptomyces palmae
GCACCGCCCTCCCCCGGTGCGGCACCGCCCCCGCCATCGGCGCTCGATCCGCCCTCCGGCGTAACGCGGCCGAAAATCGACGGGGCATGTGCCGCCTACGGAAAGATTTGGTGCAGAAACCGGACGCACGGGGTGATGCTCACGCCCACCGATTGCCCAGCGTGCCCCCCGAAGCGGTCTGGTCTACCGCGTTGACCAGGGCATATGCACCTCCGGTCCGGGGCACGGCACCTCTCCCGCGGCGGCCCGGTATCGGGTACGGTCGCGGCGCTGTGCGGAGCGCTTCGAGGAGCACGTCATTGCGCGAGATCACCGTCCCCCCGTTGGCGACCGCCCCCCGTGTCGGTGGACTGGCGGACGCCGTCTTCGACCATGCGGCCGAGGAGCCCGAACGGGTCGTCCTGGCGCGCAAGGCCCCGGACGGCGGCTGGCGGGACGTGACCTCCGGCGAGTTCCGCGACGAGGTGCTGGCACTCGCCAAGGGGCTGCTGGCGCTCGGCGTGCGGTTCGGCGACCGGGTCGCGATCATGTGCCGTACCCGGTACGAGTGGACCCTGTTCGACTTCGCGCTCTGGACGCTCGGCGCCCAGAGCGTGCCGGTGTACCCCACCGCCTCGGCCGAGCAGGTCTTCTGGGCGCTGCACGACTCCGGGGTCTCCGCCTGCCTGGTGGAGCACGAGGACCACGCCATGACGGTCGGCTCGGTCATCGACCGGCTGCCGATGCTGAGACAGCTGTGGCAGGTCGACGCGGGCGCGCTCGACGAGATCAGCGCCGCGGGCCGCGCCGTGGACGACACGGCCGTGGAGCGGCACCGGCTGGCGCTCACCCCGGACGCCCCGGCCACCATCATCTACACCTCGGGCACCACCGGGCGCCCCAGGGGCTGCGTGATCACCCACGCCAATCTGATGGCCGAGTGCGACAACGTCCTCGCCCGGTACGAGCACGCCTTCCACACCAGACCCGGTGACCAGGCCGCCACCCTCCTCTTCCTCCCCCTGGCGCACGTATTCGGCCGCATGGTGCAGGTCGCCGCCGTGCGGGGCCGGGTCAAGCTCGCCCACCAGCCGAGCCTGAGCGCCACGGACCTGCTGCCCGACCTCCAGTCCTTCCGCCCGACCTTCGTCCTGGCGGTGCCCTACATCTTCGAAAAGGTGTTCGCCGCGGCCCGGCGCAGGGCGGAGAGCGAGGGCCGGACGGGCCCGTTCGACAAGGCCGTGGACGTCGCGGTGCGGTACGCGGAGGCGCTGGAGGCCAAGGCGTTCGGCACCGGCCCGGGGCCGTCCGCGGCGCTGCGGGTGCAGCACCAGGTGTTCGACAAGCTGGTCTACGGCAAGGTGCGCGAGGCGCTGGGCGGCCAGGTGCGGCACGCGATGTCCGGCGGCTCGGCGATGGAACGCCGGCTGGGACTGTTCTTCGCCGGCGCCGGCATCGTCATCTACGAGGGGTACGGCCTCACCGAGTCCACCGCGGCGGTCACCGCCAACCCGCCGGAGCGCACCCGGTTCGGGACCGTCGGCAAGCCCATCCCGGGCACCTCGGTGCACATCGCCGAGGACGGCGAGATCTGGGTGCGCGGCGGACAGGTCTTCAGCGGCTACCTGGGCGATCCCCGGACCACCCGCTCGGTGCTGCGGGACGGCTGGCTGGCCACCGGCGACCTGGGGGCGCTGGACGAGGACGGCTATCTCACCATCACCGGCCGCAAGAAGGAGGTGCTGATCACCTCCGGCGGCAAGACCGTCTCCCCGCTGATCCTGGAGGAGCGGGTCCGCACCCATCCGCTGGTGTCCCAGTGCATCGTGGTGGGCAACGACCGGCCCTATGTGGCCGCGCTGGTGACCCTGGACCCGGAGGCGGTCGAGCACTGGCTCCGGATGCGCGGCAGGCCGAGGGTGCCACCGCCGGTGAAGCTGCTCCGGGATCCCGATCTGGAGGCCGAGATCCGGCGCGCGGTGATCGCCGCCAACACCCAGGTCTCGCAGGCGGAGTCGATCCGTACGTTCCGGATACTTGCCGCTCCGTTCTCCGAGGAGCATGGTCTCCTGACACCCTCGCTCAAGCTCAAGCGGAAGGCTATCGAACAGGCGTACACCCGAGAAGTCGAGGCGCTCTACCAGAGCTGAGTGCCGGACGAGCCGCAAGGGGGCCCGGAAATGATCGATGTGATCCTCCCCGAACTTCCCGAGCGCGAACTGACCCTGGCCGCCGAGGAGAGCCCGCCGGCCACCGCCCCGCCCGTCCCGCCGCTCACCGGCCGGCTGCGCTTCGGCGGCCCGCTGGCGCTGCCGGTGACCGGGGGGCTGGTGGACGGCGACCCCGAGCTGGCGGACTTCCTCGCCCAGCACGCGGATGCCGCCGAGCACCATCTGGTGCACCTGACCCTCAGCTGCGCCCAGGACACCGCGGGGCCCGCGCTGCACACCGTCAACGTCGACCTGACGCTGACCGCGGAGCACCCGGCCGCCGCGGCCACCGCACCGCCCGTCCCGCGAGCTCCCTCCGGGGCGGCACCCGCCCCGGTGGCCTGGTCGATGGCGCCGCAGCGGCTGGACGGCGGTACGGAGCACGCCGGCGGCGGTGCCGGCACGGTACGGCTCGGGCCCCGGCTCTCCCTGGTGGACGGGCACGCCGCGCCCCGGGCGAGGGTCTGCCTGGAGGCACTGCGCGAGCTGCGCTCGGAGCCCGGCTGGGAGATCCGCCGCACCGAGGACCGCCCGATCGGCGGCACCTACCGGCTGGCCCTGGTGGTCCGCGCCCCGCGCGGCGCGCTGTGCCGGGTGCACGTCGAGGTGGGGGCCTCGGTACGGAACGGCCGGCAGCGCCACCGCTACCGCCAGCGGATCCCGGGACCGCTCGACCTGGGCGGGCGGCTCGGGAATGCCGCGGCGGCGCCCGTGGTTGTCGCGAGGGTCACACCATCCGCAGACCTAAGGAACGAGCACTCGTGAGCAAGGTCCCCTTCATCACCCTCAACAACGGCGTTCGGATCCCGCAGCTCGGCTTCGGTGTCTGGCAGGTGCCGGACGAGGAGGCCGCCGCGGCGGTGGGCACCGCTCTGGAAGCCGGGTACCGCAGCATCGACACCGCTGCGATCTACGAGAACGAGAAGGGCACCGGTCAGGCGATCGCCGCCTCCGGTATCTCCCGGGACGAGCTGTTCATCACCACCAAGCTGTGGAATTCGGAGCAGGGCCACGACGCCACCCTGCGCGCCTTCGACGCCTCGCTGGACCGGCTCGGTCTGGACTACGTGGACCTGTACCTCATCCACTGGCCGACCCCGGCCCGCGATCTGTACGTGGACACCTGGAAGGCGTTCGAGAAGATCCACGCGGACGGCCGCGCCAAGGCCATCGGCGTGTCCAACTTCCACCCCGCGCACATCGAGCGGCTGCTCGCCGAGACCTCCGTGGTCCCGGTGATCGACCAGATCGAGCTGCACCCCCAGCTCCAGCAGTCGCAGGCGCGCGCCTTCAACGCCGCGCACGACATCGCCACCGAGGCGTGGTCGCCGCTCGGCCAGGGCAAGGGGCTGCTGGACAGCCCGGTGCTCGCCGCCATCGGGCACAAGCACGGCAAGACCCCGGCCCAGGTGGTGCTGCGCTGGCACCTGCAGATCGGCAATGTGGTGATCCCCAAGTCCGTGACCCCCTCGCGGATCAAGGAGAACATCGACGTGTTCGACTTCGAGCTGGACGCCGAGGACCTGGCGGCCATCGCCGCGCTGGACTCGGGCCAGCGCCTGGGCCCGGACCCGGACACCTTCGAGGTCGCCTGAGCCGCCCGCTCCGCGCCCCGGCCGCCCTGTGGCGGCCGGGGCGGCCGGTGATCGGATGACGGCCCGTCAGCCTGTCGCCCTCAGGAGTCCTCGGGGGCGATCTGCTGGATCCGGTGGGCCAGTTGGAAGTCGAGGTCGGTGACCTTGCCGCCCACGCTGTGGGTGTTCACCGAGACGGCCACGGTGCGGTAGCTCAGCGTCAGATCCGCGTGGTGGTCGAGTTCGTCCTGGATGCGGGCGATCCGGCCGATGAGATCGGCCCCCGCGAGATGGCTGTCGACGGCGTAGTCGCGGATGAGCCAGTCGTCGCGGACCGACCAGCCCGGCAGGCTCTCCAGACGCGCGTCGATCTCCTGCGGCGAGAGCGGTTCGACTGCCATGCCCTCTCCCTTCCGTGTTCCCGGTGTCGCGGACGGCACCAGCCTGCCACGGGGCCCCCGCCCTCGCCCGGGAGCCACGGGGCCGCGTCGGCTACCGTTCGGGCATGACGACTCTCGCGGTTGCCCCGGGGGTGGGCACGCTGCTGCGTGAATGGCGCGACCGACGCCGCATCAGCCAGCTGGAGCTGGCGCTGCGCGCCGACTCCTCCGCCCGCCACATCAGTTTCATCGAGACCGGGCGCTCCCGGCCCAGCCAGGAGATGGTGCTGCGGCTCGCGGACCACCTGGAAGTGCCGGTCCGTGAGCGCAACGCCCTGCTGATCGCGGCCGGTTACGCCCCGTACTACCCGGAGAGCGCCCTGGACTCCCCGGCGATGGAGACGCTGCGGGCCGGGCTGGAGCGGCTGCTGAAGGGGTACGACCCCTTCCCGGCGGTCGTGGTGGACGGGCGGTACGACATCATCGCGGCGAACGAGGGCATCTCCGCGCTCCTCGACGGCGTCGCCCCGCACCTGCTGGAACCCCCGCTGAACGCCATGCGCATCACCCTGCACCCGGAGGGGCTGGCGCCGAGGATCCGCAATCTGCGGGAGTGGCGCGGGCATCTGCTGGAGCAGATGGAGCGGCAGCTGGCGCTGCTCCGCTCGGCTCCGCTGAACGCGGTGTACGAGGAGGTCAGCGCCTATCCCCTGCCGGAGAACGGCGGGGAGGAGATGGCGGCGGACGGGGAGCACGCCCCGTTCGCGCTGCCGATGATGATCGAGCACGGCGGGCAGGTGCTGTCGTTCATCTCGACCATCGCCACCTTCAACACCCCGATGGACGTCACCGTCTCCGAGCTGGCCATCGAGACCTTCCTGCCCGCGAACGCGCGGACGGCCGCCTTCCTGCACGGTTCCCGGGGGACGGCCGCGGGGTAGCCCGTCTGGCCGCCACCCCCGAGGGCCCCTCGGGGGTGGTGCCGCCGCGGCCGGCGGAGGGCCTCAGGCCGGGACCCGGTCCAGGAAGCCCAGGACGGAGCGGATCCGGCCGTCCTCGGCGAGGGTGATCACATCGGAGCCGGCGACCGGGGCCGACCCGTCCGCGACCGACACCAGTTCCCAGCTGAACCGGGCGGTGTCGTGGTGCCCGTCCACGGTCCCGGTCTGCCGGAACTCGAAGCCGGGGAACTGCTGCTGCGCGCCCTCGATCAGCGCGGCCAGCTGCTCTGCCCCGCGGACCTCGGCCAGCGGGTCGGTGTAGCTGCCGTCCTCGGTCCAGGCGGCGGCGACGGCCTGGGCGCGGGCGGCCGGGTCGGTGGCGTTCCACGCCTCGAAGTAGCGGGCGACGGCGGTGGCGTACACGGTGGTGGCGGTGGTGGCGCTCATGGTGATCGGCTCCTTGAAAGCACTGGTCAGGGGCGGGTTCCGGGCCCTTGTGAGGCGCCCGGCTCCCGATGACCACCACTGTGCCGCCCTCCGCGTCGTGGCGCGATTACCGCCCAGGTAATGCCGGGTTCACCGGACGGGCTCGGTGACCGCCTCGGGGACCGGTGCCGGGCGGTGGCGCCGCCGGGCGGACATCCAGGCGTAGACGATCACGCCGGCGAACAGGAAGAGCGTGCCCTGGTAGACCGCCTCGTAGCCGGCGCCGGCCACCAGCCAGAGGGAGAAGCCGAAGCCGGTGAGCGCCAGCACGATGTCCCGGACGAAGGCGCCGGTGCGCACCTCGGCGGTGCGGCCGGAGAGCAGGAAGTACAGCTGGGCGCCGGAGGCCAGCAGATACGGGACGGTGGCCGAGAAGGTGGCGACCAGCACCAGGACCTCGAAGGCCCGCTGGGACCCGGAGGCGTAGTTGAAGACGGTGAGCAGCGAGGCCAGCACGGTGCCGATGAGCACTCCGGCGGTGGGCACCCCGCGCCGCCGGACCGCGAAGAACTTCGGGAACAGTCCGTCGTGTGCCGCCGCGTAGGGCACCTGGGCGCTCATCAGCGTCCAGCCGTTGAGGGCGCCCAGGATGGAGACCACGGCGGCCACCGCGACCACGGTGCCGCCCCAGGCGCCGCCGAACATGGTGTTGACCGCGTCGGAGAACGGCGCCGTGGAGTGCACCAGCTGCCCGTGGGCGACGGTGCCGAAGACCGCGAGGGTGCCCAGCAGGTAGACCAGCGCGGCGGCGGCGGTGCCCAGCACGGTGGCCCGGCCCACGTTCCGCTCCGGGTCGCGCACCTCGCCCGCGCTGACGGCCGCGGACTCCACGCCGACGTAGCTGTAGAGCAGGATCGCGGCGGAGGCGGACAGCCCGCCGATCGCGCTGTGGCCGCCCTCGGTGAAGGAACCCAGCTTGTGCGGGTCGAAGAAGAAGATTCCGATCACCGCGATGAACAGCAGGGGTATGAGCTTGAGCACCGTGGAGACCAGCTGCACCGCGCCCACCCAGCGGGTGCCGGCCAGGTTGGCCAGCGCCGGCAGCCACAGCGCGAGCAGGGCCAGCACCAGGTCGGTGCCCCTGCTCTGGTGGCCGGGCCACAGGACGTGGACGTAGCCGACCGCGCCGACCGCGAGTGCCGCGTTGCTGACCCAGCTCATGATCCAGTACGACCAGGCGGCGAGGAACCCGGCGAAGTCGCCGAAGGCCTCGCGGGCGTACACATAGGGTCCGCCGGTGCGCGGGCTGCGCCGGGCCAGCCGGCCGAAGACCAGCGCGAGCGCGATGGCGCCCACGGTCAGTACGCCGAAGGCCAGCAGGCTGACCGTGCCGTAGGGGGCGACCGAGGCGGGGAGCAGGAAGATGCCACCGCCGATGATGTTGCCCATCACCAGCGCGGTGGCGGTGGGCAGTCCGAAGCG
>NZ_SRID01000364.1 GCF_004684805.1 Streptomyces palmae
CCCCCACCCCGTCACCCTCACCTGGGACCACGCGGGCCTACGCCCCATCGCCCAGACCGAACGCATCACCGACACCCTCACCCAGGCGGAGATCGACTCCCGCTTCTTCGCCATCGTCACCGACCTGGTCGGCACCCCCACCGAACTCGTCGACGAAACCGGCGACATCACCTGGCGCACCCGCTCCACCCTCTGGGGCACCACCACCTGGACCACCGACAGCACCGCCTACACCCCCCTCCGCTTCCCGGGTCAGTACTTCGACCCCGAAACCGGCCTCCACTACAACGTCCACCGCTACTACGACCCAACAACGGGGCGCTACCTGTCGGCGGACCCGCTGGGACTGGCCCCCGCGCCCAATCCGGCGACATACGTCCACAACCCATTAGGGTCATATGATCATCTTGGACTTTCCCCCTGTACGCCTAACACATGGACAGGACTTGAAAGGCGCACTACGAATACGGGGCCGTTTGCCGACCTCCAAGTTCCCATGCAAAAGCGCTATGTTAAGCGCATAGCCGAACAGGCTGGAGTCGGCCTTGACGGGGTAACCGTCAAAATAAATCGCGACGTAGACCTGATTGGCAGGGATCTGTACGGACACACAACACCAGGTAGGGTAATCACTCTATATCCCGATGCCTTCTCCTCGGTAGAGAACCTGGTGAAGACGATTGGCCACGAGAGGATGCATGTGATGCAGATCGACCTTTACGGGCGACCGAAGGACTTGACCCAAGAAGGCGCATGGGAGCGAGCAGCATACGACTCAGAGGATCAATTCTGGAACTTCTACAACGGGAATTGAGGAAATGAAAAGACGAGAACAATGGTTGAGAATTCTCCCATTGGTCACCGAAAACAACACTCTGAAGTGCCCTGACTGCGGCAGCGTTAGCCTGCAAGCCAGGTACATCGCCGATCCGATCAGCAGAATTGGCTATGCCCTACTTTGGTGCAACACGTGCCTCAACGGAGTATCCGTCTCACGCGCACGAGCACCCGAGGGAGCCAGTGTATGGGCAATTCAAGATCCTAAATCGTTCACCGGCATCCCAGATTTCACCAGACACGAATAGTAGACTGCATCAAAAGACACGGAAGAAATCACCTCAGCGCGAATCCACGCCCGGGCGTCAGGTGTCCGGAGGCGGCAGATCCAGCCGTGGCGGATGGCCTGGTTGTGAGACCGAGAGACAGCCCGATGTCGCTTGGCCACCGTCCCGCCCGGAGCGGTGACGCCCGCACCCGTGAACAGGCACTGGGGCCGATATCCCGAATCATCGCGGCGCCCTCTGTCCCGTCACTGCCGATATCGGGAGCGGGTACACCAAAAACCCAGAAGGCGTTGCCGAAACCATAACCGAGGCGCTCTCGCCGGGGGGCGACGATGACCACATCGAGGACGACACCAGAGCCCCTGCAGAGTTCACGAGCTGACTGGCCAACGCGCGCCAGGCCCTGGAAAATGTCAGGCGGGAACGAAGTATTAATACCTCATATGGTCAAGGGCGGCGCCATGGAGCGAGTGACTTTAGAAATAGAGCAAAGAATGGTCGTCTATCTACGGGCGGATGACGTCAGCGAACCCTGGGACAAGTTGGGAAATTTCAACGACCTCGCGGATAGGGTCCTGCGCGGTCATTGTGGAACTCGACGTATCACTCTTAGATTGATGCCTCATTGGCCTCCAGCCAGATATTTTCTGCACTGGAGCGACGGTATAGACCTCCAAGCCCTTGACGCCCATCTTTCACGCCACGACGGAGACGACGCCGACTTCAAGGGCGCACTGATAGCAGAAATCTCCTCCCGTAGGTGTCCCGCGTGCCGCACACGATTTTCAACACTCGTCCCAGCACCAGCGGTTCCACTCTTCTCCGACTACGTCGAGCGATCCCGGTCTCATACATTCAAGAAGAACTGTCCGCAATGCTCCAGCAGGTGGTTGACCGATATTCTCGAGTTCTGCGAGCCAGAGCCCTCGTAAGCTCTGGCACCTCACTGCGAGGTGCTGCTTGGAGTGCCGAGCACGTCCACTACCCAAGTCAATCTGAAGCCCCCAAGACTTACTCACTGAGGTGGGGAAATGGAACCTCGGGACCAAGAAGGAGCCGTCGGGAAACGCGCACGATGTATGAAGAACTAACGATCCGCGTGCAGAGTGACGGCCGCCAGATCGACTGGAAGATGATCGTCGACGGCGATGGGTCATGGACTCTGCGTCTGGTCTCACCTCGCGGGGTCGAATCCACAGCAGCCGGGAACAACGTATTCGAGGCACTGCGATCCATACGGACCGACCTCGAAGCACGAGGGGTGAAGCTCTGCTGCAACGGCGCGCGGGCCAATGTGAGGCCCTCTGGATTCTCGGCATCACACGGAGCTTGGATGCTCTACACACTCCGTATGTGGCGCCCGCCAACAGTACGGGATCTGGTCCCGGTTTTCGGCTACTGCCCACCCTCTCTCGTTGTGTCGGTGGACGAGCAGGACACTTACTGGCAACGGCACCTGAGCCACAGGGGAAAGTGGTTCAACCTCATCAACCCTGTGTGGTGGTTCTACGTCCTTACGGCTTCCTGTGGGCGCCCCAAGGAGTGGTGATTCCGGGCCACTGGACTCCACGACCATTCGGCTGGAGGGTGCCGCGGCGTCCGACATGCGCATAGCTCTGCCCTCCTCTGGGAGCCTCTCGTGCGTCCAGATTTCCGGCGCCGGGGTGGCGATTGCCGCCCCGGCCCCCTGCGCCACCGCCCGACCGGCTCGGCCCGGCCGGCAGGCGGATCGGGCTCGACGCCCATGTCGGATTCTCGCCAGAAGACGGGCCTGCCGCGGTGCTTGACTGCTCGCATGATCAGCACCCAGCCGGACAAGGCTCACCTCTTCCGCTCCCTGCACACCCCCGCCCGTCCCCTCGCGCTCGCCAATGCCTGGGACGTGGCGAGCGCTCGCGTCATCGAGGCCGCGGGCGCCCCCGCCATCGCCACGACCAGCGCCGGGGTCGCCTGGTCGCTGGGCTGTCCGGACGGCGACGCCCTCGCCCGTGAGCAGGCGCTGGGGCTGATCTCCCGCATCACCGCGGCGGTTTCGGTCCCCGTCACCGCCGATATCGAGAGCGGGTACGCGCAGGACGCGGACGGCGTCGCCGAGACCGTCACCGGAGTGCTCGCGGCGGGGGCCGTCGGCGTCAACATCGAGGACGGCACCCGGCCTCCGGCCGAGCTCGCCAAGCGGCTGGCCGTGGCCCGGCAGACCGCTGAACGCGCGGGCGCGGACCTCTTCCTCAACGCCCGTATCGACACGTACCTGTTCGGGCTCGGGGACCCGGAGACCCGACTGGACGAGACGCTGTCCCGGGCGCGCCTGTACGTCGACGCCGGCGCGGATGGCATCTTCGTCCCCGGCACCACCGACCCCGCCACGATCGGGGCGCTGGCCGAGGGCATCTCCGTACCGCTGAACGTCATGGCCGGCCCGGGAGTCCCGAGCGTCGCCGAGCTGGGCACCCTGGGCGTGGCGAGGGTCAGCCTGGGTGCGGGGGTGGCCCAGTCCGCGTACGCCGCCGCCCGACGTGCCGCGCAGGAGCTCTTCGGCACCGGCGGCTACGACTCCCTGACCGGTGCCATCGACTTCCCCGAACTCAACGCGCTGCTCGCCGCGAAGCGTTGACGGCGCCGTCATCGCCGAGCGTGCGGCCCCCGAAAGCACCCGGCGTCTGACAGTGAGCCCTTTCCAACCTCATCAGTCCAGGTCTCGCCCCCAATGGGGCAGCGGATCAGCTGGCCTCCCACACTCGGAGGGCGGCCACGAACCGTCAGTCGAGGGTCTCGGTGACCACAGCACCGGCCTCGGGGCCGGCCTGGGCTACCAGTGTGCCGTCGGGCGCCCACACCCCGGAGCCGCCGGAGGTCTCCCGGTACTCGCCGCTCGATCCCGCCGCGGTCGACAACACAACCCATACGCCGTGCGCTGCTGCCCGCTCCTGCATGTGCCCGTCCCGACGAGCCGCCTGCTCTGGGCCCGCACCGTAGAGCGTGCTGGCCACATACGCGTCGATGCCGAGTGCCGCTGTTTCCGCCGCGTGTTGCGGCACCGCCGCATCGCGGCACACGGCGAGCCCCAACCGCCACCCGTCGATCTCCAGCACTGCTGGTTTCTCGCCCGGGGTGAAGCGGATCCTTTCGTCTCCGTGCAGGAACATCTTCGCGTACGTCGCCGCCGCCCCCTGGCCCGTGATGGCCAGGGTCGCGATGTACTCGCGCCCGTCCTCGCCCTGCAGTGGAGCGCCCACCAGCGCCATCGCTCCCGTGCGGCGGCACGCATCGACGAGTGGGGCAAGCCGGGGGTCGTCCGCGGCCACCGCCGAGGCGGCGAGGTCGTAGCCCGTGAGCGAGAGCTCTGGGAAGACGACCAGGCGGGCCTCCGCGCTCAGTACGGCCTCGGCGTGCAGAGCGGCGTTGGCGGCGACGTCCAGGTCGACACAGCGTGGCTGGCAGACTGCGACGGTCAGCGGTTCAGGCACACAGCACTCCGGGTCAGGTGGGCGAGGCTCCGATCAGTCTATGCGGGTCGTGATCTTGCTGGGCGCGAGTACTGCGGGAACGGGTGCGACCACCGCTGATCACCGTGAGCGATGTGGACTGGTCGAGAGGGTGGCCGCAGGTCGCGGGAACTGCCGGGCACCAGGTCCGCAGGCTGGTCCAACTACACGGAAAGTGACCATGTCTGAGGTGGGAAATCCTCAGTGACGCGAGGGTAGCCGCCTTCGGGTCGGGCGGCCCTGGGGAGGCCCCCTCACCTCCCCCCGGTTCCGCCCCCCGCGGAGGGGATCCGCATGAGGCGGGCGTCCTGGTCGGGGAGCCAGGTGTTCGGGGGGCGGTGGAGCCAGCCGTGGTGGGCGGCCAGGTCGGCGGCGGTGCGCAGGAGGGCGTCCAGGCCGGGGTGGTGGAGGCCGCGGCGCCAGACGAGGGAGACCGGGGAGAGCGGGACCGGGTCCACCAGGGGCCGCAGCACCATGCCGGGGAGTTCGATGAACTCCACGCTGGCCAGGACGGACCAGTGGTGCTTGCGGACCACGCGGATGAACTCCTCCTCGCCGTTGATCTCCGGGAACGGCTCGGCGATACGGATCCCGCGTCCCGCGAAGAGCCGGGTGGCGAGGTCGGTCCACTCGGCCGTGGCGGGGTTGCCCGCGGCGGCGTACAGGGTCTCGCCGGAGAGCGCCGCCAGCGGGATGCTCTCCCGGGCGGCGAGGGGGTGGTCGTCCGGCAGCAGCACGGTCATCGGCTCGTAGCGGACCGGGTGGTGGTCGAGTCGGGCCAGGACGGACGGGGCCAGGCCCGCGACGCGCCCGAAGGAGACGTCCAGCCGCCCGGCGAGGATGTCGGCGGCCGCTCCGGTGAGGCCGCTGTGGAAGCGGGCCACCAGCTCCAGGTCGGGCACGGCGGCACGGGTACGGGTCAGCACCTGGTAGGCGGTACCGATCTTCGCCGCCACGTCGACCAGCAGGGGGCGTACGTCGCGGGCGAAGGCGGCGGCCAGTTCGTCGTGCGCCGCCAGTACCCGCAGGGCGTGCGGGAGCAGGCGTTCGCCCGCCGGGGTGAGGGTGACCTGGCGAGTGGTACGGAGGAAGAGTTCGGCCCCCAAGTACCCCTCCAGCCGCCGGATGTCGCGGCTGAGTGCCTGCTGAGCGACATAGAGCCGGGCCGCGGCGCGGGTGAAGTGGAGTTCTTCGGCGACGGCCACGAAGGAGCGCAGCAGGCGCGGGTCTATGTCATGGGGCACCCGGTCATCCTCCACCCTTCGGCATTCACATCGCTAGTGCGTTAATGAGTTCGGAAGGGGTGTTGGACCCGGGCCGCCACCGGACGCGACCGTTGTCGGGTGATCCTTTTCCTTGCTTCGCGTCCTGTGGTTCGGCGTCCGGCGGACGGTGGCCGCCCGAGGGGGCTCCGTCTCGTGGCGGGCGGTCGTGCGCCCGGTGGCCAGGTGGCTGGTGGCCGGGCGGCCGGTGCCCGCACCACGGACAGCCGTGTGGCCGATGGGGCCGAGGCGGGGCGTCCGGTGGCCGGTGGCGCGGGTGACCCCGGCCCCGCGGGAGCCGAGGAGGGTACGGCCGGGCCGAGGAGGCGGGGTCCGCGATCCGTGTTCGGGCCGTACCGGCGGATCTTCGCCGCGCCGGGCACCCTCGCGTTCACCGTCGCCGGGTTCGCCGCGCGGCTGCCCGGGTCGATGCTCGGGGTGAGCATGGTGCTGATGATCGCGCTGTCCCGCGGCTCGTACGCGCTGGCCGGGGCGGTCTCGGCGACCGGCGTGGCGGCCACCGCGATCGCCTCACCGCTGCTCGGCCGGCTGGTGGACCGGTACGGGCAGGCGCGGGTGTCGGTGCCGGCCGTCGGGGTGTTCGCGACCGGGGTGACGGCGATGCTGCTGTGCGTCCACTACGGGGCGCCGTCCTGGACGCTGTTCTGCTGCACCATCGGCTCGTCCGCCGTACCCAGCATGGGCTCGATGACCCGCGCCCGGTGGACGGTGATCTACCAGGACGACGAGGCGGCCCGGCACACCGCCGGCTCCTTCGAGCAGGTGGTGGACGAGGTGTGCTTCATGCTCGGCCCGGCATTGGCGATGGTGCTGTGCACGACGCTCTTCCCGGAGGCCGGGCTACTGGTCGGCGTCATCCTGATGGTCACCGGGGTGCTGGCGTTCACCGCCCAGCGCGCGACCGAACCCCGGCCGCACCGGACCGAGCCCCATCAGGCCCCGGCCCGCCCGCCGCTGCGGATTCCCGAGCTGCGGACCGTACTGGTCACCTTCCTGGCGACCGGGGCGGTGTTCGGGTCGATGGAGGTGGCCACGGTCGCCACCGTGGAGTCGTACGGCGCCGGGTCGGCGAGCAGTGTGGTGCTGGCCGTACAGGCGTCCGGATCGTGCCTGGCCGGGCTGGTGTTCGGCGCCCTGCCGGCGCGCGGC
>NZ_SRID01000365.1 GCF_004684805.1 Streptomyces palmae
GGCGGGGAGGGGGACGGCTCCCCCCGCGGCGCTGGAAGTCGATGACGGTGGAGGGCACCTGGCCGACAGGGGCCCGGGCCGGCGCCGAGGCAATCGGCTCCCCCGCGGCTCCGGAAGCCGATGACCGCGCGCGAATGTGCCTGGCCGGCAGGCCCCATGGCCGGCTCAGGCGACCCGGCCGCCGAAGCCGGAGCGTCCCTGGGGGACGGCCGGCAGGGTGATCGCCACCTGTTCGCGGACCTCCTCGCCGAGCACGCCGACCACCGCGTCGGTGATCGCGGTGACCAGGCGCGCGGCCGCGTCGGGCACGTCCGGGTGCCGGTAGGCCGCCTCGCGCAGACTCAGGGTGATGTTCGGAGCGGTCTGGCCGGTCGGTATCCCGCCGACCCCGCGCCGGCGCGGTGGAATGCCGATGAGGTCCACGGCGACCAGGCGGCCGAACGGCTCGCCGTAGACGGAGCCGACCGCCTCCGCGAGCCCTCGGATCAGGCCCTCCTCGGCCTTCCCGTCAAGGGCGGTCTCGCTGATGTGCACGGTGAAGTGGGGCATGGTGGAATCTCCGATCGGGCCCGTGGGTGGCGGGCGGTCGGCCACTGATGACTTTGCAAGCAAAGCATCTTTGCCTCCAAAGGTAAATGCTGAAGGGTATGTGATGACCGGATCCGTGCGGCGCGAGGCCGCCCCGGGTGAGGTGGACGCGACGGTGCGCGAACTGCTGCTGCTCATGCCGCGGATGGCGAGCCGGGCGAAGCGCGTTCCGGTACCCGAGGCGCTGCGCTCACTGTCGCTGGCCCCCCGCCATCTCTCCCTGCTCTCCTATCTGCTGTTCGACGGACCGATGACCGTCAACGAGCTGGCCGGCCGGCTGGAGGTGGCCCCCACCACGGTCAGCCTGATGGTCGGGGACCTCAGCGAGAAGGGCGTCCTGGACCGGCGCGAGGACCCGTCCGACCGGCGGCGCCGGATCGTGGCCATCGCCCCCGAGCAGCACGAGGCGATCGCCGCCTGGCTCGCCCCCGGCGCCGCGGCCTGGCGCCGGGTGCTCACCCCGCTCACCCCCGCTCAGCGGCGCCTGTTCCTCGACACCCTGTACGCCTACGAGTCGGCGGTGGCGGAGGAACGCGAGGGCTGAGGGTCCGCCGTCGGTGTGCGGGCGAGCCCGGCGGCCTCCTCCGGTGCCAGGCCCGCGCCGCGTGCGAAGGCCTCCGCGAACGCCTCCTCGCCCAGAGCGGCGGTCGTCCGGGCGGTGATCCGGTCGACGTCGGCGCGTTCCGCGGTGGGCAGCGGGGCGCCCACACCGCGCCGCGCGGCGTCGGCGGCGCCGAGCAGCACCGCCGCGCGGGTCGGCCCCTCGGAGCCGGCCGCGAGCGACTCCGCTCCCGCCAGACCCTCCAGCGACAGCGCGAAGGCGCGCGGCTCGGCGAGGTCGAACGCGTGCTCCAGGCCCCGGAGATGGTGGGCGAGCGCCGCGCCGCGGTCACCGCGCATCTCGGCCGTGAAGCCGAGCTCGGCATGGCGCAGATGGTCGCCGGCCGGGGACACGAAGCGCGCCAGCATGCTCAGCAGCCGCGCCTCGGCCTCGTCGAGCGCGCCGGAGCGGCGCGCGCCCAGCGCCAGGCCGGTCTCGGCGGCCGCCTCGCCGAACCGGTAGCCCTGTTCGACGGCGAGCCTCCGGGCCCGCTCGTGGAGTTCGGCGGCACGCGGCCAGTCCGCGGCGAGCAGCGCGAGGCGGCCGAGCCCCGAGAGCCGTGCGGACACCTCGGCGTGCAGACCCAGCTCCTCGGCGAGCGCCAGGCCCTGCCGCTGGCGGCACTCGGCCTCCGCGTAGTCGCCCATGATCTGCGCGTGCGCGGCCAGCGGCGAGACGGTCTGCAACTCGCCCCAGCGGTCGCCCAGCGCCTGGAAGGCCGCGGCAGCCCGCACGCCGTCGCGGTGCAGAGCGGCCAGGTCTCCGGTGAACAGCCCGTGCATCGCGCGCAGCGCGAGCCCGGCGGCGACACCCCAGCCGTCCCCCGCCGCCTCGAACAGCGCCACCGCCGCGTCGTTCAGCTCGGCGCTCGCCGCCATGTCGCTCGCGCTGAACTCCCCGTACGCGCACAGCCACAGCGCCCGGCCGCGGCGCGCCGGGTCCGGCACGCGGTCGGCGGTGCCCTGGACGGACGCCGCGGGAGCTCCGGTCATGCGGGCGAAGGCCTGGTGCAGCAGGACGAGTTCGGGGTCGTCCGGGGCGGCCCGCAAGGCGGCTTCCAGGCGCCGCCGGGCCTCGGTGAGGCGGCCGCGCAGCAGCCACCACCAGCACAGCGAGGCGGTGAACCGGGCCGCGTCGTCCGCCTCGTCCCGGTCGAGCGCCTCGTCGAGGGCGGCGCGCAGGTTCGCCGCCTCGGCGTCGAGCAGGGCCAGCCGGCGCCGCTGGTCCGCGCCGCGCAGCTCCGCTTCCGCGTCCTCGGCGAGCGCCTGGTAGTAGCGCAGGTGCCGGCGCCGGGTGTCGGCCGCGTCCGCCATCTCGTGCAAGCGGTCGAGGGCATAGGCGGCGACCGTCTCCAGCAGCCGGTAGCGCGTCCCCGTCGGGCCCGTGACGACCACCACCAGGGACCGCTCGACCAGCCGGGTCAGCAGGTCCAGGACGTCCGCGGCGTCCACGCCGTCGCCCGCGCACACCGCCTCCGCCGCCTCCAGCGTGCAGCCGTCGCGGTGCACGGCCAGCCGCCGCAGCACGATGCGTTCCGGCGCGCCGAGCAGCTCCCAGCTCCAGTCGATCACGGCGCGCAGTGTGCGCTGCCGGGCGGGCGCGTCGCGGCGGCCGGAGGTCAGCAGCCCGAAGCGGTCGCCGAGCCGGTCCGCCAGCCCGCGGACACCGAGCGCCCGAACCCGGGTCGCGGCCAGTTCGAGAGCGAGCGGGATGCCGTCCAGACGCTCGCAGACCTCGACCACCGCGTCCAGGTCGGCACCGTCCCCGGACGGTGCGAATCCGGGTGCGGCGGCCGCCGCCCGGGCCATGAACAGCTCTTGGGCCTCCGCCGTTTCGAGCGGCTCGATCAGCACGACGGCCTCGCCGGCGACCGCGAGCGGCTCCTGGCTCGTGGCCAGGATCCGTACCCCCGGGGCGGCGCGCAGCAGCAGCGCGGCCAACTCCGCGGCGGCGTCCACCACATGCTCGCAGTTGTCCAGCACCAGCAGCACGGACCGGTCGCCCAAGGCTTGGACCAGGCGTTCGGCGGGCGCTGCCGGGATGGTCGGGCGCGGGGCGCCCGCGGGGGTGTCGTCGCGGATGCCGAGGACGGCGGCGACCTCACCGGCCAGCTCGGCGGCATCGCCGTGCCGCCCGGCGAGCTCGACGAACCGGACACTGTCGGGAAGCCATGAGGATGTCGGGGGCGCGGGCTCGGCGGCGCCGGGTGGACGCCCGTCCGGGGTGGCCGCCTCCGAGCCCGCCGCCAGGGTGTCCGCCGAGGTCCGCGGCCACCGCGGGCCATCGGTGGTCGGGCGGCTGGGGGCCGTCAGGCAGCGGGCGGCGGCGATGGCCAGACGTGTCTTGCCGACGCCGCCCGGGCCGGTCAGCGTCACCAGGCGGGCATCGTCCAGGAGCCGCACCACCCGCGCCAGCACCGCCTCCCGTCCGATCAGCGGGGTGAGGTCCGCCGGGAGGTTGGACGGGACGGTACGGGGCGCGCCGCCGCCCGGGACGGTGTCGGGTTCCGCCGGCGGCGCGGTGCCGGCGGCGGGGCCGGGCGCGTGGCCGAGGTCGGTGGCCGGGGTGCGCGACGGCTCCTGCGGCCGCACCGCGCCCGCGACGCCC
This sequence comes from Streptomyces palmae, assembly GCF_004684805.1. Classification (GTDB taxonomy): domain Bacteria; phylum Actinomycetota; class Actinomycetes; order Streptomycetales; family Streptomycetaceae; genus Streptomyces; species Streptomyces palmae. The sequence continues at coordinate 3,797 of NZ_SRID01000365.1, forward strand.
TCCGTCCGCCGGGGCCGGGCGTCCAGCGACGGGTCCTGCCGGAGGATCGCCTCGTACAGCGCGGCCAGGTCGGGGCTGGGGTCGAGTCCCAGTTCCTCCGCCAGGCGGCCGCGCAGGTCGGCGTAGGAGGCCAGCGCCTCGCTCTGCCGCCCAGCCAGGTACAGCGCCCGCAACTGCACGGCACGCAGCCGTTCGCGCAGCGGGTACCGGGCCACCAGGTCGGCGAGTTCGCCGGTGAGCAGCGGGTCGCCGCCCGCCTCGAGGCGGGCTTCGGCGTGCTCCTCCAGCACGGCTACCCGCTGCTCGTCGAGCCGGTGGGCCGCGGCACGGGCGAACTCCTCGTCGGCGAAGTCCGCGTACGCCGGGCCGCGCCACAGCCCCAGCGCGGTCTCCAGCCGGGCGGCGCGTTCCGCGGGGTCGGTGACGGCGCGGGCGTCGGCGACCAGCGCCAGGAACCGGGCGGCGTCCACCTCGTCGGCCTGGCCGCCGTCCGCCGCGTCGAGGGCCAGCCGGTAGCCGGCGCCCTGCCGCGGCACGCGGTCCCGGCCGATCGCGCGGCGCAGCTGGGACACCTTGGCCTGGAGCGCGTTGGCCGGATTGCCGGGCGGCTCGTCCCCCCACAGCTCGTCGACCAGCCGGTCCGCGGAGGCCACCCGCCCCTCCTGGACGAGGAGCGCGGCCAGCAGCGCGCGGACCTTCGCCTCGGGGACCCGCACCGGGTCGCCCGCGGCGTCCCACACCGCAAGTGGACCCAGCACCCCGTAACGCATGTCCGCAGGCTACACAGCACATCGGTGATCCGTCAGCGGACCGTCAGCCGCCCCGAAGCCCCCTCGGCCAGAGTCGTTCCCGTCGGAAGAACGGCACAGCGGAGCGGTCGGAGGGAACGGACCATGCCGAAGTACACGGGCCGGAAGGCGGTCGTCGTCGGCGGCACCACGGGGGTCGGCCTCGCGATCGCCAAGCGCCTCGTGGAGGGCGGTGCCCGCACCCTGCTGACCGGAGGCGCGGCACACGGGATCGCCGATGTCGAAGGCCAGTTGGGCCCCGCGGCGTCCCTGGTCGCCTGCGACCTGTTCGCCGCGGACGCCGTCGCGGACTTCGCCTCGGCCGCGGGGAGCGCCTTCGGCACCGTCGACATGCTGTTCGTGGACGCCGAGCCCGCCGCCTCGAAGCCATGGGCAGAGCCGGGTGCGGTGTCCGGGACGGGGCACCACGACGGGCGGTTCACCGCCGCCGCGAGGGGCGCGTACACCGCCGCCCAGGCGCTGGCACCGCTGGTCGCCGACGAGGGCGCCATCGTCTTCACCACGGTGGCGGCCGATGTCTGCCGGCCCGGCACGCCGGACGCGGGCGTACGGGCCATGACGGCATCGGCCGTGCACGCCCTGACCCGGGTGCTCGCGGTCGAACTCGCCGACCGCGGCGTCCGCGTCAACGCCGTGTCGCCGGGCGCCATCGACACCCCCGCCGACGCACTCGCCCACACCCCCCGGCCCGAGGCCGCACCGCCCCTGGGGCGCCGCGGATCCGTCGACGAGGTCGCCCGCGCCGCCCTCTTCCTGGCCACCGACGCGACCTTCACCACCGGCACCGTGCTCGCCGTCGACGGCGGACTCGGCTGCGGGGGCGGCCGACCGGGGCCGCGTCCGGCGCCCCGGGACTGAGCGCCGCCCCCGCACCCACCGCCGTATCCCCACCCACGAACAGGACGACTCGCCATGCCTTCCACCGCACCCGCCCAGACACCCGGGAAACCCCGCGAGGCAGCGCTCCGGAACGCGCCGGCCCCCAGCGCCGACCGGCTCCCGCTGCCCGCACTGCTCGCCCTGGCCACCGCCGTCTTCATCACCAGCCTCACCGAGACGCTGCCCGCCGGACTCCTGCCCGCGATCAGCTCCGACCTGGGCGTCGGCGAGTCCGCGGCCGGGCAGACCGTGACCATCTACGCCGTCGGCACCGCGCTCACCGCGATCCCGCTCGCCGCCGCCACCGCCCGCTGGTCGCGCAAGCGGCTGCTGCTCGCCGCGATGGCCGGGTTCGCCGCCGCCAACACGGTCACCGCCGTGTCGTCGGTGTACGCGCTGACCATGGCGGCCCGGTTCGTCGCGGGCGTCGCCGCCGGCCTCGCCTGGGCGCTGCTCGCCGGTTACGCCCGGCGGCTGGCACCGCCGCGTCTGGAGGGCCGGGCCGTGGCGGTGGCGATGGCCGGCATCCCGCTGGCGCTGTCGCTCGGCGTCCCGGCCGGGACCTTCCTCGGCCAGGCCGTGAACTGGCAGACCGCGTTCCTGATCATGACCGGTCTGACCCTGCTGCTGCTCGCCTGGATCGCCGCCCTCGTACCCGACCAGCCCGGCCGGGAGCACTCCGCGGGCACCCCCCTGCGGGCCGTACTGCGGGTGCCCGGGGTGCTGCCGGTGCTGACCGTCACCCTCGTCTTCGTCCTGGCGCACACGATCCTCTACACCTACATCGCCACGCTCCTCGACGAGTTGGGCCTCGGCGATGCCACCGACACCGTGCTGCTGGTCTTCGGCGCAGCCTCACTGCTCTCCATCTGGCTGGTGGGAGCGCTCATCCACCGCAGGCCGCGGGCCCTGATGGTGGGCAGCACGCTGCTGGTCGCGGTCGCCGCCACCGGCCTGGCGCTGTGGACCGACAGCACCCCCGCCGTCTATGCCGCGGCCGCGCTGTGGGGCCTCGGCTGGGGCGGCGTGCCGACCCTTTTGCAGACCGCGGCGGGCAACGCGGCCGGGGACGCCGCCGACGCCGCGCAGGCCGCACTGGTCACCCTCTGGAACGCGGCGATGGCCGCCGGAGGGCTGCTGGGCGGGCTGCTGTTCGACCTGTTCGGCGCCGGGGCGTTCGCCTGGGGCGCCCTCGTCCTGCTCGTCCCCGTCCTCGCCGTGGTGCTCGCGGCCCGTACCCACGGCTTCCCGGCCGACCGGGCACCCTCCGCCTGAACAGCCTGAACACCCCGACCAGTTCCAACAGTTCGCAACAGCCTGAGCGCCCGCCTCCGGCACGCCGCCTCGGACCCCCGACGCGGCCCGCCGAGCCACTCACACCCCTCATCCCCTCCCGGACCAGGTTCCCGAAAGGACCCCCGCCATGACCACGAACTC
>NZ_SRID01000366.1 GCF_004684805.1 Streptomyces palmae
TATAAGAGACAGCCGTACCTCCCCGTAGACTGGGGGGCCGGCCCCCGCCCGGGCCGGTCCTCCTACTCCTTTTCTCGCTACGGGAAGTCGCCACGTGTCGCTCACGATCGGAATCGTCGGTCTGCCGAATGTCGGCAAGTCGACCCTGTTCAACGCCCTGACCAAGAACGACGTGCTGGCGGCCAACTACCCGTTCGCCACCATCGAGCCCAACGTCGGCGTGGTCGGCGTCCCGGACGCCCGGCTGGACAAGCTCTCCGAGATCTTCGGCTCCCAGCGCAAGCTGCCCGCGACCGTCGACTTCGTGGACATCGCGGGCATCGTGCGCGGCGCCAGCGAGGGCGAGGGCCTGGGCAACAAGTTCCTGGCGAACATCCGCGAGTCCGACGCGATCTGCCAGGTCATCCGGGCCTTCAAGGACGAGAACGTGGTCCACGTGGACGGCAAGGTCTCGCCCAAGGACGACATCGAGACGATCAACACCGAGCTGATCCTCGCCGACCTCCAGACCATCGAGAAGGTCCTGCCGCGCCTCACCAAGGAAGCGCGCATCAAGAAGGACGTCCAGCCCAAGGTCAAGGCCGTCGAGGAGGCCAAGGCCATCCTGGAGGAGGGCCGCACCCTCTTCTCCGCGGGCTTCGTCCAGGGCGCGGAGAACACCGAGCTCCTGCACGACCTGCACCTGCTCACCACCAAGCCCTTCCTCTACGTCTTCAACGTGGACGAGGAGGAGCTGACCGACGAGGACTTCAAGCAGGAGCAGCGCGAGCTGGTCGCCCCGGCCGAGGCGATCTTCCTCAACGCCAAGCTGGAGGCGGACCTCGCCGAGCTGGACGAGGAGGAGGCCCTGGAGCTCCTCCAGTCCGTCGGCCAGGACGAGCCGGGCCTGGCCACCCTCGCCCGCGTCGGCTTCGACACCCTGGGCCTGCAGACCTACCTCACCGCAGGCCCCAAGGAAGCCCGCGCCTGGACCATCAAGAAGGGCGCCACGGCCCCCGAGGCTGCCGGTGTCATCCACACCGACTTCCAGAAGGGCTTCATCAAGGCCGAGGTCATCTCCTACGGCGACCTGGTCGAAACCGGCTCCGTCGCCGACGCCCGCGCCGCCGGCAAGGCGCGCATGGAGGGCAAGGAGTACGTGATGCAGGACGGGGACGTGGTGGAGTTCCGCTTCAACGTGTGACGGTTGATCCGTCGACCTGCCCAGGTGCAGTTCGGCGGACGAAAGCCCAGGTCAGGGGTCAGACCTCAGGGTCTGGCCCCTTCTTGGTTCACTCCGGCTCCGAGCGGTCCAGGTCGCGGCCCCGGTCGGCGAGGTACCGCTTCACCAGCTCTTCGAGGAGTTCGCCCTCGCCGAGCTTCCTCCGGTACGCCTCCCTGCGGAACGCCTCGCGATCCTCCTGGGCGAGGATCATCGTGGGCCCGGAGATCCAGGCGTCGGGGTGCGTCCACGCGCAGCACATGCGGCGAACGCAGGTGTCCGCCTTGGTGTCGCGAACCTTCGGCGTGGTCCACGGCTTGTGGGGATAGCCCCTCAGTTCCGCCTCGCAGCGTTCGAGCACCCCGGACAGGTCCGCCTTCGTCCTGTGCTTCTCCCGGCCGTAGTGGTGGCGGAACCAGTCACGTCGGTCGATGTCGGCGATCTCGCGCTGTGCGCCCGCCACACGCTTGCGGATACCGGCGTACACCTCGGGACGCATCGGCTTGGTGGTGAAGCCGGCCTTCGGGAACGTGTGGCTCAGGTCCATGTCCGCGACCCATCTACTCGCGGTGCGCTTCCCCTTCCTCCTGTTGCAACTGGCGCACGCCGGAACGAAGTTCCACCAGATGTCCGCTCCGTTGTCCGCCACTGGCTCCTCATGGTCCAGCGTCGTCGCGATCTTCCCGCAGTACACGCAGAGTCCCTGGTGCGCGGTCAGAACCATCAGCCATACCCATGTCGGCTGATCCGCTCGGCTCCCTCGGGGTATCGCAGACGGTGGCGCGGACACGCTTCCCCCTTCCGATGTCCGGACAGGGAGGGACGGTAACAGCGACCACTGACATGCAAAGCCGCACGGGCAGGCACAGCGGGTGCGTCGGAGTGCGGGTGCGTCGGCTCACGCCACCGCATCGCGTGCTGAACCGGCGCGGAGGTGCTCGGAAAGGTACGTCTCTCGGGGCCGTATCGGCGGAAGGCCGCGGCCTCGCCCTCACTCGCCCAGGCGGACGATCATCTTCCCGGTGTTCTCCCCGCGCAGCATCCCCTGGAACGCCGTCACGGTGTCCTCGAAGCCCTCCACCACCGTCGCCGACCTCGGACCGGACCGCCCGACCCGGCGCATCGGCTACACCACGACACCCGAGCTGGCCCGTACCGCGGGGGTCCGGGCGCTGATACGTGAGCTGAGGGCAGGGCGAGCGGGCGGCGAGACCGACGGCGGGGGCAGGTCGGCTCGGTAGCCACGGTGGGGCCGCCGGAGCCGAGCACTGGCCCGCGTGCGTTCAAGGACGAGGGCCTTCGCCCGGGCCGGTTGCCCAGGCCCGGGGCAGGAACGGGCTCCCCCGCCCGCGGGGTGCGGTGCGGGTGAGCCCGCCCTGGAGAGCCGACCGCCTACCGGATCAGCTTCCGTCCTCGTCGCGCTCGTCGGCTGCGCGAGGTGCGTCGGGTCGGCGCGGGCTGTGCGAGGTGTCCCACGGGTATGTGTCGTCCTCACTCGGCTCGTACCAGCCCTGGTTCCGTTCGCCCACGCCACTCTCCGCCGCCTCGGGCGTGAACGTGTCTGCACCCTCGTCGGCGAACGGCGAGCCCTCGAAGGCTGGGTAGCGCGGCGACCAGTGCTCCGTGGTCTCCCCTTCACCCGAAGGTTCACCCTCGTCGGGCGCCGGGAAGAAGGTCCGCCTGATCTCCTCGGCCGCCTCGTCCAGCCCGGTCGCCTTCAGACTCCGAATCACGCGGTGCACGAGCACCGTGTACTCGTCCATGTCGGGCTTCAGGCCCACCGCTGACAGCAGCAGGAGCAGCCGATCCGAAGGCCCTACTTCCTCCTCGCGGTCGAATGGCCCTCCTCCCTGGCCGTGTCCGTCCCACAGCGGTCCACCGACGGTGGCTTCACTGCGCGCACCCACGGGCGGGACGAGCAGGTGGCGGAAGAGCTCGGGCACCTCCTCGTCCTTGGCCGCCGCCGCGATCTGGGCGAGCGGGCCGATCATGTCGACCGCCTTCTCGATCTCGTTCTCGTGACGGGCCAGCCACCACACCACCGCGCTGCCCGCGCTCCTGAGCACGTCGTCACCCAGGTAGCGCCGCTTGTTGCGCTCGTGCTGACGCTCCCACTCCCAGATCTCCTCGTCCTTGCGGAGATCGTTCAACTTCCGCAGGCGCTCGCGGTCGGCGGGGGCGAGGGTCAGCGTCACATCGGTCGCCAGAGCCTTAACCTGTCCGCTCCGGTCCGGTAGCGGGACGCCCAGCTCCCCCTCCAGGAGATAGCGCGCGAAGCTTGCCCGGTCGGGCTGCTCGCGGCGGACGACCTCCAGGGCCCGGCTGACGACCGAGGACACGGCGAGGGCCGGGGAGGCGCTGCCGGGCCGGTCAGCGTGGTCGGGGACCGGCCTCCACCACACGGTGGCCGAGAAGAGGAAGTCGTAGCCGTCCGCCGCGCTCGCCAGCGCTGCGTCGACCACCCGCGTTTCCTGGTAAGGCTGCTCCGTCGGCGCCGCGGGCGGCTCGGACTCCTGGGGCTCGTACGGGTCAGCCGAGGCGCGGCCACCGCTGAGGACCGTGATCACGAGTAGCAGGGAGCCCGAAACCGTGACCATGCACATAAAGCCCCACAGCCACGCCGACCAGTTCAGGAGGCTTCCGAGCACGACCGGTGTGAGGCCGCAGAGAGCGACGAACAGCAGGCTGGGAAAGCGGGGTTTCATCGTGCCTCTTCCGTGGTCCGTGGTCCGGCACCCGCACGCTCCGTACGGGCGTACTGCGCGTGGTCGATCTGCTGCCAGAAGCGGGCGGCGACGGCCGCCCGGGACGGGTGGTGCGCGGACCCCGCCCATGTGCAGGCGATGGCGTAGAGGCGGTGGAGGGCGGCCGTGCGTCCGTGCGTCGCCCCGACCATCACGTCCAGCGCCATTTCCTGTGCCCGGTCGCCCGCCGCGGCGTTCAGCCAGCCACTGACCAGCGGGTTCCAGAGCTCCGTCGGCGGCTGGGAGAAAACCGTCTCCCAGCCCAGGAACAGGTCCGGCCACGGCGGCGGGTCCGGTGCCCGGTCGCTCCTCAGGAGTTCCGCGAGCAGCCGGAGATGGGTCTCCGCCCGGCGCGGGTCCCGGGGCGTCCGGTCCCGCAGCCGGTCGATCAGCAGCCGATAGAGCCGACGGTCGCGGCCGGCGAGGTCGAGAAGTGCCTCCCGAGCCTCGCGTGCCGCCTCCCCTTTCCGTGCGGCGAGGTAGTGGAGTCGCACCATCGCCTGATCCGGGTGCGTCGCGCCCAGGCTCTGGAGGCAGGCGTTGGTCAGGACGCGGGCGAGACCGTCCGACAAGGGGCCGGACCTCGCGCATTCGTAGATCCGCCTGCGGAACCACCCTCCGAACCTCTCGTGGCTGAGACCGAACTCAAGGGCCGCCACGGCTCGCGGGTCGCAGGAGGCCCCGGTCGCGCGGTCCGCCCAGCGCACCACGAGGTCGAAAAGGTGGTCGGGCCGCCCGACGGCCAAAGACCGCTCACCGAAGCGGACGACGACGTTCACCCGGTCGTCGGCGGTCAGACCGCGCAACCCGGCGGCCCGGCCGATCCAGTCCCTGAGGTGCTCGCGCGTTCCGGGGAAGTTCGCCCAGAAGTACGTCCGTACCGCGTCGGCGTAGGCCAGCCGCCCGAAGCGGAGCCGGCCGTCCGGGTCCCGCTCGATCCCGAGCGCCGCCAACCGCTCCCCGAAATCCGTCTGCGCGAGCTCGGTCGTCGGCTCTTCCTCGTGCCTCACCGTCCTCATCAGACCGTGCCACGCGTCGTAGACGGTGTCGGCGTCGGCCTCCTCGAACACCGCCGTCGCGAGCAGCAGGGCCCGCTCGGGTGCGGTGCGGACCGTGGCCACCTGCCGGCCGACCTCACCGGCACGGTCGGTCACCGCGTGCATCGCCTGGTCGAGCCATCCCGCGAAGTCGGCGCCGAACCGGCCGCTGTCGCGAGCGGTCCTCACCAGCCCCGCAAGCCGCGCCAGTTCCCGCATGGGGGAGCGGTCGCACAGGCGCTGGAGGTCGGTGTTGCCCAGGTCCGCGGGGCGGAAGGGCATCCGGTCCATGCGGAGGTACCGGGTGACGACGGCGATGCCTCGGGGGCGTCCCAGCGTCACCGTGTGGGGTTCGAGGTGCGGCGCGCGGGCGTGTTCCATGCCCGACGGCAGGACGACGACCAAGTGGGCCCCCGCCTCCTGGACCAGTGCCCGTCGCACCGCCAGGCGGTCCTGGGCCTTCGCGTAGGCATCCTCGTCGGCGATTCCCGAGAGGTCGAGGAGGAAGCGGTCTCCCTTACCGGGGACGAGAGGGTCTTCGTCCTGGTCCGTGGCGGGAAGTTCCTCGAACCTGATCCCCTCCTCGTCGGCTCCCTCGTCCGCACCGAGCCCGTGCAGCAGCATGATCGCCGCGGCGCGGCGGCCACTGCCGGGCGAAGCCTCCAACAGCACCACCGATCCGGGGTCCGCCAGTCGGTCGGCTGCGACGCGGTAGCCCACTGGCGGTACGAACCGGTCGGCCAGGCGCACCCGGTCCTCGCGGGCGACCCGGCGGGGCTCGACCCCCTTGCGGATCATCCAATCCGCGCCGGCACCGTAGAAGACATACTGGGGGCCCAGGCCGTTGTTCACCGGGCCCCGCGGATCGTTGACGGTGACGCGGTCCTGCTCGGTCATCGTCCGTCGTCCGAACGTCGGCGCTCGCACCCGAAGCGCTGGTGGACCGTACCGCTGCTGTCGCCCGCCGTGAACTGGACCCCGGTGTTGTCGCCCTGGAAGTGGGGCGCGTTGTACTGGTGGCCCCGACCGGTGTTCACGGGCCCCTGCGGCTCGTTGACGAAGGTTCCGGACAGGTCTCCGTTGAGGTTTCCGATGCCGCCGCGCACGCGCTGCTCGACGTCACGCGTCCGTATTCTGGTGTGCCCGGCATCCTTGGCCGACTTCCTGGGGCGCTTCGCCTCCGCCCGCTCCCGCGCGGCACGGGCATCCCTGTCCGTGTCGCTCAGCTCGGGCAGTAGCCGGGCGAGAGCGTCGCCGAGCGCCGTCAGGTCCGACTCCGAGTTGCGGTGGTCGAACCGCCTGTACTGGCAGTCCGCCAGCTCCCGCAGGTCGTCCGGGAGGACGGCGCGGTCGATCCGCGTGGTCTTTCCGACCAGCACGGGGATCACCAGGATCCCGCGCTCGAGTGCGGTCCGGATCTCACGACGGGTCCAGTCCTGCTCGGCCTCGAGGGCGGGACGGCCGTCGGCTCCTCGCACCTCCGCCCAGCGCGGGCCGATCACGGCGAGGAGCGCGTCGCATCCCTCTACCGCCTTGACCAGTTCCACCGGGAAGCGGTGTCCGAGCTCGATCGAGTTGCTGGCGAAGAAGATCCGCTCGCCGCCGAAGCGCCGGGCGAGCTCCCGGGCGATCATGGTCGCCGTGGATTCCTCGTCGCCTGTGCGGTAGTTGACGAAGACGTCGGACATGAAGGTTCCCTTCGTGTGAGGAGGACGGGTCAATGGGGGCACGTGCAAGCGCGGGGCTCCGGCCCGCGCGGACCACGAGGTCCCGACCGGGTGACGGCATGACGCGTCCACCGGAGGGTGTACGGATGGAGGTATGCCGTCCAGCACGTCACTGGTCGCGGGCGGCCCGAAGAAACCAGGGGCGCAGGGCGACGCGTCGGGTGGGGCCGGAGGGTCCCGCTGGGGAGCGTGGGATCCGTGGGGCGGGAGG
>NZ_SRID01000367.1 GCF_004684805.1 Streptomyces palmae
GGTCTCGGGGGCCGGGGATGCGGCGTCTGGGGGTGCGGTGTGCGGGGCGGTGATCAGGGCGCGGTCAGAGCCCGCGCAGACACCTGCGGCGCCGACCCGCTGGGCGATGACCAGCCCTCCCGCCACCGGCCACGCGTGCGAACCGAATCGACGGATACGGGTAATGTCAGGCGGACATGGCCTGCCTGTTGGACGAAAAGGGTTTTTCCCATGGCGAGTTGTAGAAGGTGCGGCGGCCACAAGCGGCGATGGCCCCGCGCCTGCGCGCGGTGCGGGACCGGGCACGGCCGTGCAGACGCGGCCGCTGATGTCGGCGAACTCGCTGGGGAGATCGGCCTGCTTCAGGTGATCGGACGAGGCATCGCAGGGGTCGCACGCTCCATGCTCCGCATCCTTGACTGACCGTCATCCCCAAGCCTTCCTCCGCCTTGCCTGCTGCCTCAGCACTGCGCTCGACCACCCATCCGTAGGTGCCCGTTCCGGTGCCGTGGGCCGTGATCCGCAAGGACACCCTCGCGCCGGTCGGGGTGTGGGTGAGTGAGTCAATGCCTTCGTGAGCGGCTCTGCGGGTGCGCAATGTCGCGGGATGCGGCCCGCAGGGACGGGGTGATGCCCCGCTCACCCACTTTCGCGGCGCGGGCGGGGCACTGGAGTCGCTAGTTGGACGGCTGCCCGGCACCCGGGCACGTGGGCTGATCCTGCTGGCCGTACTGCTGGTGAAGAGGGGTCTCCTGGCCCGGCTGCGCTGATGTGCCAACGCCACATACGGGGCAGTTACCCGCGACTAACGCAGGATCGAACCTTTTACCGCGCATTTCGACCTCCTGAGAGTCCGAGGATGCTCCCGATCTTCGGGGGAGCCACCCCAGCCGCTACACAGCGGCTGGGACGTCGAAATCAGCACCACCCGACCAGTCACGACCGGCAGGCAGGGCCTTCACCACGTAGACATACACACGGCTCGTGTCGTGGTAGATGATTTTCACGCCGTAGTGGACAGCGCCAGGCGCCTCACGAGTGCTGAACGCCTCTGCGGACGCCACTTCGCGGTTACCGCTGTTGAGGACCAAGGCGGCAATGTGCTGATCCACCAACTCCAGCCGCACCTGGCCTCCATCGAACGGCTCTGGCGCCTCTACTGGAGCGGGCGCATCGCCCTCGATGATCTGCTCTGTCTGATCAAACTTGTCGCCTTCCGCTGAGGTGGCGACAATCTGGAGCAACACCCGCGCGCCCGTCGAGTAGGTAACGGCCAAGCCATAGGGGTGCCGGTCGTCACCGACTTCCCGCGCGGTCTGCACCTCCTTGGCCACTCCCGCCTGTTCCAGGAGGGACTTCAAGAACTGTTCAAACCGTGCGGGGCGCATGTGATCGATCCTCTCTCGCAGGCTACGACAGTCTAGGTGCGACACAAGCCCGTCCGAACGATTCGAGCCCGCTCCAAAACAGCGCGTCCACCGGTCGGCGCAACGATTTCTGATGGTCATTCAGCCTTGTTCGACTCGCTACATCGAACCACCGGCGGGTCGATGTCCTCGCTGGGGGTGACCCGCCAGAACATCGTCACCGTGACCCGGTAACCGGTGTGGTGCCGCCCCTCCGCGTCCGCCTTGCCGGTGTGCGCCAGCGCCCACTCCTCCGCCTTGTCCCGCTGCTCGCCCGGCACCTGCTCGGGCGCGGGGGTGGAGGCGGCCTCGCAGGAGGTGCACTGGACCTCGATGATGTACGGCTCGGCGACCGGGTCTGGCCCCAGGCGCATCTCCACGTACCGCATACGCGTGGTCAAAGGGACGCCTCCCTCAGGTCGGCCGGGCTGGTGTTGAGCGCGATCCGGGCGGCGACGAAGAGCAGGTCACCAGGCGTGAGGCCACGGTCGGCCGGCATCCGCCAGTGGAATCCCGGCCCCCGGTTCCAGTGCACCGGCGGCATGCACACGTACGCGGCCTCCTCCGGCCGCCGGGGCAGCAGGACCAGCCGGTCCAGGGCGGGGCGCGGTGCCGTCTCGGCGGGGACGAACCAGTACATGCTCTGGTCCTGGACCACCGCGCCGTTGTCGTCACCGAGCAGGATCAGCACCCGCTCACCGATCTCCACCGGCACCCGTACGGCCTTCCAGCCGATACCGGCCTGCCGCAACCGCGGCTCCAGCCCGAGAGGTGGCTTCCAGTTCGGCTTCACCGGCCGGCCTCCGCGATGTCGGGGAAGGCGTGGCCGCCTTCCGGCCGGATGGCCAGGGCGAGGCGGTCCTCAAGCCCTGCCCCGGTAGGGGGTGGAAGGCATGCGGCGGTGGTCGTCACGTTCGGCTCCCTTGACGGAGTGTGCGGCTACCGTCACAGAGTCCCGATTCACCGAGCCTGTGGTGTTCCCGAACAGGGAACAACGCAGGGGTGCGCCCACTCGTTACATACCGACCCACGTGGCGAGGGAGGACAGCGATTCGGGGGCCCGGCGCTGCCGACGGACGAGCGTGCCGATCGTTTCCCGCATCAGCGGGTGGTAGCGGGCCTGCTGCGGGGCCACCTTCCGGGCGCGGAGCAGGAACCGTTCGGCCGGTTCAGGCTTGCCCATCTGCGCATACGCTCGGGCCATCTCGATGTAGTACCGACCCACCCGCATCTTCGGATGGGACTCCGGGAAGTGCAGCTTCTTGGACTCCTTCACCGCTTGGCCCAGCTCACCCAGCTCGACCAGAGCGGCAATGTCGAAGTGGGCCACGTTGGTCGTTCCGAATGAGGCCCAGTAGACATCGGGCACGTCCCGCCCGATTCTGTCCGCCGCCTCACGCGCCAGCCCCAGGTGCCCCCTGACGACATCGGCGTCGTCGGCCTGAGCCGCGGAGATGGCCGCCGCCAGGTGCAGGCTCCCCGCCACCGCCAAGGCATCGGTGGAACCGGTGTCCTCGTGCTGCTCGACGAGTCGGTGACCACGCTCGATGACCTTCAGCGCCAGCTTGTTGTCGCCCCGGCGCAACAGCATGCTGCTCCGCTTGTTCAGCCGTACGGCCAGGAGCAGCGGGTCTTGGGCCTGCTCTGCCATCCAGCCCATACGTTCCAGGGCGATGGTGGCCAGATGGTGGTAGCCGAGCCGGTAGGCGAACTCGTACGCCGTCCAGTAGCACCAGCTCAACGACGCGGCGGCACGCTGATAGTCGCGTCCCTGGGGTAGCTCGCTTATGGCAGTGGTGAGTTCACCCAGCAGGCCCGGCAACTTGGATCCGATGTCCCTGTACTGGGTAGCGCAGGCACCGGCGCACAACTCGCGTACGTCTTGCTCCAACTGGGCAAGGGGGCGCGGCGTGACGTGCGAGTCGGGCCCGAGGTCGTACATGTCGAGGGCATCCGACAGCGGAGCGATCAGCCGGTCGAGCCGGTCCTGCTGAAGCTCGGAAATGTAGGGCTGGCCGGTCAGTACGGCCACATCGACCTGGAGGACCCTGGCCACCGCGGCCACCACGCTGGGGGTCGCCGGTGCCAGGCCCCGCTCCACCTTCGCGATGCACCCCCTGGAGAGGAACGCCCGCTGGGCGAGGGCCGTTTGGGTTAACTGGCGTAGTTTCCGATAGTCGGCGATACGTGCGCCAATGTGCTCTTCGGTGCCCTGTGGCATGCTGTGCTCCGTTCTGACCTCGACACTCAGAACGCTACTCCTGGTCGGCTTCAGGGGTAAGGACGAGCGGCTCCTGCCACGAGGTGGGGCCGCTCGTCCCGTAGCCAAAGCCCTGACAGGGAAGGCCGGCCTCCACCTCACGGCATACCGGCAGCCCCCTCAGCTCCCCTGGCCGCACGTCACTCCCCGGTCTGCGACCTCACCCAATCCAGGTAAGCCGCGCTCCCCGCGGTAATCGGCACCGCGATGACCTCGGGGGTCTCGTAGTCGTGCCGGTCGATGACGAACGTGGTCAGGTCGTCCGCCAGGCTCACGTCCGTCTTGAAGTCCACGCGCCATTCCGACGCTTGTTCGACCTTGCCCTGCCACCGGTAGACCGAGGCGATGGGGTACACCTGCGCGCAGGCCGCCAGCCGCGCGTTCACGGCCTCCGCCGCCAGCGCGCGGGCCTTGTCCTCGCTCTCATGGGTGGTGGTCACCACCATGGCCTGCTCATGTGTCCGCATACGGGGAGCGTATCGGCGGGTGGCTTTGTTCACGGGGCGCGACATCGGTGGCACACGGGTCGGGAGGCAGGCAGCCACACTCGGGACCTGGGGGTTTCCCCCGTACAGAGAGGGGGCTGGCCGTACCGTCGACTGACCCGTTGCCTGGATGGTGCGGCAGGTTTCGGACAACGAGGCTGAATGCATTCGGAACCACCGAGCCAAAGGGAACTCTCTGTGTTCAGCTTCAAGCCGCCGCGCCGCCGTACCGCCCGGACCGCCGCAGTCGGCGTTCTCGCCGCCGCGGCCTGCGCCACCGTGATGGTCGGTACCGCCGGAGCCATCGTCAACGGGTCGGACTCCTCCGAGAGCTACCCCTTCATGGCGAGCATCCCGGAGTCGGCCCCCTCGCAGGGCATGCTCGACGGAAACTGCGGGGCGTCGCTGATCGATCGGCAGTGGGTGCTGACGGCGGCTCACTGCGTGAAGGTCGAGGGGCTCGAACTGGAGGGCACCGTGCGGGTCGGCAGCGCCCACCGCAAGTCCGGCGGCACCGTCCGGAAGATCGACCGGATCTTCGTCCACCCCGGCTATGTGAACGGCGACAACAAGGCCGCCAACAAGGACGACCTCGCGCTGATACGCCTGGACCGCCCGGTCGCCCAGCAACCCATCGAGATCGCCGAGCAGCCGGGGGCGCCCGGCACACCGACCCGGCTCCTGGGCTTCGGCACCACCGTCGACACCGAGTTCGCGTTCCCTGACCGGCTGCAGGAGCTGAACACCCGCCGGGGCGCCGAGTCCGAGTGCGCGCCCGGCTACGCGAACCGGACCCGGCTGTGCACGATCACCACCGTGCCCAAGGCCATGGCGTGCTTCGGGGACTCCGGCGGTCCGCAGGTGCAAAAGGGCCGGGGTGGTCGCTGGGAGCTGATCGGCGTCACCTCCGGGCCCGGCGCCCCGAACGTGCCGTGCTCCCACGGCCCCGGCCTCTACACCAGCGCCCCCGCCTACGCGGGCTGGATCGACAAGACCGTGAAGGCCAACAGCGCCCCGCCGACCGCGGCCAAGGGCCCCGACCTCGCCGAGACCGGCACGGACGACAACACCGCGGCGATCGCCGGCGTGGCCGCCGCACTGGTCGCCGCCGGTGGCGGAACCGCCCTCGCGGTACGCCGCCGCAGGACCCGCCACACCGCCTGAGCAAGACCGCCGAAACCCGCGGGCGGCCCCCTCACCACTCCCGCGACGAATATGTGGACACCGTCCACTTCTCGTGTCAGGATGTGATCACGCCGGGATGCGCGGACCGAGCCGGAGTACGGTCAGCGGCCATCGCCGGGGCATCGGCCACTCGGCCCCGCCCTCGGCCCCCGTGCCCGGCATCCCGTATGACCGCAGCCCCGAAGGGACACCGCTCGTGCGCAAGTTCAAGCTCCAGGTCCAGATGAGCGTCGATGGCTACATGGGTGGCCCGAACGGCGAGATGGACTGGCTGACGTTCCCATGGACCACTGACATCGGCGCCTACATCAGCGCGATGGTCGAGCCGGTGGACTGCATCGTGCTGGGCCGCAAGCTCGCCGAGGGGTTCATTCCGCACTGGGCGTCCGAGCCGGAGGGCGAGCCCCAGGAGGCCATCGACAAGATCAACAACGCGCAGAAGGTCGTGATCTCGAACACCCTCACCGAGTCGCCCTGGGAGGGCGCCGTCATCGCCGGGGGCGACCTCGCCGAGACCGTGAACGGCCTCAAGGCCCAGCCGGGTGGCGACCTCATCGCCTACGGCGGCGGCACGCTGGTGTCCAGCCTGATCAACGAGGGCCTGGTCGACGAGCTGCACCTGTTCGTCAACCCGACCGCGATCGGCGCCGGCATGCCGGTGTTCGGCACCCCCGACGCCTACCAGCGGTTCCGTACGGTCGCCTCGCAGACCTTCGAGTGCGGGATCACCGTGCTGCACCTGGAGCCCAAGCGCTCCTGAGACCGGCCCGGGTGGACGCGCCGAGCCCAAGCGGCCCCCGAGGGGTGGAGTGCCCGTGGTCGCCGCGGCGCAGCAGGCCGCCCCGGCCGTAGGCCGTCGCTCACCGGAAGGAAATCGCCTGCCCGGCCTTTCCCGACGGTGGCCGACGGGTAAGGGGTGGCCCGGCCATGCGGCCGGGCCACCCCTTCGGCATGCGGCCGTCAGGCGGGCCGCGCTGCGGGCACCGGGGCGGGCGCCTGGTGGGCCTTGCCGGTCTCGCGGAGGATCAGCAGGCCGGTGGCCGCGATCAGCACCGCGGTCAGGCCGTGGATGCCGAACGCGGCGGCGGCGGAGCCGTGGTGGGCCAAGACGTTGATCATGTCGCCGAACGGGGCGACGGCCTCCATCAGCAGGACCCAGCCCAGGGCGCGGCGGTGGCCCGTCACCAGCAGGATGCCGATGACCAGGCCCATCGCGAACTCACGGATGCCCTTCATGGTGAGGAAGCCGCCGCCGTCGCCGTCGGGCCAGTTCGGCAGGCCAACGCCTGGAGTGGACGTCTCGGGGGTCAGGATGAAGGACAGCCCGAGGTAGAGGACGAACAGGGCAACGGCGGTGGCCAGGACGGTGTTGACGTTCTTCAGCGACATGGTGCTTCTCCTTCGACGGTCAGCCTGGGGTGGGGGCAGGGCTCGGCGGCGGGCATGGCCGGGGTGGCCGCTGACGTGCCGGATGACGCGGACCGGGGTGGGCGGGGCGGACCAGGGC
>NZ_SRID01000368.1 GCF_004684805.1 Streptomyces palmae
CCCCGGCGCCGTCCCAGCCCGAGTTCACCGCCCCGCCGGCGGCTCCGCAGGCCCCCCGGCCCGCTGCCAAGCCGAGCGGTCCGGGCAAGCCCGGCGGCACCCCCGGCCCGCGCCCCGGCGCCCGTCCGGGTGGCCCCGGCCAGGGTCGTGACCAGGGCGCTCGCCCCGGTGCCCCGCGCCCCGGCGGCCAGGGTGCGCCGCGCCCCGGTGCCCGTCCGGCCGGCCCGCGCCCGGGCAACAACCCCTTCACCTCCGGCGGCTCCACCGGCATGGCGCGCCCGCAGGCGCCCCGTCCGGGTGGCGCGCCGCGCCCCGGCGGTCCGCAGGGCGGCCCCGGCGGCCCGCGTCCGCAGGGCGCCGGCCAGGGCGGTCCCCGTCCCCAGGGTCCCGGCGGCGCTCGCCCGACCCCCGGCGGCATGCCCCGTCCGCAGGGCGGCCCGCGTCCCGGCCCGGCCGGTCCGCGTCCCAACCCCGGCATGATGCCGCAGCGTCCGGCTGCCGGCCCGCGTCCCGGCCCCGGTGCCGGCGGTCGCGGCCCCGGCGGTGCCGGCCGTCCCGGCGGTGCCGGTCGTCCCGGTGGCGGCGGCTTCGCCGGTCGTCCCGGTGGCGGCGGTGGCCGTCCGGGTGGCGGCGGCGGCTTCGCCGGTCGTCCCGGTGGCGGTGGCCCCGGCGGCGGTGGCGGCGGCTTCGGCGGCCGTCCCGGCTTCGGTGGTCGTCCGGGTGGTCCCGGTGGCCGCGGTGGCACGCAGGGTGCGTTCGGCCGTCCCGGCGGTCCGGCGCGTCGTGGCCGCAAGTCGAAGCGGCAGCGGCGCCAGGAGTACGAGGCCATGCAGGCCCCGTCCATCGGCGGCGTGATGCTGCCGCGCGGCAACGGCCAGACGGTCCGGCTGTCGCGTGGTGCCTCGCTCACCGACTTCGCGGAGAAGATCAACGCCAACCCGGCGTCGCTGGTCCAGGTGATGTTCAACCTGGGCGAGATGGTCACCGCGACCCAGTCGGTCTCCGACGAGACGCTGCAGCTGCTCGCCGACGAGATGAACTACAACGTCGAGATCGTCAGCCCGGAGGAGGAGGACCGCGAGCTGCTCGAGTCCTTCGACATCGAGTTCGGCGAGAACGAGGGCGGCGAGGAGATGCTCGTCGCGCGTCCGCCGGTGGTGACCGTCATGGGTCACGTCGACCACGGTAAGACGCGACTGCTGGACGCGATCCGCAAGACCAACGTGGTCGCGGGCGAGGCCGGCGGCATCACCCAGCACATCGGTGCCTACCAGGTCTCGACCGAGGTCAACGGCGACGAGCGCAAGATCACCTTCATCGACACCCCGGGTCACGAGGCGTTCACCGCCATGCGTGCCCGCGGTGCGAAGTCGACCGACATCGCGATCCTCGTGGTGGCGGCCAACGACGGTGTGATGCCGCAGACGGTCGAGGCGCTGAACCACGCCAAGGCGGCCGAGGTGCCGATCGTGGTCGCGGTCAACAAGATCGACGTCGAGGGCGCGGACCCGACCAAGGTGCGCGGTCAGCTGACCGAGTACGGCCTGGTGGCCGAGGAGTACGGCGGCGACACCATGTTCGTCGACATCTCCGCCAAGCAGGGTCTGAACATCGACTCGCTGCTGGAGGCCGTGGTCCTGACCGCGGACGCCGCGCTCGACCTGCGGGCCAACGCCGAGCAGGACGCGCAGGGCATCGCGATCGAGGCCCACCTGGACCGCGGCCGCGGCGCCGTGGCCACCGTGCTGGTGCAGCGCGGCACCCTGCGGGTCGGCGACACCATGGTCGCCGGCGACGCGTACGGCCGCGTCCGGGCGATGCTCGACGACAACGGCAACGCGCTGGAGGAGGCAGGCCCCTCGACCCCGGTCCTGGTGCTCGGTCTCACCAACGTGCCCGGTGCGGGCGACAACTTCCTCGTCGTGGACGAGGACCGCACCGCCCGCCAGATCGCCGAGAAGCGCGCCGCGCGCGAGCGCAACGCCGCCTTCGCCAAGCGCACCCGCCGGGTCTCCCTGGAGGACCTGGACAAGGTGCTCAAGGCCGGCGAGGTCCAGCAGCTCAACCTCATCATCAAGGGCGACGCGTCCGGTTCGGTCGAGGCCCTGGAGTCCTCGCTGCTCCAGCTCGACGTCGGCGACGAGGTCGACCTGCGGGTCCTGCACCGCGGTGTGGGTGCGGTCACCGAGACCGACATCGACCTGGCGACCGGCTCCGACGCCATCGTCATCGGATTCAACGTGCGCGCCGAGGGGCGTGCCACCCAGATGGCCGAGCGCGAGGGTGTGGACGTCCGCTACTACTCGGTCATCTACCAGGTGATCGAGGAGATCGAGGCGGCCCTGAAGGGCATGCTGAAGCCGGAGTACGAAGAGGTCGAGCTGGGTACGGCGGAGATCCGCGAGGTCTTCCGCTCGTCCAAGCTGGGCAACATCGCGGGTGTCATCATCCGCTCCGGCGAGGTCCGGCGGAACACCAAGGCCCGTCTGCTGCGCGACGGCAAGGTCGTGGCGGAGAACCTCACCATCGAGGGTCTGCGCCGCTTCAAGGACGACGTCACCGAGATCCGCGAAGGCTTCGAGGGCGGTATCAACCTCGGAAACTTCAACGACATCAAGGTCGACGACGTCATCGCGACCTACGAGATGCGCGAGAAGCCGCGCGGCTGATCCGTACCCCAGGGGGCTCCGGCCCCCTGGGGAGCGCTCGAGTCGGGGCCGGTCGACGGGCCCTCTCCAGCCGCGAAGGCGGCGCAGGAGGGAGTATTTCCGTCGATCGGCCCCGGCCGTTGCGTGTACGGTGCTGAATGTTCCTGCCAAAGCGTGGCGGGAACCCCGCGAGTGCCCCACGGGTGGCTTTACCCGCTCCATATGTATGTAGGGACGCTGTCCTTCGACATCCTCCTCGGCGACGTACGGTCGTTGAAGGAGAAGCGCTCCGTCGTCCGGCCGATCGTCGCCGAGCTCCAGCGCAAGTACGCGGTGAGCGCGGCGGAGGTGGGCGACCAGGACGTGTACCGCCGGACCAGGATCGGCCTGGCGGTCGTGTCCGGGGACACGGAGCACCTCAGAGACGTACTGGACCGGTGCGAGCGCCTCGTCGCCGCCCGGCCGGAAGTGGAGCTGCTGTCGGTGCGGCGGCGGTTCCACGGCGAGCATGACGACTGAGCGCGTCAGCGACGCCGACCGTGCTGATCCGGGAGCCGCAACACCCAGCGGCGCCGCCGCGGGCTCCCGGGCCCCAGCCGAGAACAGATCGTGGAACACAAGAAGGAGACGGACCAGTGGCCGACAATGCGCGGGCGAAGAGGCTGGCGGACCTCATCCGGGAGGTGGTCGCCCAGAAGCTGCAGCGCGGCATCAAGGACCCCCGGCTCGGTTCGCACGTGACCATCACGGACACCCGGGTCACCGGTGACCTGCGGGAGGCGACCGTCTTCTACACGGTCTACGGCGACGACGAGGAGCGGGCCAGCGCGGCGGCCGGACTGGAGAGCGCCAAGGGAATCCTGCGCTCCGAGGTCGGGCGCGCGGCCGGGGTGAAGTTCACTCCGACCCTGACCTTCGTCGCCGACGCCCTGCCGGAGAACGCCCGGACCATCGAGCACCTGCTGGACCGGGCGCGGGCCTCGGACGCCAAGGTCCGCGAGGCCTCCTCCGGCGCCGCGTACGCCGGTGAGGCGGACCCGTACCGCAAGCCGGGCGACGACGAGGATGGCGCAGCCGCCGAATGAAGCGTTCCGGACACGTGCCGGACGGCCTTGTCATCGTCGACAAGCCGTCCGGCTTCACTTCTCACGATGTCGTCGCCAAGATGCGCGGCATCGCCCGCACCCGACGGGTGGGCCACGCGGGCACCCTCGACCCGATGGCGACCGGCGTGCTGGTGCTCGGCGTGGAGAAGGCCACCCGGCTGCTCGGGCACCTGGCGCTCACCGAGAAGGAGTACGAGGCCACCATCCGGCTCGGCCAGACCACGGTGACCGACGACGCCGAGGGCGAGGTCACCGGTGCCGCCGGAGCCGCGGGCGTGCGGCTGGAGGCGGTACGGGACGGCATCGCCGCGCTGACCGGCGAGATCCAGCAGGTCCCGTCCAAGGTGAGCGCCATCAAGATCGACGGGAAGCGGTCCTACTCCCGGGTCCGCGAGGGCGAGGACTTCGACCTCCCGGCCCGCCCGGTGACCGTCTCCTCCTTCGTCCTGAACGGCCACCGGGAGGCGGTGGCCGAGGACGGCACCGCGGTGCTCGACCTGGACGTCACCGTGGTGTGTTCCTCCGGCACCTACATCCGGGCGCTCGCCCGCGACCTGGGCGCGGCCCTGGGCACCGGAGGGCACCTGACCGCGCTGCGCCGTACCCGGGTGGGCCCCTATGACCTGGCGGCCGCCCGGACCCTGGACCGGATCCAGGAGTCGCTGGAGATCATGCCGATCGCCGAAGCGGCCGGGGCGGCCTTCCCCCGCTGGGACGTGGACGAGGAACAGGCCCGACTGCTCGGCAACGGGGTCCGGATCAAGACCCCGGGCTTCGCCACCGCGAAGTCGCACGGGGCCGACGGAGCGGACGGGGCCGCTGCCGGCCCGATCGCCGTCTTCGGTCCGGACGGCCGGTTCCTGGCGCTGATCGAGGAGCACCAGGGCAAGGCGAAGATCCTGGCCGTCTTCGCCTGACCACCCGATGGCCGGTATCAGCCGTCGGAAAGCACTCCATGGGGCGAGTGCGGGGTACACACCCCGTCACTCGCCCCACTGCTGTCTCAGCCGTTACCCGCGCCAGCGCTGAATTCACCCCTTCGGGCAGGCGCTCGATGTGAACGGCGGGGGTGCAGGGGGGCGCGTTCGGCCAGAGCCCTGGTTCGTCGATCACCCGCTGCCTACGGTCGGAAACACAGGGGCACAAGGGTGCGAACACGCGCCCGCCGCCCTCACCGAGCGGAGGCAGACGGGGTGCTAGCACCGGACGATGTGGACCGCGCCCTGGTCCACATCCGAGACCTGGCGGGGCGGCCCCGGGGCGTCGGCTTCCTGGCCGACACCCACGGCACCCTGGTCACCAGCCACGAGACCGTGGACGGGCTGGCCCGACTGGTGCTCCACGCGCCGAGCGGGCTCACCTGCCTGGTCGAGTCCGAGGCGATCACCCCGCTGCCGGACGTCGACCTCGCCCTGGTACGGACCACCGGGCTGGACGTGACCCCCCTGGCCATCGCGGCAGCCGACCCGCTGCGGCTCGGCGCCCCCGTATGGCTGCGCACCGGCCGCTGGCTGGTGGCCAGGATCGCCGGCGCCGGCCCGGTGACCTACGCCGCCACCGACCGCTTCCGGCTGGTCGCCGGCGCCTTGGAGCTGGTGTCGCACGACGGCGGCGCCCTGCTGCCGGAACCGGGGCCGGCCCGGGACGGGGAGACCGCCGGCGGCCCGGTGCTGGATGCCCGGAACGGCTCCGTACTGGCCGTCCTCGGCACCGCCCTGCAGACCGGGCACCGCGCGGGCGGCTTCGCCATCCCCCTGCGCGCCGCCGCCGCGGCCGACCCGGGCGGCCCGCTCGCCGCCCTCCTGGAGCGCAACGGCGCCACCGTCCCGGCGTACGGACGCGACCTCAACCTGGCCGGAGTGCTCCGGCTCACCGCGACCTCCCTGCCGCCCGGGGAGCCGCCGCCGGCCACCGGTGTTCCGGCGCGCCCCGGTGCCCTCGACCTCCGCCCCGTGGAACGGCCGGGGATCAGCGCGGAGTTCGACCGCTTCACCGACGGTGCGGACGCGGTGGTGCTCGCCCTGGTGGGCGACCCCGGCACGGGGCGCAGTACGGAGCTGGCCCGGCTGGCCGCCCGGCGCTCCCAAGGCGATGTGCCGGGGCCGGTGATCTGGCTGCGCGGCGCGGACCTGCGCCCGGACGACCGCGACCTGCGGGACGCGGTGGAGCGGGTGCTGGCCACGGCCACCCGCGTCGTGCGCGCCGCCCGGGAGCGGGAGGACCGGGACGCCGCGGACCGGGCCCTGGACGCCGGGGCCCCGCGTCCCCTCGGCAGCGTCCCCGAATACGCCCCTGCGGGCGAGGAACCGGGCGAAGGGCCGGGCGAGACACAGGACAAGACACCGGACGAGGAGGACTGGGCCTGGTGGGCGGGCGCGGGCCTTGCGCCGGATCTCCGTGAGGACCTCGCGGACGACTCGAGGAGACCGGCCGCGGAGGCGCCCGGCCGGGTACTCGCGCCGGACTGGGACTCCCCGCCGGACGGGGCGGACCCCGCTCCCGTGGACGACGGGCCCCAGCTCGAGGAGACCAGCCCGGAGCAGGTCGCGGCCCTGGCCGGCGCGGCGGGGCGACCGCTGCTCGTCCTGCTGGACGGCCCCGAGGAGATGCCCCCGCTGCTCGCCCATCGGCTGACCGAATGGACGTGGGGCACCGCCGCCTGGCTCCGCGAGGCCCGGGCCCGGCTGATCATCGGGTGCGGCCCCGAGCACTGGGAGCGGGCCGGGGACCTCTTCCCGGACGGCACCTTGCACCGTCCCCGGCAGGCGCTCACCCCCTCGGCGGGTGCCCCGGCCCGGCCGCTGCCCGACTGCCTGCGGCTGGGCGATCTCACCCCTCGGCAGGCGGAGCGCTGCCAGTCGCGGTACGGGCTGCCCCCGGCACCCGCGGCGGGCCCGGACGCCCGGCATCCGCTGGCCCTCCGCCTGCTCGCCGAGGTACGCGCCGCACTCTGCGAACCCGAACCCGAACCCGAGCCCGGGGCCGACGCCCGGACGGGGGGCAGGACGGGGCGGGACGGAGCGCTGGATCGCGCGC
>NZ_SRID01000369.1 GCF_004684805.1 Streptomyces palmae
CCGCCACACACCGTGGCGGGGTCGCGCCGCTGCTCCTCCGACCTGTGGGTCAGCCCACCTTGCCCACCGGGGCGAGGGTCAGCGACGTGCCCGAGCCGCTGCCGTCCGAGACCGGGAAGGAGCCGCCCGGCCAGTTCAGGGTCACGCTCTTGGTCTCGTTCGGCGGGGTCACGATGAGCTTCGAGGCGCGCCAGCCGCTGCCGCCGGAGGTGTTCACCGGGTAGCTGATGTTGAACGCGGCGGTCTCTCCGTCCGCGAGGGTGGTCGGCGTGGGCGTCTCGCTGCCCCGGTCGACGGAGACGGTGGTGCCGTCGGCGCCCTTGAGGTCGACGCCGGCGTAGCCGCTGATGGTGCAGTCCCGGCCACCGCTGTTCTTGAACGACACGGTGACGACGCCCTCCGAGTCGATGGTGTTGTCCTCCGCGTTGACCTCCAGCTCATCGGTGCGGCAGACGTCGATCTTGCCGTTGGAGTTGTTGCCGGTGCCCGCGACCGATCCCTTCGGCCCGTCGGAGTCGCCGGCGGTCCCGGAGCCGGAGGAGCCGCTGCCGCCGGTGCCGCTGCCGCCGGAGGAGCCGGACCCGCCGTTGCCGTTGCCGCCGCCGGTGCTCCTGCCCGCGCTGCTGGAGTTGGACGAGTCGGACCCCTTCCCCGCGCCGTCCGTGCTGTCGTCGCTGTTGCAGGCGGTCAGGGTGAGAGCGGCCAGCAGGGCGATTCCGGCGAGCGTCGGCTTGGCGAGGCGGTTGGGCTTCATGGTGTTCCCCGTAGTGGTGTGGGTGGTGTGCATGACTGAGGCGTCGGCTGAGCGGTGGCCGTGGGACGACCATCTTCGTTCCGGCCCGACCACTAGCGAAGCCGGTGCTGCCCGGCAGGGCAAGGCGCACCGGCATATGAGGGACGCTGGGATGCCCACACCGGCTCTGACCTGGGGAAAGAGAAGGTACTTGGGATGGGTGGATGGGATGCGGAGGGGCACCGTCCCCGTCTGAGACGATGCCCCGCCACCGGTTTCGTGCGCTGCGGCGCGCTCGCGGCGCACCTACCGTCAGCCGTAACAGCCGTCAGCCGTGACAGCCGTCAGCCGTAACAGCCGTCAGCTGTGACAGCCGTCAGCCGTGACAGCCGTCAGTTGATGCGGACGCTCTCGCCGCCGCCGATCTCCTCCTCCTGGCCCGGCATGAGCGTGGTGACGACCTCGCCCTGGCAGCCCGGCTCCGAGTAGACGACGGCCGTCTGGTTGGTCATATTGGCCACCGTTTCCATGGTGTCGGTGATGCAGCCGCCGGGGTTGGTGTGCGGCCGTCCGTTGATCAGCAGGACTCCCTGGGCGGCGGTGGCCGTCCCCGCCACGGACAGGGCCAGGGCCGCGGCCCCCATCACGGACGCGACGGTCATTCCGATGCGACGCACTCATGCCTCCAGCAAGTGGTGTCGAAGGAGGCGCCAACCGCCTCCCGGTACCTTGCTAGTGGCCAAAACTTGACCCCCGCTGGTGCACCACCTGAACGCGCCGGAGCCCGGTAACGTGAGTCGGTTCGGCGAGTGGGCCTCGGCGCGCGCCCGCGTACGCCACCGGGCAGAGCCCGCGTGATTGGCGTACTCGACATACGGTGGGCCCGGTGCTTCACTGGTGATATGGCATCAATGCGCCTTACCCGCCCGACACTTGAGGTACTCAAGGTGTTGATGGCGTCCACCCCCGACGATCGGGCATGGGGGCTGAAGATCTGCGAGGAGACCGAACTGGGGTCCGGGACCGTGTACCCCATCCTGGAGCGCATGCTCGACGCCGGATGGATCACCCGGACCGAGGAGACGGGCGAGCACCCGGGGCGTCCGAAGCGGTACTACTACGAACTCACCGCCGCCGGGCAGCGCGCGGCCCATGAGGCCCGGGAGCGCAAGCCCCGGTTCTTCGGACTGCGCACGGCGGCCGAGGGGGGCTCCGCATGAGCACCGGCGAGCCGCGCGGCGAGCGGGCGGTCCCCGCCGAGCTGGCTGTCGTCTCCGTCCTGGCACCGACGCTGGCCGGCGTGGCGGCAGTGATCTTCCTCCTCGTCGGCAGTGCGCTGCGGATGCTCGACGCCGCGCACTCCCTCGGCGGAACCATGGTCATGGCCGGCACGGTGTTCGCGGTGCTGACCCCCGCGATGTGCGTGGTAGCGGTGGTCGTCCTGCGGGCCACGGCCCGGCGCCGGAGTGCCCGGGCGGACGAGGCGGAGCCCGGGGCTCCCGCGAGGACCGGCCGGGCACGCGGCAGGGCGGCGCAGCGGACCCTGGACCTCGCCTCCCTCGTCGCCGGATCCCGCAGGGCCCACCTGAGGGACGAGTGGGCCGCGATCCTGGCCGGGGATCCCGAGAACGGCGTCACCCTCTCCCCGCGCCGCCGGATGGGCTACGCCCTGGGATTCCTGCTGGCGGCGCTCCGTATGCGGCTGCGCGACCTGACCGCCCCGCTGTGGCTGCCCGTCGACTGGCTGCTGTCGGTCGAGTCACGTACCCACGCGCTCATCACGGCGGTCGTGGGCGCGCAGGCCCTGTACATCCGGCACCAGGACGGGCTGCACGCCCTGGTCACCGACGGCTGGAGCTGGTGTGGCGCCTGCGCGGTCGCGCTGCGGCTGTTCACCGGCTGGCTCCGCCGGCTGCGCGGTATCGAACTGGCCTCGACCCGCGGGGACTCCGGGGAGAGGTAGCCGGTGCGCCGTGACCGGGCCGCGCTGCCGCGAGGTGACGCGGCCCGCGACCACCGCCCAGCCGTGACCGGGGCTGCCCAGCGGAGACGGGGGTCGCCGAGCGGCACCGGGGTCGCCGAGAGAAGTCCGGGGCCGCCCAGCCGAGAACGGGGTCGCCCCGCGGAGGCCGGGGTCAGCGAGCCCGAGCCCGCCCCGCGGAGGCCCGGGTCAGCGGCCCCGGTTGATCTCGGCCCGCTTCACCGCACCGTCCTCGATGTGCCACTTCCTGAGGATCCGCGCGTACTCGCCGTTGTCGATGAGGCGGTCGAGGGCGTCGCGGACGGCGTCGCGCAGGTCCCTGTCCGCCTTGCGCACCGCGATGCCGCTGAGCACGGGGTCGATCTGCTTGCCGGTGAGTTCGAGGGGGGTGCCCCCGGTGTGGGTGGCCGCGTTGTAGGCGGCCACCGGGAAGTCGTCGAGCCCGGCCGTGAATCGGCCGTTGGCGAGACCGTCGTAGAGCTCGTTCGCCGACTCGACCGGCTGGAGGTGCGGCTTCACGGAGGCCGGCAGCTGTTCGAGGTAGTCGAAGGCCGACGATCCGCGCATGGCGGCGACCTGCTCGCCGGCGAGGTCCCTGGGCCTTCGGATGCCCTTCGGGTTGCCCTGCTGGACGACGAGCGCCAGCCCAGCACTGAAGTAGTCGATCATGTCGACGCCGGAGCCGATCTTGTTGCCGGTCGAGGCGTCGATCCCCTGCTGACGGTCCTTGGTGTCGGTCATCGACGACAGGACCAGGTCGTAGCGGCCCGCGGCCAGACCGGCGAGGAGGGTGTCGAACACATCGTTGCGGAACGCGAAGCGCACCCCGAGTTCGCGGCCGAGGGCATCCGCGAGGTCGACATCGGCGCCGACGGGCTTGCCGTTCCGCATGAACTCCATGGGTGTGTAGGTCGGGTCGGTACCGGCGGTGAGGTAGCCCCGGTCGCGGATCTTCCGGGGCAGTCGGCTCGACGGCTTCGCGCTGGTCGAGGGGGCGGCCCCGGGGGACGGTTTCCCGGTCTCGCCCGCCGGCTTCCCGGTGCCGCCGGGCTTGCCCAGGGCGTCCGCCCCGCTGCCGCCGCCTCCGTCATCGCCCGGCCACAGCGCCCAGGTCAGCGCGCCGCCGCCGGCGAGCACCCCGGCCCCGCCCAGCGCGGCCAGCACCCGGCGACGGCTCGGCGACCCCGGCGCCCCCGGGGACACCGACGGTCCGGGCGGGTGCGGCGGACGGTCGAAGTGGTGCGGCCCCGGCGGGGGAGTGACGGGGGCGGGGCCGTACCCGCCCTGGGGCGAGGCGACGGTGTGGCCAGGGCCGTACGGTCCTGGTGCGGGAGCCGCGGGTGCGGCAACCCGCGGTGGGGCGGCGGGCGGTGGGGGCGCCGCCATGCCCGCCGCCATGCCCGCCGCCATGCCCGCCGCCATGTCCGCCGCCGGGCCGGTCGAGGGCCGGTGGAGCGGCGCTTTGGCGGGGGCGGCCTCGGCTCCGGTGGCGCCGGGACCCTGGGACATCGGCGGGGGCGTGGCCGCCTCGACGGCCCGAGGGTCGCTGAGCTGCGAGGACAGCCGGCGCAGCCGCACGGTGACCGACTCCGGCAGCCAGTCGGCGTACCCGCTCGGTTCGCCGATCCTGGCCATCAGGTCGGGCAGCGAGGGACGTCGCGCCGGATCCTTCTCCAGGCAGGCCGCCGCCAACTCCCGCAGGCCCGGCGGAAGCTCGTCCAACTGCGGATCCTCGTGCACGGTGCGGTACATCAACACCTGCGGCTCGGTGGTGCCGAAGGGGCCGCTGCCGGTCGCCGCGAACACGATCACCCCGCCCAGCGCGAACACGTCCGCCGCGCCGGTGGCCTTCGGTCCGCCCATGGCGAGCTGCTCGGGCGCCATGAAGCCGGGGGTGCCCAGCGCCGTGCCGGTCATCGTCAGGGAGGTGTCCGCGGCGGAGTGCGCGATGCCGAAGTCGATGACCCGCGGCCCCTGGGCGGTGAGCAGGATGTTCGAGGGCTTGAGGTCCCGGTGCACCAGACCGTGCGCGTGCACCGCCGTCAGGGCGTGCAGCAGCCCGGCCGTCAGCCGCCGTACCGCCTCCTCGGGCAGGGGGCCGCCGTCCTTCACGGCGGCGGCCAGCGATACGCCCGGTACGTACTCCGTTGCCATCCAGGGCAGTTCGTTCTGCGGCGCGGCGTCCACCACCGGGGCCACGAACGGCCCGCCCACCCGCTGGGCCGCGGCCACCTCGCGGGCGAACCGGGTCCGGAAGCCGACGTCGTCGGCGAGTTCGGCGCGGGCGACCTTGACCGCCACCGTCCGCCCGTCCGCCGAGCGGCCGAGATAGACCCGCCCCATGCCACCGCCGCCGAGCAGCCCGATGATCCGGAACGGGCCGATCTGCCGCGGATCCCCCTGCGCCAGCGGTTGCACCTGTACCCCCTGTGCCGTCGGTTCCGGACGGCAGTATCGCGCACCGGTCTCCTGGGCGTACGGGTCGCGAGCCGACGAGTTGCCGGGAACCACGGGCTGCCTCGGGCGGGCGTGCGGGGCGCGGGTGGGGCGGCCCCGCGGCGGGAGTGCCGCGGGGCCGCCGTGCTTCCCGAGCGCCTGGGGGCGCCGTTGTCAGGAGCAGGTGGGTACGCCGTCGAGCCAGGCGGGGCCCTGGATGTAGATGTTGGTGATCCAGGAGCCGTTGGACAGGCGTGACCAGGCGTCGTTGGTGTAGCCGTCGGCGGTGATGCGCTGGGCGTGCTTCTGGCAGGTGACGGTGATGTTGGTGGGGCCGGTGAAGTGGTCGACGACGGCGGCGCTGGTGTTGGGGGAGGTCCGGGTGCGGACGCTGGTGCCCCAGGTCTTGAACGCCTTGCCGCCGGAGCCGCCGGAGCCACCCGAGCCGCCGGAACCGGTGGAGGACCCACCGCAGTCCGGTACGCCGTCGAGCCAGGCGGGGCCCTGGATGTAGATGTTGGTGATCCAGGAGCCGTTGGACAGGCGTGACCAGGCGTCGTTGGTGTAGCCGTCGGCGGTGATGCGCTGGGCGTGCTTCTGGCAGGTGACGGTGATGTTGGTGGGGCCGGTGAAGTGGTCGACGACGGCGGCGTCGGTGTTGGGGGAGGTCCGGGTGCGGACGCTGGAGCCCCAGGTCTTGAACGCCTTGCCACCGGAGTTACCCGAGCCGCCGGAGCCGCCCCCGCCGGTGGGAGGCGTGGGCGTGCCGGGGGTCCCGCCGATGCGGATGGCACCGGCGTAGTCGCCCCCGGTGCGTACCGGAGAGACGCCGATCTTGGTGCCGGACTGCTGGGCCTCGACCATCTTGCCGTTGCCCAGGTACATCGCCACGTGGTGGATGCTTCCGTCGCCCCAGAACATCAGGTCGCCGGGGAGCAGCGGCGCGGTGCCCTGGGCCGCGCTGAACCGGGCGGTGGCGCGGGAGCTGCGGTACTGGCCACCGGAGTTGGTGTTGAGGATGTCCGAGCCGGTCGCCATGTAGTAGGCGTACCGCATCAGACCGGAGCAGTCGAAGCCCTTGCGCTCGCCGTCGTTGCGGCTCGCGGGGGTCTGGCCGTCGTAGTAGCCGTACGACGCGCCGGGGGTGGAGCCGTGGCCGCCGCCCCAGCTGTACCAGACTCCCCGCTGGGCACAGGCCGCCTCCACCGCGCGCTGTGCGACGGCCGAAGCGCCGGAGGAGAAGGCGGTGCAGGCGGCTCCGGTGTCGGGCGCCGCGTAGGCCGCGGCCGGCTGGGCCGACGCCGCGGTCAGGGCCAGGGCTATGCCGGCGGTCGCCGCCAGCGCGGCGGGGCGGCTGCGACGCAGCCGTCTCGTCATCAAGTCCATGGGGGGCTCACTTACGTGAAGGGGGTGGGGAAATCAGCCAGGGGGCTGGCTGACTGACGCGTCAGACTAATGGCCGCTTCGCCTGGTCGGAGGGGTGAAATCCAAGGCGTGGACAGGGAATTGCCGCCGTGGACGTGGCGCGATGCCGCCCCGGGGTATGGCGGGGTGCGGGCACCTGGCGTTGCGGTACCGGACGGCGACGCGGTGTGAGCGCGGGGCGGTGGGA
>NZ_SRID01000036.1 GCF_004684805.1 Streptomyces palmae
GGGCCGCCACGCCCAACCCCAGACCGACCTGCGCCACCGACAGCCCCACCACCCGGGTGAAGAACAGCGCGGCACCCGTCATGAACAGCCCGTTGCCGACCATGCTGATGAACGTGGCCAGCGCCAGCGTCCGCCGCGGCCCGCGCTCCATCAGCAGTCCCCGCGACACCAGCCACGACTGTCCCGGCGACTCCTCCGAGCGCGGCGGCACACCGACCGACGTGTCCTCGGATGCCTCATCAACCCTCATACTCCGCCCACCTTCTCTGCGACTCCTGGCGGCCACGGATCATGCAGGGACGCGCGCATGGCTGGAAAGCCATACCGGAATGGCGAAATCTCACAGCTGAACGGGGAACATCCAGGCCCCGGCCCGACGTTGCGATGAATGACGAACCGCTGGTGATCCCCACACTCCGTGAGGATCCCTGGCAGCGGTGGACAGCCCGGGAAAGCGCACGACGCATGCCCGGGAAGTCGCGTCGCCCCTGCTCAACGCGGCGGTCAGCGGGTGCCCCGACACACCGGCCGGCCAACGGTCACCTGACGGGGCATGACGCAGCGTGCATGCTGTTACCCCGGTCACCTTTCCTGGATTCGGGCAGCTCCGATCGGGCCACCTCGCCCGCCGCCGCACAGCGCGGGCGGACAGGCCGACGGGCCGGGGGGGCATCACCGATGCCGACGCCCCCGGTCCCGGAGTTCACCAAGCCGCCCGGTCTCCGACCGCCCGCGTGATCAGGCCTCGACGTCTCCGCCGGGCACTGGCGGCCGGTGGAGTTGGACCTGCTTCTCGGTGTCGGCGAAGCCGAGTGCGCGGTAGATGCGGATCGCGTGGTAGTCGGGGTCGGCGACGATGACGAGAGTCCGGGCTCCGAGTTCGCGCAGTCCCCAGTCGCCTATGTGGTGGACCAGAGCGGAGGCCAGTCCCCGGCGCCGGTAGCCGGGATGGGTCTCGACGTTCTGGAACCGGGCCAACCCGCCGCCGTCGGCGCACAGGCCGGCGCCGGCCCGCATCCGGCCGTCGACGAACGCGCCGAACCAGGTCAGGTGCCCCGCCTCGCAGAGCCTGCGGTACTCGGCCAGCTTGCCCTCGAGGAACTGCCGGTGTTCGGCGGACGGCACCCCGCCGTCCTCGGTGGCGAAGCGGAGTTCCTTCGCCTGGGCCCAGTCCTCGTCGCCGGTCAGCGGCCGGATGAGGGTGTCCGCGTCCGGCCGGGCGGGAGGAATCAGCCGGGTCGCGGTCAGCACCGTGTTCACCTCGGTGGTCAGACCGAGGCGGTCGCGCTCGGACGCGTCTCCGGCGTCGCCGTCGGTGCCGTCCACGCCCAGGGCCAGGTGCGCGGCATCAGGGAACTCGCCGGAGAACACGGACGACCACCGCGCCCCGTCACCCTGGCGCGGCGGTGCGTCGAAGAGCACGAAGTTCCCCCACCAGTAGCCCGGATTGGCGGGCGTGCGCACGACCAGGTGGGAGGGGTGTGCCGTGATGAGGGAGCCTGCCATTCTCCGCAGCATCAGGTCGGTCCGGAACCCCAGTGAGTTCACCTTCATCGGGCCGATGCTAGAGCCCTGGCCCCACCCGATCCACTGGATAAGTCCCCGTGCCGCCCGGCCCTGTCACAGGCGCGGCACCCGGGCCGGCGTCCGGAGCAGGGCGGTTGGGGGCACCGTCACCAGGTCAGCGGTTCCGCTGGGCGGCGGCGCGGCGCTGCCGCTTGCCCAGGGGTGCCTGCGAGAGGTCCTCCGCCTGGGACCTGAGGTTCTTGTAGCCGTAGCCGCGCTGCGTCAGCCAGTCCTTCGCGGCGGCTTCGGCGCGTTCGGTCGCCTCCAGGATGTCCTCCTCGGCCTCTCCCGAGTCCAGGAACCGGAAGGTGAAGGCGGACCGGGCGGCGAGGTCGTAGCTGAGGTTCCCCTCGGGAGTGAACGCCGCGTGCAGGATGTCGTGCTCGGCGGCGCGGGCCAGCAGCTCGGCACGCTGCTCCTCACCGAGGCCGTCGAAGACCCCGCGGACCATGATGCGGAAGGTACGAGTACTCATCCCGCGAACCTAGCCGCAGGGCTCGATACGGCTCCACCGCATTTCCGGCAGGGACGGCCACCTGGCGGACGAGCGCGGGAGCCGGGCAGCGCACGTCACCGCCGCCCTGTCGAGCCGGCCCGGCAGCCGCCCCGCCGCACACGCGGGCACCCTGGGCACCGGGGACCCGCCGCACCGCACCCGCGAACCCCCGGCACTCGGGGCCCGCCGTACGACTCGCGGACCCTCTGGCACCCGGCCCGCCGCACTCCGCTGGCGCATCCCGGCCACCGGGGCCCGCGGACCAGACCGCGGGCCCCGGGCGGCGGTGATCAGCGGGCCCGGCGCAGGTCGGTGATCTTGCGGGTCGCCAGGTCGGACTGCACATCGATCCTGGTGACCTGCGGATTGCGGCCGTCGCTCCAGGTCAGGGTGACCCTGGAGGTCGCGTGCCCGGCGCCGGAACCGGTGTAGGTGACCTCCCACTTCACCGGCACGTTCTGGGCGAACAGGATCCCGTTGGCGTGTTCCCTCTTCTCGTACGCGGCGACCTTCCTCTGCGCCTCGGTCGAGAGGTAGAACCCGCGGAGCGCCTTGGCACTGGCGGTTGCGGCCGGGGCCTTGCCATCCCACATCGCGTCGATGTACGCGCCGTAGAAATCCGAGACGCGGGAGATGACGGCGCGCGGGTCGCCCTTCACGGACGTGGACGTGTTCGCGGATGTGGACGTGTTCGCGGTGGTGCGCGGGGTGTTGGACCCGGCCAGGGCCGGCGTGACGGCGGCCAGGGAGAGCGCGGCGGCGATGGCACCGGCCGCGATCAGCCCCCTTCGGGTACGAATGGGTGCGGACATGCTGGGTGGTTCCCCCCTCCAGCCACGGCCGGGCCGACCCCGGCCGTTGGCGCACCCTAAGAGCGCACGGCCTGACGAGGCGTTCCTCTTCGCCCATGAAGTACGCCAAAATGCCGAATAGCGCGGAAAAGTTGCGCCGACTTTCAGTCAGACTCTCCCACCCGGACTCCGCTTCCGGACGCCGCCTGGTCGTCGGCGCCGCCGGGAGTCGCCGCCCAGCTGGCGAGGAGCCGCAGCCGCTCCTCGGTCCGCGAACCCGGTTCCGGGGTGTACACCACCAGCGCCTGGTCCGGTTCGCCGGGCAGCGTCAGCGTCTCGTAGGGCAGGGTGAGTTCGCCCACCACGGGGTGCGCCATGCGCTTCACCCCGTGGGCCTTCTCCTTGACCTGGTGGTCCGCCCACAGCCGTCGGAAGTCCTCGCTCGCCAGCGACAGTTCGCCGACCAGGGTGGCGAGTTTTCCGTCCTTCGGGTGGCTTCCGGCGTACAGCCGCAGATGGGCCACCGTCTCGGCGGCCACCGCGGGCCAGTCCGGGTACAGTTCGCGGGTCCGCGGTTCGAGGAACACCTGACGCGGCATGTTGCGCCGCTCGGACGGCATCCGCGAGAAGCCCAGGAGCGCGTCGGCCGGCGCGTTCCACGCCCGTACGTCCATACGCCGGCCGAGGATGAACGCCGGCGCCCGGTCCATGGTGTCCAGCAGCAGACGCAGTCCGGGGCGGACCTTCGCGGGCGGCTGCCCGGCCACCGAGGCGCGGTGGGCGGCGGCGGGCCTGGCCACCGCGCGCAGATACTCCCGCTCGGTGTCGTCCAGGCGCAGTACACGCCCGATGGCGTCCAGCACCGCGTCCGAGACGGAACGCCCCCGGCCCTGCTCCAGGCGGATGTAGTAGTCGACGCTGACGCCCGCGAGCTGGGCGACCTCCTCACGGCGCAGGCCGGGCACGCGGCGCCGGCCGTGGTCGGGAAGGCCCACCTGAGCGGGTTGGATCCGGGCGCGCCGGGAGCGCAGGAAGTCGCCGAGTTCCCCGTCCGTGGATGGATGCATGCCGTTGATCCTAGGCCGCGGCGCCGATCCCATCCTGGTACTGCCAGACCCAGGAAAACGGCAGCCCTGGGTAGCGCCGACGGTCCGGTGCACGGTGGTGGTCATCGCCGGGGCACGCTCGGCGGCCACCTCCACCACCTGGGAGTTCCTTCATGTCGTACGACAGCCTCACCGGACGCACCGCCGTGGTCACCGGAGCCGCCAGCGGTATGGGCGAGGCCACCGCCCGGCTGCTCGCCTCGCACGGTGTGCGGGTGGCGCTGCTCGCCCGCCGGGCGGAGCGGCTGGCCGAGCTGGCCACCGCGATCGAGGCGGACGGCGGGCAGGCCCTCGCGGTCGCCGCCGACGTCACCGATCAGGCCGCCGTGGACGCCGCGGTGGAGCGGGTGCACACCGCGTACGGCCGAGTCGATCTGGTGGTCAACGCGGCCGGCGTGATGCTGCCGAACCCGGTCACCGAGGGCCGCGTCGACGAGTGGCAGCGCATGCTGGACACCAACGTGGCCGGTGCGCTGCGCGTCATCCGGGCGTTCACCCCCGACCTGATCGCGGCGGCCGAGGCCGGGGGCACCGCGGATCTGGTGAACATCTCCTCGATCGGCGCGCACATACCGTTCCCCCACTACGCGGTCTACGGGGCGACGAAGGCGGCACTGACCTATCTCTCGCAGTCCCTCCGTACGGAGTTGGGCCCCCGCGACGTCCGCGTCACCAACATCGAGCCGGGCCTGACGGACACCGAGCTGGGCAGCCATATCGACAACGCGGAGCTGTCCGGCCAGTTGGCGGGCATGTTCGACGCGCTGACCGGGTTGTCCGCCGATGAGATCGCGGACCTGGTCGCCTTCACCACGAGCCGGGCACGGCATGTCAACCTGCGCCAGGTGGTCGTGCTGCCGACACGCCAGGCGTGAACCTCGCGAAGCGGCATCGGCACCGCGGCCGGGGTGGCGAGCCGGCTCCGCCAGGAACCCGGCCCGCCACCCCGAATGCCTTCAAGGCCCCGCCCCACCACCAGGAAGGCCGTCAGGGCGCCGACCTGCCCGCCCGGAATACGCGATGGCCCCGCCTTTGCCGGCCCATGTGAATCGGCGGCGGATTTCAGGAACTCGGCGAAGCGGCCAGGGAAATCTTCTCGGAGATGATCTGCATCATCTTCTCCGCGTGGTTGGCCAGGAAGAAGTGTCCACCAGGGAAGACATGGAGGTCGAAGTCCCCGGTGGTGTGGGTGCGCCAGGCCTCGGCCTCCTCGAGGCTGGTCCTGGGGTCGCTGTCACCGGTGAACACGGTGATGGGGGCCCGCACGGTGCGGCCCTCCTCGGACCGGTAGGTCTCGATGGCGGTGTAGTCGCTGCGGATGGCCGGCAGCACCATGCGCAGGATCTCCTCGTCGCCGAGGATGCGGGCGTCCGTGCCGCTCAGGACCTGCATCTCGGCCACGATGCCGTCGTCGTCGCGGCGGTGGACGCTCTCCTCCCGGTAGCGGGAGGGCGCCCGGCGCCCGGAGGCGAACAGGGCGATCGGGCTGGTCGCCGGGGAGCGCTCCAGGCGCAGCGCCACCTCGTAGGCGAGGACGGCTCCCATGCTGTGCCCGAAGAAGGCGGTCGGCCTGTCGAGCCAGGGTGCCAACTCGGCGGCGATGGCGTCCGCGTAGTCGGGGATGTTCTCGATGGCCGGGTCCAGCCGCCGGTCCTGGCGTCCGGGGTACTGGAGGCACAGGACGTCGACGGCCGGAGACAGCCCCTGGGACATCGGGAAGTAGAAGGGGGCGGAGCCCCCGGCGTGGGGAAGGCAGACCAGCCGGACCCGGCTCTCCGGAGAGGGATGGAACCGGCGTACCCAGGTGCTGCTTTCTCGCTGCTCGCCCATGTGCCGAATAATCCTTCGCTCGATCGGGATTTCCGTATGCCATGTTTCCGGCACGGTCCGCGGTAAATCCGCAACAGCGCCATCTTGGCGGGATTTTACGTCTACCACACGGCCATCCGCGGCCGATACCCCTGGATTTGAGCGTCCGCCGGGCACAGGGGTAACGAAATACCCCTATAACCAGCCATCGATTCCCTGCCGTTCCCACGGACGGGCAGCAGGAGGAACGCCTGTGCGGACGGCGGCACAGGTCATCCCTGGGAACCTACAGGCACTGGAGTGCCACTCCAGAGTGTTACTCTGCGGCGATGAGCGGTTCCGAGACCCGTCAGCGCATCGTCGACGCCGCCCTCGCCTGCTTCCTCGACCAGGGTGTGCGGCACACCACGGTGGAGCAGGTACGCCGGGCGGCCCGTGTCAGCAGCGGCAGCTTCTTCCACCACTTCCGCACCAAGGAGGACGTGGCCGAGGCCGTGTACCTCCAGGGACTGGAGGCGCACCACGCCGAACTGCTGGAGGAGTTGGGACCCGACCGCGAGCTGCGGGACGGCGTGGAAGGCGTCGTCCACCGGGACCTGGCCTGGAGCGCCGCGCAGCCGCGGCTCGCCTCCTTCCTCCTGAGCCCGATCGGCTGGTCCCCACCACGGCGGAACCCGCGGATCACCGCGGCCAGCCGGGCGTT
This sequence comes from Streptomyces palmae, assembly GCF_004684805.1. GTDB lineage: Bacteria > Actinomycetota > Actinomycetes > Streptomycetales > Streptomycetaceae > Streptomyces > Streptomyces palmae. The sequence continues at coordinate 6,472 of NZ_SRID01000036.1, forward strand.
CTTCACCGCGGTCGCCGACTGGCTGCGACCCCGAGGGTGGACGGGCAGCCCGTCCCTCGACGTGGTCGTGTCCATCTGGATCGGACCGGCCCATGAACACACCCGGTTCCTGCTGGCCGGCGGGGAGACCGGTGAGGAGGCGGCGGCGACCCTGGCCTTCGCCGCCTGGCGCGGGCTGGAACCGCTGATGTCCCCCTCCCATCGAATGGAGTCGTGATGCGAGCGCATCCTGTCCTCACCCGGTACGTGCGCGTCCTGAGCCAGGCGACCGGTGTGGTCCGGGAGTTCCCGGTCGGCCGCTGGGAAGCCCCGTCCCCCTGTGAGGGCTGGACGGCCCGCCAGGTGCTCGGGCACCTGGTGGACGGTCAGCGGCAGGTCGCCTCGTTGATCACCGGTCAGGGCCCGCTCGCCCCGCTGGCCGACCCGGCCGACGCCCTGTCGGCGCGGAAGGAACCGGCGGCTTGCTGGCTCTCGGCGGACCTGCGGATGCGGGGCCTGCTGGAGACCGCGGAGCCCGCCGCCGAGGTCATGACTCCGCAGGGTCGCCTCACCGTCGAAGCGGTCCTCGCCGCGGCCGTCATCGAGCCGCTGGTCCATGCCTGGGACCTCGCCGAGTCCGCCGGAGTGGGCGTGACGCTGGACGCGGAGGCGGTCGAGTCGTGCCTGGCCGCCATCGCGCCGGTCGCCGAGCGGTTCGCGGCCACCGGGATGTACGCACCGGCCCTCCCCGCTCCACCCGGCGCCGACCCCCAGCAGCGCCTGCTCGCACTCCTGGGCCGCAGGACCGCCTGAGGGCCCCGCCCGCGGAGACCGCACCGGCCCACGCGATCAGCCCTCGACGCTCGGCACCGAGGCCCGCCAACCCGCAAGGGCCGCATGCCGGGGTGCTCACGCCGGTCGCGGGCGGTGGTTGCGGAGAAGGCCGACCGCACAGGGCCGCGCCCGTGCGCGGCCGTCCCGATGCCTGGCCGCGAGCGGCGGTCCGCTCCCGGGCGGCATCGAGGATCTTCTTCCGGTTGCGGACCGCGTCCGTGCGCCGCGGGCGGAGGGAACGGGCCGCGGTACTCCGCCAAGGCCCGTGCGGGGACTGGTCGGTCGATCGCGGTGCGCAGCCGCTGTTCGCTGCCCGCCCCGAGACCTGCTCGGCTGCGACGGCGCCTGGGAGACGGCGGGCCCCGGCCGTCGGGGGCGGCGCCGACCGACTGGCACCCGGATACGGCGCCGGCGCTGGGGGGACTGCGGGCCGCAGCCCGACCGCGGCGAGCCCGGGGCGCCTTGGTGGCCCGGCGCCGGGGCGCCCCGTGTCAGGGGTGCCCCGGCGGCGTACCGCGCCTCACCGTGCCGGAGAGGTGGCCGATCGCGTGCTAGGAGCCGGCGGGACGGCGGCCGCCCCGGCGGTCGGAGCCGCGGCCACCCGCTCCGGCGGCGCCGCCCGTGGCCCCACCGGATCGCGTCCGGCGGGTGGATCCGCGCCCGCCGGTGGCCCCGGCGCCGCCGGCGGCCGTCGCCCTGGACGCGCTCTGGCGGTTGGCGCCCCGGTTCCCCGTCCCGGTGGCGGCGCCCGTCGCCGCCCCCTCGGACGTGCCGCCGTTTCGGCGCCGGCGGGCGGGTCGCCTGCCGGACCCGGTGCCGCCCTTCTGGTCCGCGCGGGACGCCGCCGGAGTCGCCGGCTGGGGCACCTCGATGGTGACGGCCACCCCGGAGGGCTCCCGGGCGCCGGTGATGGTGGCCAGTACCGCGTCGCTCGATGTCACACGGGCCGTCCGGGGGCGGATGGCGGTGTCCGACATGAGCCGGGTGACGTCCCGCTTCTGCTCGGGCAGGACCAGGGTGACCACGCTGCCGGAGCCGCCGGCACGGGCCGTGCGGCCGGCCCGGTGGAGGTAGTCCTTGTGGTCGGTGGGGGGATCGACGTTGACGACGAGGTCGAGGTCGTCGATGTGTATGCCGCGGGCCGCGACGTTCGTCGCCACCAGGGCGGTGACCCGGCCGTCCTTGAACTGCTCCAGGGTGCGGTTCCGCTGCGGCTGGGAGCGGCCTCCGTGCAGGGCCGCCGCGCGGACTCCGACGGCCAGCAGCCGCTTGGCGAGCCGGTCGGCGGACCTCTTGGTGTCGAGGAAGAGGATGACCCGGCCGTCGCGGGCCGCGATCCGCGTGGTGACGGCCTTCTTGTCGGTTTCGTCCATGACGTGGAACACATGGTGCTCCATGGTGGTGACCGCTCCCGCGGACGGGTCCACGGAGTGCACCACGGGGTCGGTCAGGAACCGCTGCACCAGGCGGTCGATGTTGCGGTCCAAGGTGGCCGAGAAGAGCATCCGCTGCCCGTCCGGCCGCACCTGCTGGATGATCTTGGTGATCTGCGGCAGGAAGCCCATGTCGGTCATCTGGTCGGCTTCGTCCAGGACCGTGATGCGTACGTCGTCGAGCACGCAGTCCCCGCGTTCCACGAGGTCGTTGAGCCTGCCGGGGCTCGCCACCACCACCTCCGCGCCGCGCCGGAGCGTATTGGCCTGCTTGGTGATGGACAGCCCGCCGACCACGGTGGCCAGCCGGAGGTTCACCGCCGTCGCGTAGGGGGTCAGCGCGTCCGCCACCTGCTGGGCCAGCTCCCGGGTGGGCACCAGCACGAGGGCGAGCGGGGCCTTGGGCTCGGCACGCAGTCCGGCCGTGCGGGCCAGCAGCGCCAGTCCGAACGCCAGGGTCTTACCGGAGCCGGTACGTCCCCGTCCCAGCAGGTCACGGCCGGCCAGCGAGTTGGGCAGGGTGGCGGCCTGGATGGGGAAGGGGGTGGTCACGCCCTGCGCGGTGAGGGTCTTCAGCAGCCCCGCGGGCATGTCCAGACCGGCGAAGTCATCGACGGCGGGAAGTGCGGGGGTCGTGCTTTCCGGCAGCCGGAACTCCCTCGGCGACGACGCGGGCGGCGGGGGTGACGAGGTACGCCGGTTCGAATTCCGAGACCTGCGGGACATGCGGTTATCTGCCTTCCTGAAAACAGCACAAACCGGGGTCCACACCATGACGGTGCGGACCCCGGTGAGTGGATACGCGTCCGGCGATCAGGCGGGAACGATGTTCTCCGCCTGCGGGCCCTTCTGGCCCTGGGTGACGTCGAACGTGACCCGCTGGCCCTCCTGGAGCTCACGGAAGCCCTGGGTCGCGATGTTCGAGTAGTGGGCGAAGACGTCGGGGCCGCCGCCGTCCTGCTCGATGAAGCCGAAACCCTTTTCAGAGTTGAACCACTTCACGGTTCCCTGTGCCATGACCTTCTCCTTCTGTAGGCAGAGGCCCCATCCGGAGATGCCGGAAAATAAATAATGCGCCCGAAGGAGAAACATTCCCGTCAGGCGCACATAAATTCATGGGTACCACAACTGCAACGTAGGAACAGTAACACAGTTCGGCGGCCAGTGGTGGATCGACGAGGCGCACGCCGAGGTTTCCTCGGAGCCTCCCGGTGGCGGCGGCGTCCGCCCGGTCGGCGCCCGCGCGCTCGGCGGCGCCGTCCGTCCCCGCCGTGTACGGAACGGCACCGGGTCCGGAACGGCGACGGCAGCCGGCTCTGCCGAGGTGCCCCGGTAACGAGCCCCCGCGTGTCCGGGAACAGCCCCTCGGCGTCCACCCGGCGGCCGTGATCCCAGGACGGTCACCCGCGTGTCCGGGAACTGCGGACCGCGTCGTTCCGGACGCCGTGCTCACCTCGCGAAGGCCAAGGGGCACGGCACCCTGTGCCCGATCGCCTCCGTCGCGCACACTGGGAACCGGGTGTTCCTGGTGGGACGAGGGAGGCACGGCGTGCGGATGTCGCTCGACCACGGAAGCCGCTGGGGGCGCCGACTGGAATCTCCTTGGTGGCGCGGCGCCGCGGCGCTGGTGGCGGGCGCACTGCCCGCGCTGACCTTCCCCGAGCCGTCCCTGTGGTGGTTGGCGTACGTGGCGCTGGTCCCCTGGCTGCTGCTGGTGCGCTCGGCGCCGACCGGGCGGCGGGCGGCGCTGGACGGCTGGCTGGGCGGAGCCGGGCTGCTCCTGGCGGTGCACAACTGGCTGATGCCGAGTCTGCATGTGTTCATCCTGCTGCTGGCGGCACTGCTCGGGCTGCTCTGGGCGCCATGGGGCTGGCTGGCACACCGGCTGATGCGCGGTGCGCCGGGCCCCGGCCGCGCGCTGGCCGCCCTGGTGCTGCTGCCGTCCGGCTGGCTGATGGTGGAGCTCGTACGGTCCTGGCAGTACCTGGGCGGTCCCTGGGGGCTGCTGGGCGCCAGTCAGTGGCAGGTTCCCGCGGCGCTGCGGCTCGCCTCGGTGGGCGGCGTGTGGCTGGTGAGCTGGCTGCTGGTCGCGGTCAACACCGCGCTGGTGCTGCTGATCGCGGTGGCGCGGGCGCGCACCGTGGCCGCGGCGGTGGCCGGGCTGGCCGGGTGCGCCGCGACCACCGCCGGGGTGTGGGCGTGGGCACCGGTGCCGCCGCACGGCGGCCAGCTGCGGGTGGCGGTGGTGCAGCCGGGTGTGGTGCGCGGTCCTCAGACCCGGTTCGACCGGGGTGAGCGGCTGACCCGGCAGTTGGCGGGCCGGCATGTGGACCTGGTGGTCTGGGGGGAGAGCAGTGTGGGCCAGGACCTGGCCACTCGCCCCGACCTGAGCCGGCGGTTGGCGAGGCTGTCCCGCGAGGTCGGTGCGGACCTGCTGGTCAATGTGGACGCCCGGCGCTCCGACCAGCCCGGGATCTACAAGAGTTCGGTGCTGATCGGCCCGCACGGACCGACCGGTGACCGCTACGACAAGATGCGGCTGGTGCCGTTCGGCGAGTACGTGCCGGCCCGCTCGGTGCTGGGATGGGCCACCTCGGTGGGCAAGGCCGCCGGTGAGGACCGCCGGCGCGGCGACCACCAGGTGGTGATGGTGGTCCGCGCTCCCGACGGGCGGGCCAGGGCTCGGGTGGGGCCGCTGGTCTGCTTCGAGTCGGCGTTCCCGGACATGAGCCGGAACCTGGCGCGGCGTGGGGCGCAGCTGCTGGTCGTACAGTCCTCGACCTCCACGTTCCAGCACAGCTGGGCTCCGGCCCAGCACGCCTCGCTGGCGGCGCTGCGAGCCGCCGAGACCTGGCGTCCGATGGTGCACGCCACGCTGACCGGGGAGAGCGCGGTGTTCGGGCCGCGCGGTGCCCCGGTCGGCCCCCGGCTGAGCACCGCGCGGACCGGCGCGCAGGTGTACACGGTGCCGCTGGGCGGCGGCACCAGCCCCTTCGTCCGGTGGGGCGACTGGCCGGTGTACGGGTCGATGGCGGCGCTGGCGCTCTACGCCGGTGTGTGCGGTGCCCGGGGCCTCCGGCGGCCGTCCGCCCCGGTGCGCCCGCCGCACCGGGCTCGCCTGTCCCGGACGGGCGCGGTCCGGGAGCGGCACTGAGCCGGACGCCCAGGGGTACGGCGCCACAAGACGCCCACGGGTGGGGGCCGACGCCCACCACGGGCACGGGACGACCGGACGCCCGCGAGTAGCGGCCGACGACCGCTCACGAGTACGGCGCCGTCGGACGCCCACGGGTGGGGGCCGACCGACCGCCCACGGGTGGGGGCTGACCGGACCGCCACGGGGGCACGGCACGACAGGACGCGCCCGGGTACCGGACGGCCGACCGCCCCGGAGGCCTCCCCCTGCCGGAAGGGACCGATATTGCCTGGTGGGCCCGGCGGGGCGGCGGCCATGATGTCCGCCATGACTACCGAACGCGTCGATCCGCCGCTGTGTACCGATGAGCGCACCATGCTGGAGAGCTGGCTCGACTACCACCGCAGCACGCTGGCCGACAAGTGCCGCGGCCTGGACGACAAGCAGTTGCGGGAGGCGAGCGTGCCCCCGTCCTCGCTGAGCCTGCTGGGGCTGGTGCGGCACATGGCCGATGTGGAGCGCCACTGGTTCCGCCGGGTGCTGGCCGGCGAGCAGGCGCCGCCCCTCTTCTACTCCGACGAGGACCCGGACGGCGAGTTCCACCTCACCGAGGCGGACACCGGGCAGCAGGGTTTCGACGCCTGGCAGGCGGAGATCACCGCCGCCAGGGAGGCCGCCGCCGGCCGCTCGCTGGACGACACCGGGCTCAGCAGGGAGAAGAAGATCTCCCTGCGCTGGATCTATGTGCACATGATCGAGGAGTACGCGCGCCACAACGGCCACGCCGACCTGATCCGGGAACGTATAGACGGCGCCACCGGCGAATGACCCCGCCCGGCCCGGAGGGCGGCCCCGCTCAGCCCGCCTCTCCCCCGGCCCGCGGTGGCGTCCGGCCGCCGCCGGCCCGGTCCAACCGCCGTGCCAGCCCTCCGATGGCGGCCCGCACCCGGTGGCCGTGCGGGTCGTCGCGCAGCACACCGGCGCTCGCCCGGGCCAGCCGTAGCTGGGCGCGGGCCGCGTCCAGCCGGCCCAGACTCAGGTAGTCGTCGGCCAGGTGGAGGTGGAGCGCCGGGTGGAAGGCGCGCAGCGCGCCGCCGTCGCGCGGGTCCTGGCCGCGCCCCTGGGCCGCGGCCAGGGCGAGCAGATCCCAACGCAGCTTGGCGGCCGGGTCGTCCTGGGTGTCCGCCAGGTAGTGGGCCAGGGTGCAGCGGTGCAGCGGGGTGCCGTGCTCCCCGATCTCCACCCACAGACCGCCGAGGCGGTTGCGCGCCTCTTCCCGGTCGCCGGCCCGGTGCAGCATCACCGCCTGCCCGATGCGGGTCAGCACGGCGTCGTCCTCCGCCGCCGCCTCCCGCCGTGTCCCTGCCATCGCGGAGACTCCCGCCTTCCGTGTGGTCGCCAAGGGCCGCCCCGCGATCCCCGGCGGGCTCGGCGCGCGGCACGGCACCTCGCCGTGTTGCCGCGTCATCCGCATACGCCCGGTATGAGGACAACGCTCCGCCGTGCGACGCACCGCACCGGGCGCCGCTCACCAACCCACCAGGGACGGGGGTACCTCCCGGCGGTCGCCGGGGGTGGGACAGCCCTGGGGTCCGACGCTAGCCGCAAGCGCGGGAAAACCTGGTCAGGCGCTCACACCTGCCCGCCGGGCGCCGCATAGCGCTGGGCCAGCTCGGTGACCGCGCGGGCCACCGCCGCCCGCAGTTCGGGCGGTCCGAGCACCTCCGCCCCGCCGCCCAGCCACAACAGGTCGCTGACCGCCACCGGCACCGACTCCACCGGCAGCACCACCGGCACCCAGCCGTCCGCGTCCGGCTCCCCGGCCTCCGCCACCGCCCGCGCGCCGATCGCCCCGAACTTCACCGGGATCAGCTTCAGCGCGCGCGGGGAGACACGCAGCCGCGCCTGCCCCTGGTAGCGCAGTTCCTCCAGCCGGCGGGAGGACTCCTGCCAGTAGGCGGCGAGGTCGAAGTCCGCGGGGCGCGCGAAGCCCTCGTCCAGCACCTGCACGGTGAGCACCCGGGAGATCCGGTAGCTGCGGATCTCCGCCCGGTGCGCCGGGCCGTCCCCGGGTGCGTCCCCGCCGGCTCCGTCGGACGGCGCCGGGTCGACCGCCTGCGCCACCAGGTACCAGATGCCGCCCTTGAGGACCAGGCCCAGCGGCCGCAGCTCGCGTCGTACCTCGCCACGCCAGCGCCGGTAGTCCATCCGCAGCGTCCGCTGGCGCCAGACCGCGTCGGCGATCGTGCCCAGCCACGGCACCGGATCGGCGTCCCGGAACCAGCCGGGGGCGTCCAGGTGGAAGCGCTCCTGGATCCGCTGGGCCCGCTCGCCGAGTTCGGCCGGCAGCGCGGCGAGCAGTTTGAGCCGGGCGGTGGCCAGGTCGGCGCCCAGGCCCAGCTCGGCGGCCGGACCGGGCATCCCGGCCAGGAAGAGCGAGTCGGCCTCGTCCCTGGTGAGGCCGGTGAGCCGGGTGCGGTAGCCGTCCATCAACCGGTAGCCGCCGACCGGGCCGCGGTCCGCGCACACCGGCACACCGGAGGCGCTCAGCGCCTCGATGTCCCGGTAGACGGTACGGACCGATACCTCGAGTTCCGCGGCCAGTTCGGGAGCGGTCATCCGCCCGCGGTTCTGGAGCAGCAACAGGAGGGCGAGAAGGCGGTCGGCGCGCATGGCTCCATCCTGCCGTCCCCGTTCGCCGTACCTGACAGAAGATGTCAGGTACGGCGGACAGCATGGGTACACCGCCCCGCGCCGCCCGGTGCGCGGCGGCCGAACCGCAGGTCCGCGTCCGCAGTCGGCGCCGGGCCGTACCAAGGAGACGGGAACACCCCATGACGACCACCCACGCCACCGGCACCATCGCCTTCGCCGACTGGCAGGAGCAGCGGGTCAGCGAGGTGGCCGGCGGCGCCGCGCTGGCCCATGCCTCGGTGTCCAACAGGTACTCCGGCGCGCTGGAGGCGACCGGCACCAGCTGCCAGTACACGATCGTCTACCTCACCGAGAAGGTCGGCCTGTTCAGCGGGTACGAGCAGGTCGAGGGCGTGCTGGACGGCCGGGCCGGCAGCTTCGTCCTCGCCCACCGCGGCACCTTCGCCGAGGACGGCACCGTCACCGGTGAGTACGAGGTGGTCCCCGGCTCGGGCAGCGGTGAGTTGGCCGACCTCAGCGGGACGGGTGGCTTCACCGCCCCGAGCGGGCAGCAGGACTACCCCTTCCACCTCGACTACCGGCTGGGGTGAGGACGGCTCAGGCGCCGAGGTCCGGGATGCGCCAGTCGATCGGCTGGTGCCCCTGGGCCTCGATGGCCGCGTCGATCTGGCTGAACGGGCGCGAGCCGAAGAACTTCTTCGCCGACAGCGGGGAGGGGTGGGCGCCCTTGACGACCACGTGCCGCTCCTCGTCGATCAGCGGCAGCTTCTTCTGCGCGTAGTTGCCCCACAGCACGAACACCGCCGGGTCGGGCCGGGAGGCCACCGCGCGGATCACCGCGTCGGTGAACTTCTCCCAGCCCTTGCCCTTGTGGGAGTTGGCCTCGCCGCCGCGGACCGTGAGCACCGCGTTGAGCAGCAGCACACCCTGCCGGGCCCAGGGCATCAGATAGCCGTTGTCCGGCACCGGGTGGCCCAGCTCCTGGTGCATCTCCTTGTAGATGTTGCGCAGCGAGGGCGGGGTCTTCACGCCGGGACGCACGGAGAAGCACAGACCGTGCCCCTGGCCCTCGCCGTGGTACGGGTCCTGGCCCAGGACGAGCACCTTGACCTGGTCGTAGGGGGTGGCCTCCAGGGCGGCGAACACCTCCTCGCGCGGGGGGTAGACCGGGCCCTTCGCCCGCTCCTCCTCGACGAACTCGGTCAGCTCCTTGAAGTAGGGCTTGTGCAGTTCCTCGCCGAGGACGGCCTGCCAGGACTCGGGCAGTGTGTCGGTCACTTGGGACTTCCTCCGGTCGATCGGTGCGTGACAGGTAGAACGTACCCGCGGGCACCGACAACGGGGGTACGGGGTGCCGGATCCCCTGGGGACCGGCACCCCGGTACCGGTCGCCGTGGTGCGGGATCCCGGACGGGGTCCGGCACCACGGGCCGGGGTGAAGGCGCGGTGGGGTCCCCCGGACGGAGTCAGGGGGGAGCATCCTTCACGGAGGGGGCGGGTGGGATCAGCCGACCCCCGCGTTCAGCATCAGGCCGCCGTCCACCACGACGGTCTGGCCGGTCATCCAGGCGGACTGCTCGGAGGTGAGGAAGGCCGCGACGCCGCCGATGTCCTCGGGCACGCCCAGCCGTCCCAGCGGGTACGGAGCCGCCGCCTCCGCCTCCCGGTTCTCGTACAGCGCCTGCGCGAACTTGGTCTTCACCACGCCCGGGGCGATGGCGTTGACCCTGACCAGCGGCGCGAACTCGTGCGCCAGTTGCTCGGTGAGGTTGATCATGGCGGCCTTGCTCACGCCGTAGGCGCCGATGAACGGCGAGGGGGCGAGCCCGGCGATGGAGGAGATGTTGACGATCGCGCCGCCGTTCTCCTTCTGCCAGGCGGCCCAGGTCCGCTGGGCGAAGCCGAGCGCGGAGACCACGTTGGTCTCGAAGACCTTGCGCGCCACGGCCAGGTCGAGTTCGGCCAGCGGGCCGAAGACCGGGTTGGTGCCCGCGTTGTTGACCAGGAAGTCCACCCGGCCGAAGGCCTCCATGGTGCGCTGGACGGCGACGGCCTGGTGCTCCTCGTCATGGGCCTTGCCGGCGACGCCGATGGCCCGGTCCGCGCCGAGCCGCTGGACGGCCTGCTGCAGCGCCTCCTCGTTGCGGCCGGTGATGCACACCCGGTCGCCCCGGGCCACCAGCGCCTCGGCGACGCCGTAGCCGATGCCCCGGCTGGCGCCGGTGATGAGGGCGACCTTCCCTGAATCCGCTACCTGTGCGGTCATGTGCTCTGGTGCTCCCGTCAGTTGAGCGGGCCGCCGGCCACGTACATGACCTGGCCGGAGACGAACCCGGCGGCGTCGCCGGTGAAGAAGGCGATGGCGTTGGCGACGTCCTCGACCTCACCGACCCGCTGCACCGGGATCTGGGTGGCGGCGGCGGCCTTGAAGTCCTCGAAGCCCATGCCGACGCGGGCCGCGGTGGCCGCGGTCATGTCGGTGGCGATGAAGCCGGGCGCGACCGCGTTGGCGGTCACGCCGAACTTGCCGAGCTCGATGGCGAGCGTCTTGGTGAAGCCCTGCAGGCCGGCCTTGACGGCGGAGTAGTTGGCCTGGCCGCGGTTGCCGAGCGCGGAGCTGCTGGAGAGGTTGACGATACGGCCGAACCCGGCGTCCACCATGTGCTTCTGGCAGGCCCGCGCCATCACGAAGGCCCCGCGCAGATGCACGTTGACCACCGTGTCCCAGTCGCTGTCGGACATCTTGAACAGCAGGTTGTCGCGGAGCACGCCGGCGTTGTTGACGAGGATGGTGGGCGCCCCCAGCTCCTCGACGACCTTGGCGACCGCCGCCGCGACCTGCTCGGAGTCGGAGACGTCGGCGCCGACGGCGATGGCCCGGCCGCCGGCCTTGGTGATCTTCTCCACGGTGTCCGCGCACGCCGCCTCGTCCAGGTCGAGTACGGCTACGGCACGGCCCTCGGCGGCCAGGCGCACGGCTGTGGCCGCGCCGATGCCACGGGCCGCGCCCGTCACGATGGCAACGCGCTGCTCGGTGGTGGACATGCGGGTTCTCCTCGCCTCGGTAGCGGCTCACCGCCCGACCTGCCGCCGAGAGGTGAGCAACCGCTTAGTATCGCTCCAGCAGACGAGACGCTAGAAGCCGTGCCACCGCATGTCAACGCCACCCCCGCGGAGCCTGGCCGGCGGGGGTGGCGTGTCGGTTTCCGGGGCGTACCGGCCTCAGCGGACCAGCAGCTCCAGCAGCCGCTCGACCTCCGCCCGCGGATCGGCGGTCAGCCCGGTGTGCACCGGGCCCGGCTGGACGACGGTGCTGCGCGGGGCGACCAGCCACCGGAACCGGCGCCCGGCGTCGTCACCGGCCGCCTGGCCGGCCGCCGGACCGCCGTGGCAGACGCCCTCCACGGCATGCAGCGCCGCGCGTACCCCGGCCACGTCCGCCGAGGGGTCCAGGGCCCGCAGCCGGGCCTCGTCCAGGTGGGTGCGGGCGGCCACGAAGGAGGTGGCCCGGCAGTAGACGACGACTCCGGCGTTGATCTGCTCACCGCGCTCGACCCGGGGGACGACACGCAGCAGCGCGTACTCGAAGACATCGCGGCCATGGTGCTGTGCGGTCACTTCACTGCCTTCCGGTGGAGCCTGGCACTCAGCCACTCCGGTGCCTGCGAGGGGGTGTCGGGGGTGCGTTCACCGACCGTGATCCGGTCGCTGATCACGGCGGCGCGCTCCAGCAGCACCTCGACATAGGCACGGCGCAGCGCCGCCGTGCTCTCGAAGCCCGGCTCGTCCACCAGCCACTCCTCCGGGACCTCGGCCACCACCTCGGTCAGCAGGTCCTCGGTGACCCGCGGCGCCAGCTCGGCGGCGGCCGCGGCGAGGTCGGGCCCGAAGGAGGCGAGTACATGGTCCGAGGCGTCGTACGGCTTGGCCGCCGCGGCCTGGGCGCCGCGCCAGTTGTGCTGCCAGATCATGGTCGCGCCGTGGTCGATCAGCCACAGCTCGCCGTGCCACACCAGCATGTTGGGGTTGCGCCAGGAGCGGTCGACGTTGTTGACGAGTGCGTCGAACCACACCACCCGGCCCGCCTCGGCGGCGCCCACCTCGAAGGCCAGCGGGTCGAAGCCGAGCGAGCCGGGCAGGAAGTCCATGCCGAGGTTCAGCCCACCGCTGGCCTTGAGTAGCTCCTGCACTTCCTGGTCGGGTTCGCCGAGGCCGATCACCGGGTCCAGCTGGATCCGCACCAGCTCCGGTACGCGCAGTCCCAGACGGCGGCCGAGCAGTCCGCACACCACCTCGGCGACCAGCGTCTTGCGGCCCTGGCCGGCGCCGGTGAACTTCATGACATACGTCCCGAGATCGTCGGCCTCGACGATCCCGGGAAGCGAGCCACCCTCACGCAAGGGCGTGACATAGCGGGTCGCTACGACCTCTTCCAACACTTTCCCAGGCCACCCATCTCTTCAACCTTACAATCCACGGACCACTTCTCGGGGGCGTAGAGGCAGGAAGCACCGTTCAACGGCGCTGGGGTTTCGGCTCGCGAGCCGGCCTCTCCGCTTCCCCAAGCCGACCGTCGATGGTGCCGCGCCCCTTGCTGCCGGCCTCCGGCATGAAGTGAGCATAGTAACCGAGGGTGATCGCCGGAGAGGAGTTGCCCGGGCCACCGAGCCACCCTTGCGTTCCGGGTCCAGAACGTGCTGTTCGGCTTTGTGGTGCGGCTGCTGCCGATGACGTTCGGCATGTACGGCCGGGTGGGTCACGCGCTGCCGCACGGCAACCCGAATGGGCGGGGCCGCCGCCCCGGCTCCCCGCGGGAGGAGCCGGGGCGGCAGGACCGACGGGGTCAGGTCCTGTAGGCGTAGAAGTACGCGCTCGGGAAGGACGCGACCAGGCTGGCCACCGACCTGTTGTAGGTGTTGGTGGAGTGGTAGGTCACGTACGGTACGCCGGAGGCGTCGCGGGAGGTGACGACCATGGTGTGGTCCTTGGACCCGTCGCGGTCGAAGTCCATCTGGATCACGTCGCCGAGGTCCGCCTGGTAGACGTTGGCGAGCGGGGTGACGCGCTTGGAGGACAGCGCGAACCACGAGAGCTCGTTGACGCCGACGAACGAGTCGGACTGGATGTCGGCGGTCCCGAACCACTTGGTGTAGTCGTTGGTGTAGCCGGGGACGTGCTTCCAGCCGCCGGCCTTGAGCACCTGGCTGACGAAGTTGGTGCAGTCGCCGCCGGCGCCCTGGCCGCTGAAGTCCGGGTACTCCGTGTTGTAGTTGTTCCAGTACTTCTGGGCGTACGCGACCATCGCCTGGTAGTCGTAGGCGCCCCCGGTGAGCTGCTTGGGGTTGGCCGGTGCCGGGAAGCTGGTGGCCGCGCGGGGCGCGTCCTGCGGGTCGCCTCCGTCGGAGGGCGGCGTCGAGGGTTCGCCCGTCGGCGGCGTCGACGGTTCGCCCGTGGGCGGCGTCGAGGGTTCGGCCGTCGGCGTGGAGGGCGGTTCGACCTGGTTGACGGCGAGGTATCCGTCGTCTGTGTCGTGGATGCCCGTGAGCTGCCAGTCGCCGTGCCGGCCGGCCTTGAAGGTCAGCTCGTGGTGGGCCTGGAACCCCGTGGTCGCGGGGGACTTGGCCCGGGTGCTGCCCTTCTTGTAGGTCAACGTCGTGGTCTCGGTGACAGCGACCTTGGCACTGCGGCCGTGCACCTCGATGGCGTCGAGCGTCACCTTGGTGTTGCCGGCGCTGTACTTCTCGCCCAGCTTGGCGAGCAGGGCCTTGCGGACGCGCAGCTTGCCGAGGGCGGAGGACTGCGCGCGGGTCTGGTCGCCGGAGAGGCGGATAGACCCGGAGAAGCCCGCGGTGTGGCGCGTGTGGGCGCTGGTGGAGCCGTCCACCAGCGTCTGGGTGCGGTCGGTGAAGACCGCGTCGGCGAGCTTCTGGAAGGTCGCCTTGGTGGAGGCGTCCACGGTCGGGTCGTTGGTGACCGCCGCGCCCGCGCTCCAGTTGGGTATGAGCGCCACGCCGGCGACCACGGCGGCGGCCGAGGCGCTGACGATGGTGGCGCGACTCCGCTTACGGCTGAGTCTTCGTGACTTCAATGATGCTCCCCTCTGTGCCGGTACACCTACCGGGAGTGGGCATCTTCGCATGACGCGGGTGGCGGCTGTGAAGGGGGTTGTGCAAGTGGCACCCGGCCTGTTTCTCGGTCACTTGACGACCGTGGACCGGTCCGGGGACTGGGCGGGGTCAGGCTGCGCGGCGCGGCGAGGGTGGCGGGCTTCCGTACGTCCATCCAGTCGACGAGTTCCCTTGAAGGACACGCACTTGGCGCCCTTCCCGGTACTCACCTTCGGGATGACCTGGTCGATGGCCTTCAGGTAGATGCTGCCGTTCCAGTGCTCGAAGTGGTTGCCGAGGAACAGCGGTGCGCGGCTGCCGTAGTGGACGCGGTCGAAGCCGTCCATGGAGGAGTCCACGGTCTGCTGGAGCCCTGCGCGTACGTGGCCGAGTCGCCGTCGGTCTCGCCGCCGGACTGGTTGTCTGCGCAGTGGAGTGTGGGCCTTTGACAACTCCCACAGCAGGGAGCGTTTCTTCCGATGACCGCACAGCCCGCACGCCGTGAGCGCAGCGCCCCGAGACCGCCTCGATCTCGAAGGGTAGGGAGGCCGTAGGTCGCCATGGGGCGACCGGCAATGTCGAAGGCGAGGACGGAATACTTGGCCAGTTACGGCCGTGCCCCCGCGGTAGGAAGGCCTGAGACTGCGGCCAACGGCCTTTCCGCCCTGAACCACTCACTCAGAGCTACGGCACAACAACGCCAACAACTCGGGAGAACCATGAGGAAGCGGCTTGTCACAGCCCTGTCAGCAACTGCGTTGCTCTGTTACGGATTCGCTGCCTCTCCTGCGTCGGCGAGCACGTCACAAGCGTCGAGCCCCGCGGCGGTAGCCGGGGGATGCGCAACCTGGATTGACGAGGCCGGCCCGGGAGGTGCCGGTCGCTACCACGTCAACTGTGATGGAAACGTCTACGTACAGGCGACGGTCTACTGCAAGGACGGCAGCATGAGCGTCAGTGCCTGGCGGTACTCGTACGCCAAGGCCGAGTGTCCCTACGGTGTGAAAGCGTCGTCGGGGGATTACGACACACGAGTATGAACACTCCACGGACCGCGCTACCGGACCGGTCCCAGCCGGTTCTGCCGATGATTGTGACCTGCCGTGGCGGTCCACATGATGTGGGCCGCCACGCCCTCGGAGGCGGGGACTTCCTTACCTGCCCACCACCCATGGTCCGGCGGCGGCCGAGATCAGCGTCGGCGGGGCGCCCACGTGAGGTTCGTAGTAACGGCCGTCCTCTTCGGTCCAGTCCGGATCCGTGGCGCAGGAGGCGCCGGTGCCACCACGCAACCGCTGGTAGTCCGCTTCCCAGACGACCGAGAGGTGGTAGCCGCCGTCGCGTTCGGCCCGCACGATCCACTCGCGGATCCCCCGGTCCTCTTCGAACTGCGTGATGCGCCAGCCAGTGTCCTTGAGTCGAGCATGGACCCTACGCAGTGCCTCCAGGCCTTGGCGTTTGCCCACCTTCCCGACCATCCACGCGTGGTACATCCGGTACGCACCCTTTTCCGGCTCGTCGGCGATGCTTTCCAAGCCGTCGGGGTAGCAGTAGTCGGAGCCAAGCGTGTTCTGGTTACCCGCACGCATGTCGTACACGTTCGACTCAAGGGTGCGATCCAGTCCAATTACGGCGAAGGCTTCTTGGGAGTAGGCCGTGATCCGGCGGGCAGTCACCTCTGGTTTGGCGTCAGGGTAGTCCTCCGGGATAGCGCGCTCGATCGCGTACGTGACGATCACGCCCACGAGCAGCAGGACGGGCGCAAGCAGTACCGCCGCGCAGCCAATGCCCACCACTTTGAACCCTGACTTGGCTGGAATCTCGCTCTCGCTCACGCACTGGACGGTACAAACGGCCAACCCGCCACCAAAACCGTACGGCTACTCACCGGACCTGAGTACGCATACGCGGGTACTCAGGCTCACGTCGGGCGGTGGCCCACCTCGAACGGCGGCCTCTTCCAGGCCCTGCCCACGACATCATCGGCGTACATGGCGCACCGATCACCCCTGCGGCGGCCCAGACGCTGACTGGACACCGCGGGCCGCAGAAGCGGCCTGCCGCGACCCTCTACGGCAGCCGCGACAACGCCTGAGGTCCGTGTTACCCACCTGTGGCGACAGTTCACAGCTGACCATTGACCGGTCAGAACCTGACGCTGTCAGGGAACTCGGGCCAGGTGGTGGCGCCGGGATCGCCGGCTGCGTCGACGCCTGGCGGCGGTTCAGGCCGGGGCCGGCGAAGCTCAGTGCCCCGGAGTGCGGGGCCCGGTGGGTGGCCGGGGTTGACCGGCGGTCGACGGCTGTTTCTGCTCGCTGCGGGTGACAGTGGTCAGCGAGCGGACACCACCGCGCAGGAGTCGGCCCATACGGCTTCCCACTCACAACTCTCGCTCGAGAATTCCGATGACCGCATCGTGCGTGTCGACCTACACTCCAGCCATCATGAAGCGCCGTGTTGAGTTCACCGAGCCAGCGGCCCGGTTCCGCGACTATCTCCCGCCCGATGATCGCCGGACCCTGAAACGCCTCGTCGATCGGGTCACCGATGACCCCTACGGCCCCTCCACCCACCTCGCCTTCAGGAACGACGACCTCACGCGCTCCAGCTGGCTGGACGGAGCCATGATCCATTTCATCGTGACCACGCATGTCATCTACGTCGTGGACGCCGACATCTTTGACGCCGCCCGAGGCTTCAACGACTTCTGAACGACTGGTCCGACCGGGTCCGGCTTGGGACATCACCGCATGACGCGGACGGCGGCCCCTCCGCGAGGCGCTCCTCAGGATGCTCGCTTCCGCGTGGTCTTCTTCGCTGACACCTTCTTCGGGGTGGCGCTCTTCCCGCCCCGGCTGGCCATCTCGTGCACTTCCGCCGGCCCACCATCGGCCTCCTCGCCGCAGGACTCTCGGGCGGCCCGAACGCTGTCCTTGAGCGCGGACATCAGGTCGACCACCTTCCCGGCCGGCGCTTCCTCGGCCTCGGCTTCCGGCGGCTCGCGACCTTCGGCCTTCGCCCGGATGACCTCCTCCAGGGCGTCCCGGTAGCTGTCTCGCTCCGACGACAGGTCCATGCCGCCGGTCGGCTCCATCAGCGCCAGCGCCTCGTCCACCTCCGCGTCCGAGATCTCCACGCTGGCCTTCGGGCCCAGGCCTTCCGCGGAGCGCACCTCGTCTGGCCAGTGCATGGACTGGAGCACGATCGTGTCGTCCACCACGCAGAGCGCCCCCAGGCGCTCACGGTTGTGCCAGGCGTACTTCGCTGCCCTGATCGGTGCGTCCGGGATCAGGGCATGCGTGCGGGTGGGGCGTCGGGTCAGACGGCTGTCGGTCGGCTCTTGTGCGGCATGTTCCAGCCTTCGGCCAGTCGCGAGGAGTGCACATTGTGCCCGCCGCCGAAGAACTCGCAGAACTTCATGATCAGCGGGTCCCAACCGAGCGGGTCCACGTAGTGCGTACCCGGGATGACCAGCTCCTCCTCGACATGCGCGCGAAGAACCTCGACCTGGAAGGCGGTGGCGTGCGGGGTGGGGCCGCCCAAGGGGTGGGCCGAGACGACCCTGCACTCCAGCTGGATCGGGCATTCCGCGACTCGGGGGGCCCGGACGAGGTCCGACGCCTGCTCCGTCAGCCGCGCGGCCGAGAACTTGTCCGGCTCGTACCGGTAGCCCTGCTCCACCTTGTAGTCCGGCACCGCCGGCTTCGCGGTGGTGAGCGCGATCCGGTCGACCGCGTCGACCATGGCGGACGAGGGCAGGTTGAGCACGCATTCGCCCTCCCGCAGCAGGTTCGCGGTCGTCTGGGCGTTGTTGCCGAGTCCGAGCATGCAGGACTGCCCCAGCCACCAGGCGGAGGACATCGGCATGAGGTTCGCCGTGCCGTCCTCGTTGAGTGAGCTGATGAGCACCACCGGGGTCCCGAAGTACAGGACCTTGAGACCGGGGACGACGTGCATGCGCTGTGCCTTTCGCGAAGTGCCGGATGACGGGCCCGTGAACAGGGACACGGGCCGTCGCCGACTCTCTCGTGGCGAGAACGCCTTGGCTGGCGGGAATCGGACATCGCGTTGTGGGCGGAGTGGGCGCCTACCGAGACCGGCTTGCTGCTGTGGTGGGGCGGGAGGTCGTCGAGGGTTCGTTCGCGGCGGCGAGCACCGGCAGGCCCTTCGACCGCTGCGGCCTGAAGTCGCCTACGACAGGGGCGCGTTGGGCGAGGAGGTGGAGGGCGTCCGCCGAGGCCGCGTCGTTCGGGGTGTAGACCTCGAGGCGGTGGTCCGGGCTGTCCGGCTGCAGCCAGACCTGGTAGGCGATGCTCACGGCGCCGACCGTGGGATGTCGTAGGTGCATGTCGCCGGTGGTGCAGTCGGCGACGTCACCGGTCGCCCACATCGCGGCGAACCGGTCACTGCGCATGGTGAGTTCGCCGATGAGGCTCGCCAGGTGCGCGTCGGTGGGGAACCGGCCGGCGGTCAGGCGCAGATAGGCGACGTGGACTTGCGCCAGTTCCTCCCAGTTGCGGTGGAGGTCCCGGCTGAGGGGGTCGAGGAAGAACATCCGCGGGATCGAGGGACGACCGGCCGGGTCGGTGGGCGCCTCGAAGTCGATGTGCTCGGCGAGCAGCGCGTGGCCGGTGCGGTTCCAGGCGAGTACGTCACCACGTCTGCCCAGCACGATCGCCGGAGTCGCCTCGGCCAGTGATGCGAGCAGCGTGAGCACCCGGGGGTGGGGCTGTTCCACGGGCGGTTCGGCGAGCCCGGCTCGGGCCGGCTGGCGGGCGAGGTTGTGCAGGTGGACTCTCTCCACCTCGTCCAGTTCCAGCACCCGGGCGAGGGCGTCGAGGACCTGCGCGGAGGCGGTCTCGGCCTGGCCCTGCTCCAGCCGCGCGTAGTAGCCGGCGCTGACCCCCGCCAGGTGGGCCAGCTCCTCACGGCGCAGCCCCGGGACGCGCCTGCCGCTCCCGTAGGTGCGCAGCCCGATCGCCTCGGGGGTGACCCGGTCGCGGCGGCTCTTCAAGAACGCTCCAAGGCTCTCCACGCCTTCGAGCCTAGACACCCGCCGCCGTGCGCTGGGTGTACCCGCTGGGTGTACCCACGCCAGGTGCCTGGCTGCTCCCGCGTCCGTGCCGGAGCGTTGCCGGTATGACACACGACGCCTCACCCACGACCGGGGTCCGCGCCTGGCTCGGTCTGCTGGTCGTCCTCGGGCCCGTACTCCTGGTCTCGATGGACGGATCCATCCTGTTCCTCGCGATGCCACGGGTCAGCGAGGCTCTCGATCCCAGTGCGGACCAAGCACTGTGGATCCTGGACGTCTACGGCTTCGCCGTCGGCTCGTTGCTCATCGCCTTCGGGAACATCGGCGACCGCTGCGGACGCCTCAGGCTGCTCATGATCGGCGCGACCTTCTTCGGCATCGGCTCGGCCGCCGCCGCGTTCGCCCCGACACCTGAACTCCTCATCGCCGCCCGTGCCCTGATGGGCATCGCCGGCGCCACCCTGCTGCCCTCCGCCCTGGCGGTCCTGAGTGAACTGTTCACCGACCCCAGGCGTCGGGCACAGGCCATCGGCGTCTTCGCCGCGGCGTTCGCCGCGGGCTTCGCGATCGGCCCGATCATCGCCGGCATCCTGCTGGAACGCTTCTGGTGGGGGTCGGTGTTCTTGGTCAACCTCCCTCTCATCGTCGTGTTCCTCTGCTTCGCGCCCGTGTTGCTCGGTGAGGTGCGCGCCGCCCGCCCGGGACGGGTCGACCCGGTCAGCGTCGTGACCTCGGCGGTCGGACTGCTGCTGGCGATCTACGGGCTCAAGCACGCGGCGGCCGACGGCCTGTCGGTCAGTGCGGTGGGCGCCGCCGCGGCGGGCACCGCCGCGCTGGCGTGGTTCGGCCTCCGGCAACGGCGCCTGGAGCAGCCGCTCATCGACTTCTCGCTGTTCCGCGACCGGACCTTCACCATCGCGGTGATCACCGGTCTGCTGCCCCTCGCGGCATGGTCGGCGGCCGCCTACCTGGCCGGGATCTACCTGCAGTCCGTCCTCGGCACTCCCGTCCTGCGGGCCGCGTTGCTGGCCCTGCCGGGAGCCGTCGTGCTCACCACGACCTGCGTCGTCACCCCCGCCGTGGTCGACCGGATCGGGAAGCGGCCGATGCTGCTGGTCTGCCACTTCTCCATCGCCCTCGGGCTGCTCCTGCTCCTGCCCACGACCGCCGCCGGCGGAATCGGCTGGTACCTGGCGTCCACCGTGGTCGCGGGCGTCGGCTACGGGATCTCCTTCGCCGTCGTCGCCGACACCGCCGTCGGGGCGGTGCCACCGGAGCGCGCGGGATCCGCGGGCGCGATCGCCGAGACCAGCAACGAGATCGGCAACGCCCTGGGGATCGCGCTGCTCGGCTCGGTGGCGGCACTGCTGTTCCGGCTGAAGGGCCCCGGCCTGGCACCGACACTGGACGAGACACTCCACATGCCGGGTGTGGCGGCCGCCTCGGTGGCCGACGCCAAGTCGGCCTTCCTCACCGGCCTGCACGTCGCGGCGGCCGTGGCCGGTCTGCTGCACCTCGCCCTCGGCCTCCTCGCACTCCGCTGGCTCCCCCGAGAGGCCAAGGACGTGGCGGCCGCGGCTTGATGACCCACGCCGACGCGCCCCCTCTGCTTCGAAGGCCGGCGACGGCTCAGCGGGCGCCGTGCCCCGTACGGCCGCCGGCGCCTGTTCGGGGCGGTGCGCCCGCCGTCCCCATCAGCCCGTGGGCGGGGCCGGCTCGCCCAACCACCGCCTCAGGGCCTCACGTACCTCCTGCGGGGCAGGCTCGTTCGCCGCCCAGGCGGCGTAACCGTCGGGCCGGACCAGCAGGGTCGGGCGCAGGCCGGCTTCCGGGGAGGCGGTCACCAGCCGCGCCGACCACGGTGCGGCGATCGCGGCGACCTCGCGGCCCACCAGCACGAAGGAGCCCTGGCGCAGGGCCTCGTACAGCCGGGACGGCTCCCCCGCCAGGCGGAGGTCCGGCACGCGGCGGCCGACGAGCGGGTGCGAGCCCCAGGGGGCTCGGTAGGCGATGCCGATGCCGGAGATGCCCCGTGACACCCGCCTCTCCACCCCACCGAGCCGATGCGCGACGGCCGCCGCCGAGGTCCGCAGCGCTCGGACCGCGGGGGAGCCGGTGGTGACGGCGGTGAGGAGTGCGTGGCTGGCGCGCAGCACCCGGCGCCCCACCGGGTGGCGCTCCGTGTGGTAGCTGTCCAGCAGTGCGTCGCCGCCCCAGCCCTGCACGGCGGCGGCCAGTTTCCAGCCGAGGTTGGCGGCGTCCTGCATCCCGGTGTTCATGCCCATGCCGCCGGCGGGCGAGTGCACATGTGCGGCGTCGCCCGCCAGGAACACCCGTCCCCGCCGGTAGCGGGGCACCTGTCGCTCGTCGCTGTGGAAGCGGGAGAGCCATGCGCGTCGTGCATCCCGAGGTCGTCACCGAGGGTTCGCCGGGTGATGTCCCGGACCTCCTCCAGGGTGACCGGTGCGTCGTCGGGCAGTTGCCGCCGCCGGTCCCAGGCGATGATCCGGTACCAGCCGTCCCCGAAGGGCGCGAAGAAGGTGAAGCCGTGCTCGTTGGAGGCGAAGTTGAGGGCTTCGTCCGGCGCGCGCTCGAGCCGCACGTCGGCCAGCATCACGGAGCTGATGACCGACTCACCGGGGAACGGCATGCCCAGGCTCCGCCGGATGGTGCTGCGTGCCCCGTCGGCACCGACCAGGTAGCGGGCTCGGAGCGTGTCCGCGGCGCCGTCCGCCCGGCTCAGCTCCACGTCCACACCGTCCGGGTCCTGCCGGATCCCGGTGGCCCGGGCGCCCCGCACCATCGTGGCCCCCGCTTCCTCGGCCCGGCGCAGCAGGAGGTGCTCGAGCCGCCATTGGGGGGTGACCAGCATGTAGGGAAAGCGCGTGCGGAGCGCGGAGAAGTCGATGGTGATACGGCCGAACGGGGAGAGCGACGGCACCGGTGTGCCGATACGGAGCAGTTCGTCGGCCAGCCCTCGGGCGTCGAGGACCTCCAGGCTGCGGGCGTGGACGGCGAACGCGCGGCTCAGGTTGGATTCGCGATCGCGTCGCTCCACCATGGTGACGCCGACGCCGGCCCTGGCCAGGTCGCCCGCGAGCAGGAGCCCGGTCGGGCCGGCCCCGACCACCACGACGTCCACCGCCGGCGCCCGGCGTCCATCCGAAGATCCACGGGGTAAGCGGTCCCTTGTCTGCATGCCTTCCAGTGTCGCCCCAGGGTGGGCGGTACGGCCCGGTGGCGCCGCGGGTCCACGGACCGCCAAGGCCCCGGGGAGGCGCGCCCGATGGGCGGCTTCGGCAGCCGGTCGGCGGACGAGGGGCGCACCGCGGGCGCTCCGACCGCCCCCTGGTGCCACGCGGTGCTCGCGGCCCACGCGTCAGGCGTGGCCGACCGAGGGGTGCGGGGTCGTCTTCCTACACTCGTCCGATGAACAACTACAGGTGCACCCAATGCGGCACCGTCGGACTGACGGACGGTTTCATCGAGGACGCCGGCGACCACTCTCGCGGGTACGCCAGCTGGATCGAGGGCGCCTTGGAGCGGGGGTTCTTCGGCGGCGCCAAACGGAGGGGACGGACCCGGTGGCAGATAGCGGCGTTCCGCTGCCCCGTGTGCGGGCATCTGGAGCTGTTCGCCACCGAGATGGTGTAGTCGGCCACCCGGCCGGCAGGGGCCGCGGCTTCGCCGGCGGGTGTTCCGCTGCTCCTACTGCGGGGCGGCGCGCAGTCCGGCCAGGAGTTCGGCCTGGCCCTGCAGGACGCCGGTGAGGATGCCGCGGGCGACGCGCAGGAGTTCGGCGAGGTCCTGGCTGGCGAGCCGGTAGTAGACGTTGGAGCCCTCGCGGCGGGTGGTCACGAGGTTGGCCTTGCGCAGGACGGCGAGCTGCTGGGAGAGGGCCGCCGGCTCGACACCGACTTCCGGGAGCATCTCGGCGACCGCGTGCTCGCGGACGCTCAGCAGCTCCAGGACGCGGATCCGGACCGGGTGGCCGAGGGTTTTGAAGAACTCGGCCTTCAGCTGGTACAGCGGCGGGTCCAGTGGGGCGCTGCGGCCACGGGCCGCAGCCGTCTTGTCTGCGCTCGTTCTTGGCACCCTGGTCCACCCATGGCTTCCTCTTCGAGGGGCGACCTCGGCACCGCCCCGTTCCATACTGCCGTCGACCTCCACAATTGCAGATTCCTGCAAGTCATGAACACCCGCGGGTCCGGATCCGGGCCGAACGTCCCCTTCGCGGGCCGGGCTCACAGAGGCAGGACGATCCAGACGGCCTTGCCGAGTCCGTCCCTGTCCGCCCGGACGGAGACGGTGCCGCGCAGTTCCGTGACGGTGCCGGCCACCAGTGCCAGCCCGCTGCCGGGGGCGGTGGCCAGGGCCTGGTAGGGGGC
>NZ_SRID01000370.1 GCF_004684805.1 Streptomyces palmae
GGCCGGGGGTCGCCGCGGGGCCGTTGCCGGCGGGCAGGCTCGGGGCGCCCGGGGCGGCGGCGGAGTCCCCCGTTCCGGCGGCGAGCGCCCGGCGGCGGCGCAGTCCGGTCAGAGCGCGTTCCGCGGGGGCGGTACGGCCCCCGCGCGGGGCGGCCCTGCCCTGTGCGGGTGGGGCCGCGACCAGGCCCAGTTCTCCGGCGAGCGCCCACAGCGCCTGCCGGACCGAGGACTTGGCGTCCAGGTCCTGCATACGGCCGGAGTCCACGGCCGGTTGCAGCTCCTTGTAGGCCGCCGGGACGCAGGTGCGGCAGGTCCGGGTGCCGGTGGCGCGCTCCACCAGCTGCGGCTGGATCTCCGCGGCCCGGGTGTGCCGGTTGACGACGGTCAGGGTCTGGCCGGCCTCGCGGATCCGGAGCCGGTCCCAGAGGCGGACCATCCGCTTGGCGGCCCGCACCGCGACCACGTCGGGGGTGGTGACCAGCAGCGCGGTGTCGGCGGCCTCGATGGCGACGGCGCCGGCGGCGGTGATCTGGGTGCCGCAGTCGACGATCACCAGCTCGTGGTGGGCGCGCAGCGCGGTGAGGATGCGCCGGGCGGCGGTGTCGGTCACCTCCTCGCCGCGCTCCCCGTCGCCGGGGGCCAGCAGCAGGCCGAGGCCGCTGGGGTGGGCGAAGACCGCCTCCTGGAGCACCCGCGGGGTCAGGTCGCCGATCTGCGCCAGGTCGGCGATGGAGCGGCGGAACTGCACATCGAGGTAGGAGGCGACGTCGCCGGACTGGAGGTCCAGGTCCACCAGCACCACCTCGCGCCCGGCGGTCCGGGCGGCGAGTGCCAGTTGCACCGCGGTGACGGTGGTGCCGACCCCGCCCTTGGCGCCGGTGACCGCCAGCAGCCGGCCGCCGGGTCCGGTGGGGCGGCTGTCGCCGCCGCCGAGGTGGTGCCGTACCCCGGTGGCCCACTGGGCGGCGGCCCGTACCCGGCCGGCCAGCTCCTCGTGCCCGCAGGGCCAGCCGGTCAGGCCGCGGGCGCCGGAGTCCATGGCCGCGGCGTACAGCGCGGGTCCGGCGTCGGCGGTGAGCAGCACCACGCCGACCGCCGGGAAGCGCAGGGCGACCTCCCGGATCAGCTCCAGCGCGGGTGCCGGGCCGATGCTCTCGTGGACCAGCACCACCTCGGGCAGCTCGTCCAGGGCGGTGCCGGCGCGACCGGCCAGGGTCTCCAGCAGCCGGTCCGAGTCGCCGGCGCAGGGCAGGGCTTCGACGTCGGGAAGCTGTTCCAGCAGCCCGGTGAGGGTGCGTACGGCGTCCGGGTCGCCGACCGCCGGGAGGGTCCTGATGTTCACGGCCCGCCTCCTACTTGTCGCCGTCGAGGGTGTAGGTGCGGTCCTTGTCGTCGACGGCGGTGTCGGATCCGGGGGCCACCAGGGCGAGGCGCACATGGGAGGCGAAGGACTCGGCGTAGGCGACGCGTTGGGCGTCGCGGGTGTCCAGGGCGAAGGTGATGGGCACGGCCTCGCCGGTCCGCCGCCGGTCGCCGGCGTCCGGTTCCAGGGCGGTGAGCCGGCCCACGTCGATGACCTTGGCGCCGGCCACGATCAGTTTGGACACCGGCTCGTCACCCTGCTCCTTGGCGTCGAAGGTGGCGTAGATGTTCACCTCGGCACCGGGGGTGATCTTGCCGGCGACTCCGGTGGCGGCGTCGATCATGATGGCGATCTCCTGCTGGCCGGGCTCCAGCGCGGGCCGTTCCACCACCATGTCGGACTGGAGCAGCGAGCCCTTGCGCAGCGGGGTGACGGCGATCTTGCCGCGGATCTGGGCCAGGTCGGTGACCGCGGTCGCCGGCAGCCAGCGCTTGGGCATCGAGACCTTCTGGAAGGAGTCGGCGTCCAGCGTCCGGTAGGCCGGGACGTCCGCCCTGAGCTTGTACGCGGTGGTCTCCGGCCCGACCTTGGACTCCACGTCGTCGATGACGGAGAGCACACCGACGAACGCGCCGACGGCGCACAGGACCGACAGGAGCAGCAGGATGACTCCGCGGCGCTGGCGAGCATTCATGGACGGGCAACCTCGTTCGGGACGGACTAGGGCCGGCTGGTCAGGGCGGGGCGGGACGGCGGGGCGAGGGCGCGGGCGTCCTCGGCCCTCGGCACCGGGGCGGAGCAGAAGGCGCAGCGGTCGCCGATGACCTCCAGGCCGCACCAGTGGCACGCGGTCCGGCGCACCGAGGTCACCAGTCGGTAGAGCACGGACAGGTCGGGGATGGCGGCGGCGAACTCGGTGGGCTTGCCGGTGCCCCACCAGCGAGCGGACTCGGCGGGCAGCGGCACCCGCTCCACGTCCTGGACGCCCCAGCCGGTGGCCAGGGTGTCGGTGACCCAGTCGGGGGCCTGCTGCCGCGGGTGTGCGGTGGCGACGGTGAGCTGGGTGGCGTACCCCGGGGCGGGCAGGGCGCCCGGTCCGCCGATCCGTACCAACGCGGGCGCGGGGTGCGCCAGTACGCCGAACTGCGCGCCGGGCAGCCAGGAGGTGAGGTGCGAGCCGAGGCTGACCGGAACGCGGTCGAGCCGGGCGACGCTGCTCAGCCGGGCGCCGGCGTGGACGTAGTGCGACAGCAGCCGGGCGGCGCAGGCCAGCACGCCGGGGCTGAGGTCGGAGACGGACAGCCGGCGCAGTTGGCGGGCGACCACCGCGACCGCCAGCGGAGGGAGGTCCAGCGGCAGCAGTGCCATCCGCTCGCTCTCCAGCAGGGAGCGGACGGTGTGCAGACGGCGGATCAGTTCGGGCCGAGCGGCGGCGGGGCAGAGCACCACCAGATAGCCCTGCCGGTCGAGCAGGGCGGCGGTGGCGTCCACGGCGGCGTCCAGGGGCTGTTCGCGCGGGTCGGGGAGCACGACGGCCGACGGCGTCTGCCCGTCGGGCGGCGGAAGCACCAGCTCCCGGCTGGTGACGGCAATCGCGGTGGGCACTCGGCTACCCCGTTCACTTCGGCGCCGGGTCGGCAGCCGCGGGTCATGGCTGCCCTGGTCCCCGGTTTCCTCCCCCGGCCGTCACCGGCGGGGCCCGGGCGGCCCCAGTGCAGCAGCACTTTATCCGCGAATGCCGCGTGAGAGAACAGTTCCTCCGAGCGACCGAAGGGACCCAGGGGGTCGCGGAGTGGGCTTCCGCGCAGGGCGGTGGCGGGATGGGGCCGGGCCTGGGGCCCCGGACGGGCCGTGGCACGAGGGGAGTTGCGGGCGGACCCCTTGACAAGGGTATTGGTCTGGACCAACTTGTACGGCCATACGGTGGCCACCGTTCCGAACTCCTCGGCAGCGCACCCCCCTCCGCAACGCACCCCCTTCGCAACGCACTTCCCGACCCGGCTCACCCCCCCAACCCACTCCCCCACGGAGGCAGTCGTGGACCGTGCACCCATCCCCCGCCCCACCCGCGGCAGGCACCGGCTCCGCCGCGCCCTGGCCGCCGCGGCCTCGGTTCTCCTGGCGGCGGGCGCCCTGACGGCCCTGGGCCCCAGCGCCCACGCCGCCGACACCAACATCGCGACCAACCCCGGCTTCGAGTCGGGCCTGTCGGGTTGGACCTGCTCGGGCGGCACCGGCGCCACCGTGAGCAGCCCCGTACACAGCGGTTCGGCCGCGCTCCAGGCGACCCCGAGCGGCAGCGACACCGCCCGCTGCGCACAGACGGTCAGCGTCCAGCCCAACTCCTCGTACACCCTGAGCGCCTGGGTGCGGGGCTCCTACGTCTATCTGGGCGCCGAGGGCACCGGCACCACGGACGTGTCCACCTGGACCCCCTCGGCCTCCGACTGGCAGCGGCTGAACACCGGCTTCACCACCGGGCCGAACACCACCACGGTGACCATCTACACCCACGGCTGGTACGGACAACCCGCCTACCAGGCCGACGACATCGCGCTCACCGGACCGGGCGGCGGCGGCCCGACCGACCCGGTGCCCGCCGCCCCGACCGGGCTCAGGACCGGCACCGCCACCGCCGACTCCATCGAACTGTCCTGGACCCCGGTCAGCGGCGCCACCGGCTACCGGGTCTACCGCGACGGGACCCCGGTGCAGTCGGTCGGCGGCGCCTCGGCCACGGTCACCGGACTGAGCCCGTCCACCTCGTACCGGTTCCAGGTCAGCGCCACCAACGCGGCCGGCGAGTCGGCGAAGTCCGCGGCCGTCACCGGCACCACCGCCGCACCCGGCGACGGCGGAGGCGGAAGCGGCGTGCCCCGGCACGCGGTGACCGGCTACTGGCAGAACTTCGACAACGGCGCCACCGTGCAGAAGATCAGCGACGTACCGGCGAACTACGACATCATCGCGGTGGCCTTCGCTGACGCCACCAGCACACCCGGCGCCGTCACCTTCAACCTGGACTCGGCGGCCCTGGGCGGCTACACCACCGCGCAGTTCACGGCGGACATCAAGGCCAAGCAGGCGGCCGGCACGTCGGTGATCCTCTCGGTCGGCGGCGAGAAGGGCACCGTCTCGGTGAACAGCGACGCCTCCGCCGCCAACTTCGCCGACAGCGTCTACGCGCTGATGCGGCAGTACGGCTTCGACGGCGTGGACATCGACCTGGAGAACGGCCTCAACTCCACCTACATGACCAAGGCGCTGCGCTCGCTCTCCCAGAAGGCGGGCAGCGGCCTGGTCATCACCATGGCCCCGCAGACCATCGACATGCAGTCGACCTCGGGCGAGTACTTCAAGACCGCGCTGAACATCAAGGACATCCTCACCGTGGTCAACACCCAGTACTACAACAGCGGGTCCATGCTGGGCTGCGACGGCAAGGTCTACTCCCAGGGCTCGGTCGACTTCCTCACCGCGCTCGCCTGCATCCAGCTCGAAGGCGGCCTGGACCCGTCCCAGGTGGGACTCGGACTGCCCGCCTCCACCCGGGGCGCGGGCAGCGGCTACGTGGCCCCCTCCGTGGTGAACAACGCCCTGGACTGCCTGGCCCGGGGCACCAACTGCGGGACCTTCAAGCCCGCCCGCACCTACCCGGCCCTGCGCGGCGCGATGACCTGGTCCACCAACTGGGACGCGGCGAGCGGAAACGCCTGGTCGGGCGCGGTCGGCCCGCATGTGCACGGACTGCCGTAGGGACGGCCCACGGGAGTGCCGTACGGCCCCGCCGCACAGCGCGGCGGGGCCGTACGGCTCGACGCGGGGCGACGCGGGAGGGGTGCGGACGGCCCGGGGGCGCCGCGGTCACTTGTCGGCGTGCTCGCCCAGGTAGAACAGCAGCCACACGAACGCGCCGAACAGGTGCGTGCCGACGATGTAGAAGGAGGCGCGGATCACCACCGCCTTCTCCACCCACTTCTCGTGGTCCTTCTCGCCCTTCCCCTGCTTCCGGCCCATGCCGCGGCTCCTGTGATCGTCGGGATGACACCGCCCCGCACCTATTGCAAATTGCAGAACTCTGCAAGTCTAGGCGCTGAGCCCTCGGATCCCCAATGGATCACGAGACGCACACCCGAGGACCATCGAGCTACGGGGCGGCCCGTACGGAAGAGGCCGGCCCCGGCTCACCGGGGTGCCCGGCGGGACGGCCCGTACCGCACCGTCCCGCCGGGCTCCGGTCACGGCCTCGGCAGGACGCAGCCGGGCAGGTTCAGGTCGATCTTGTTGCCGGTCGCCACGCACTTGGTGATCTGGTAGGTCTGCTGGGCGTAGTTGATGCCCTGGCGGACCGTCACGTTGCCGCTCTGGTCCACCTCGCACGGGTTGTTCATGGTGCAGGTGCCACCACTCTCGTTGCCCGTGTTGTTGATGGCGACCACCTTGCCGGTGGTGGCGTCCACCACCGGCGAGCCGGAGGTGCCGCCGATGGTGTTGCAGCTGGAGGTGTAGCGCAGCGAGTCCTTCCAGACCCACCCGCCCTCGTGCAGCTCGTAGACGAAGGCGTCCGCGTTGCAGCTGTAGATCTTCTTCCAGTAGCCCGAGACCACCTTGATGGCGGTGCCGGCGACCGGGTGGTCGGGCGACACGGACAGCGCGTCGATGTTGAAGCGCGACTTGATCTGGGCGTAGGTGGAGCTCAGCTGGTACAGCGACACATCGGTGTCGGTCATGGTCGCGTACGCGATCTTCGACGCACGGACGGTTCCGAGGCTGCTGCCGGCGGAGTTGAGCACCGTGAAGGAGCGGGTGGAGGGCTGGTCGACGATGACCTCGCCCGGGTCCGGCATGCCGGTCTCCAGGCAGTGGCCGTTGGACATCACGAAGGCCGGGTCGGTGTCGGCCGAGTTGGGCATCCGCACGATGGAACCCGAGCAGTTGCTGAGTGCCACGGTGCCGGCGAAGGAGACGGCCTTCACCTGGGGAGTGCTGGTCTTCTTCGCCTCGGCCCGCTGGCTGGCAGCAACCGGCTGCTTCGCCTCGGACTGGTGGTTCGAGGCCATGGCCGGCCCCGCGCCCGCGAGGGTGGCTGCGGCAAGCAGCAACGCGGCGGACGTGGCGACGAGAGGTCGGGGCATGGTGGGGGTCCTCTCCGGAAACCGATGCTCGCTTTTGACATGTGCATTGTTGGGCCCCGGCTGCCCCGGGGCAATCCCCTGATGCACGGAAGACGAACGGAAGTTGGCGCATTCCGACCAGATGGGCGCCCTTGACCGATGTCATGGCTCCCGCCAACACTGACCGAACACGGTCGCTACGCACTCGAACCCCCCAGGAGCTGTCTCTTAAACCCATCTC
>NZ_SRID01000371.1 GCF_004684805.1 Streptomyces palmae
TGCCCGGGGCGCGGACGGGGCGGCGCGCTGCGGGCCGCGCCGTGCCTGGCGGCACGTGGCGGTGGCCGATAAGCGTCGCCCAGCAACGGGCGGCCGGGCTTTTCGGGCCCGGCCGCCCCGACGGAGAGGACCTCACCCGCCGCCTCAGCCGCTCCCCCAGGAGCCGCTCTGGCCGGGCGTCCACTTCGGCGGGTCCGCGTCTTCCTCCGTCTCCTTGTAGCCGTAGTTCTCGAACTCGTAGGGCATGCGCCGCACGCCGTCCTGCGGCACCTCCATCGGCCGGCGGCGGTGGGCGTCCTGGTGGGTGGGGCGCGAGTCCTGGTACCCCGGGCCGTGGTCCGGCGCGCTGACCTCGCCCCGCATGTGCTCCTGCTCCGTCTCCCAGGCCCCGGCACGCGGCTGGCGCTTCTGGGAGGGAGGGAGTTCCTTGGCCTTGGCCCGGATGCCCGCCCAGACGGCCACGATCAGGATGGCCACGATCGCGATACCGGCCACCAGCGGCCCGATACCGACCAGGTAGTCCTGGGTCACAGCGAGCGAAACGGATTTTGTACCCATATCCATCCTGTACCCCTTATCCCCCTTTCCTCCCATGATGCATCGGTCCCTACCGCTATGCCAGGGCGCTGGCGCTGTGCCGTCGGGGGGTGCCGGCCCCGTCGCCACGGCGAAGGGGGCGCCGGCCCGGCGCGGTGAGGGCGCCCCCGGCGCACTCACCGCGGGGAGCGATCCACTCGGCCGTCACGGCACGGCCACGGGGTGGCGGGCCCCGTGCGCCGCGGCAACGGTGCCGCCGGCCCCAGACACGGCGACGAAGGTCGCTGGGACATGCACCGTGAGGAGGATCCGCTCGGCCGTCACGGCACCGCCCCGGGATGGCGGGCACCGCGCCGTGACGGAGGGGCGCCGGTGCTGTGCCGTTGCCGGCAGCACGTTCCGCGGGGGTCATGGCGCGGCGAGGAAGGCCCCGTGGGGGTGGGCTCACGGCCAGGAGCGAGCCGCGGGGCGCCGCGCGGCCGAGGGGAGGCCATGGGCCCCCTGCCGCGGCGGCGACCGGAACGTGGCCCGGGGGGCGCTCAGTTGTCCGCGGTGTCCGTGGCGTCCTCCGCGGCGCGGATCGCGTCTCGGTAGGCGCGGGCCGCCGCGCGCAGCGCGGTCTCCGGGTCGACGCCCTCCGCCTCGGCGCGTACCGCCAGCGCCAGCAGCTCGTAGCCGATCCCCTCGCCGTGCGGCAGCGGCACCTCCAGTCCGGCGGTACGGGCCCGGAAGGCGAGCTTGGCGCTCAGCGCCAGGGCGGGCTGCGCCAGCGGTATGCCCTCGGTGATCGAGGTGCGTCCCTTCTCCACCGCCTTGGTGCGCATCCAGTGCGCCCTCACCTCTTCGGGGGTGGCGGCGGCCTCCTCGCCGAAGATGTGCGGGTGGCGGTGGATGAGCTTGTCCACGATCCCGCCCGCCACATCGTCGACGGAGAACGGCTCCTCCGGGTCGTCCTGGGCGATCCGGGCGTGGAAGACCACCTGGAGCAGCACATCGCCGAGCTCCTCGCGCAGCGCCTCCCGGTCCCCCTCCTCGATCGCCTCCACCAGTTCGTACGCCTCCTCCAGGCCGTACTTCGCCAGTTCCTCGTTGGTACGGGTACCGCTCCAGGGACATTCGAGCCGGATCCTGTCCATCACCTGGACGAGATCGAGCAGCCGGGCGCCGGGAAGGTCGTAGGAGCCGGGCAGCAGCTCCAGGTCCGGCATCCGCTCGCGGCCGGAACCGGCCATCCGGGCCAGCCCCTCGGTGAGGGCGGACTCGCCTTCGGCCGAGGTGATCACCACGGCCGTCCGTTCGCCGTCGAGGCAGTAGCCGACCAGCTCGCGGGCCTGGGGTTCGGCGTCTTCGACCTCGATCCCGGCCTCCCCCAGATAGGGCAGCAGCGGGTGGGCGGGGTCGGCGCACAGGACGCGGTCGGCCTCGCGCAGCACCTGCCAGGCGGGCCAGGAGAGCAGACCGGGGGCGACGCGGTGGCTGGTGGTGAGCAGGACCAGACGGCCGGAGCCGCTGTGGGGGGCAGGATTCACCCTTCGAACGTAACGCAGCGGTCGGACATCACCCCCCGGCCGGTGGATCGGGCCCACCACCAGCGGCTCGGTCGCGCGGCCACCGAGCCGGGGCAGCGGCCTGGCGGGCCGGAACCACCCACCGGGTGACAAGCCGCCCGGAAGCCCGCACAGATGCCCATACGGACGCCCGTACGGAACCCGCGAGGAATCCCACTGCACGGGTCTTCCCTATGTCGTGTGGCATGTGAAATTTTACATCTCACATGCCACACATGTGCATGCCAATGGCGGCCCCTGGCGGTCCGCCGATCCCACCCCCCACAGGAGAGCAAAGATGCGCATACCCTCTGCGCGCCGACGCGCGCGCCGGTTGCGGCGGTGTTCCGGGCCGCTCGCGGCGCTGGCCCTGACCCTCACCCTGGGCGGCGGGCTGCTCGCCGCTCCCGGCCAGGCCGCGGCGGCTCCGTCCACCCACTCCCGTCCGGCCGGTACCCCCACGGCGGCCGGAGGGCAGCACCTCCCGAGCACCGACCCGGACGCGCCGCGGGCCCAGCTGGAAGCGGTGGCGACCGATGCCACGCACACCGACCGGCGCGCCCGTACCGCCGCCGACCGTCCGCCGCTGAGCGCCGACCGGACCGCCCAGCGCACGGACTACGACCAGCCGCGGACCGGGAGGAAGTCCATCGCGCACCCACGACCCTCCCTGCAGGGCCGGAAGGCCGGGGTCCGCGCGGCCGACTGCCAGATCAGCGACTTCACCCAGAACACCGGCGACGCCCTGGTACGGAAGATCAAGGAATCCACCACCGACTGCGTCAACAGGCTGTTCCCCCTCACCGGCGGCGACGCGCGCGGGGCGTTCCGCGAGGA
Organism: Streptomyces palmae; assembly: GCF_004684805.1. GTDB lineage: Bacteria > Actinomycetota > Actinomycetes > Streptomycetales > Streptomycetaceae > Streptomyces > Streptomyces palmae. The sequence continues at coordinate 2,922 of NZ_SRID01000371.1, forward strand.
GCAGATGGTCACCGTGGCCCAGGCGCTGCGGGCCGGCTCGGCCGACTACCCCGGCGACAACTCCACCGGGATGCCGCAGCTGGTGCTGTTCCTGCGCGCCGGCTACTACGCGCAGTGGTACCACCCGGAGGACGTGGGCCCCTACGGCAGCTCGCTGAAGTCCGCGATCCAGGGCGGTCTGGACGCCTTCTTCGCCGCGCCGCACTCGCACGACGTCACCGACGCCAACGGCGAGACCCTGTCCGAGGCGGTGATCCTGATCGACAGCGCCCAGGAGAACGCCCGCTACCTGTCGATCGTCAAGCGACTGCTGACCGACTACAACGAGAGCTACAACGACTCGTACTGGATGGTCAACGCGGTCAACAGCGTCTTCACCGTGCTCTTCCGCGGCCACCAGGTGCCGGAGTTCGTCACCGCGGTGGAGCAGGACCACAGCGTGCTGAACACCGTCACGACCTTCGCCGCGAACCACATCGACCTGCTCAGCGGCAAGCAGCGGTTCCTCGTCTACAACGCGGGCCGCGAGCTGGGCCGCTTCCTCCAGCACGACAGCCTGCGCGAGACGGTCCGCCCGCTGGCCAAGGACCTGCTGGCCAAGAGCGACATCACCGGGCCCACCGCGCCGCTGTGGGTGGGGGTCGCCGAGATGACCGACGCCTACGACCAGGCGCAGTGCTCGGAGTACGGCACCTGTGACCTCAAGGAGCGGCTGACCGCCGCGGTGCTGCCGGTACGGCACGACTGCGGCAGCGGCATCACCATCAAGGCCCAGGAGATCACCGACGCCCAGCTGACCGAGGCCTGCGACAGCCTGCTCGGACAGAACTCCTTCTTCCACTCCATCGCACGGGACAACGGCCCGGTGCGGGACGACCACAACGAGACCATCGAGGTCACCGCCTTCGACTCCAGCACCGACTACCAGACCTACGCCGGGATCATCTACGGCATCGACACCAACAACGGCGGCATGTACCTGGAGGGTGACCCCGCCAAGGCGGGCAACCAGCCGCGGTTCATCGCCTACGAGGCGGAGTGGCTCAAGCCCGAGTTCGCCATCTGGAACCTCAACCACGAGTACACCCACTACCTCGACGGCCGGTACGACATGTACGGCGACTTCGAGGACGGGATGACCACCCCGACCGTCTGGTGGATCGAGGGCTTCGCCGAGTACGTCTCCTACAAGTACCGCAACGAGGACTACGACGCGGCGATCACCGAGGCCGGCAAGCGCACCTACCGGCTGAGCACGCTGTTCGACACCACCTACTCCAACACCGACCAGACCCGGACCTACCGCTGGGGCTACCTGGCCGTCCGCTTCATGGTGGAGCGGCACCCGGGTGAGGTCGACACCCTGCTCCGCTACTACCGCGCCGGCGACTGGCAGGGGGCACGCGACTTCCTGACCCGGTCCATCGGCGGGGCCTATGACGCCGAGTTCGACCAGTGGTCGATGGACTGCGCGGCGGGCGCCTGCCGCACCGCCTGACCCATCCGCCCACCCAGCGGGACACTCTCCCGACCACTCCGCCGCTCCCCCACCCACGGGGCGGCGGAGTCCTGCTTCCACAACCGTGCGGTGCGATGTGAAATTATACGTGCTATACGGTTTCAGAGAGGCGGGCTCCCGTGGCTGACCTGCGGCAACGCAATCTCATCGTGGTGCAGGAGAGGCTGCGCGACCAGGTGGCGGACATTCTGCGCGCCGCCATCAGCTCCGGCGAACTGCTGCCCGGCACGGTGCACTCCGCCCCCACGCTGGCCGCCGGTCTCGGCGTCTCGGCCACCCCGGTACGCGACGCGATGCTCACCCTGGCCCGCGAGGGCATGGTGGAGCCGGTGCGCAACAAGGGCTTCCGGATCACCGAACTGTCCGACCGCGACCTGGACGATTACCTCCAGCTGCGGGAGTTGATCGAGGTGCCGACCATCGGCCGGGTCACCCGGCTCGCCCCGGAGGCGGACCTGGAGTCGCTGCGCCCGGTGGCCCAGGAGATCGTGGACGCCGCCCGCCGCCACGACCTGACCGGCTATCTCGACGCCGACCGGCGCTTCCACCTGGGGCTCCTGGGCCTGGCGGGCAACACCCACCTGGTCGAGGTGGTCGGCGACCTGCGCAAGCGCTCCCGGCTGCTGGGCCTGGCCGACCAGGACCGCAGCGGCCGGCTGATGTCCTCCGCGGAGGAGCACCTGGAGCTGCTCGACCTGATGCTCGCCGGGGACGCGGCGGGCGCCGAGGACCTGATGCGCCGCCACCTCGGCGACGTCCGCACCCTGCGGGACCCGCACCCCGGGCCGTAGCCCCCGACACGCTCGACCGGGGGCGGCGTCGCGAAGACGGGCTGCCGCGCGGCGGGCGCCGGCCGCCCGGGTCAGGCCGTCTGGCCCTCGGGGGTGGTGCGCAGCCAGGGCTCACTGCCCAGTTTGGTGGTGCCCTGGGCGTCGTCCCAGGTGCCGTAGCGCGGGTTGACCGAGATGTGCAGGGCCTTGGAGGTACGGGCGAAGGTCTGGTTGACCTGCTGCGGGTCCAGCTTGCTCACCAGCTTGCGCCGGGTGAGCTCGATCCGGAACTGCTGGTCGATCTGGTCGGGCGCGATGCCCTGCTGGAGGTAGGCGGCGCGCACCGACTCCGGCCCGCCCTGGCGCCCTTCGGTCAGCTTGCGGAACTGCTGGACCTCGCGCCGGGTGACCCGTACGCCGTTGTCCTGGGCCGCGCGCTCGATCACCCGGTGCTGGATCATCCGGATCAGGGTGTCCTGGCTCAGCCGGCCGGAACCCGCCATCAGCTGCCGGGCCTGCGGCGAGTCGTCCTGCGCCGCGCGCACCTCGCGCACCGTGGCCTGGAGCTGGGAGATGGTGATCCGCTCCCCGCCCACCACCGCCGCCGCGCCGGGACGGGGTTCGCCGCCGCAGGCGGTGATCAGGGGCGCCGCCAGCAGCAGCGCGGAGGCGGCGGAGACGGAGAGCGCGGTGCGGCGACGGATCACAGTGAGCCTCCCGGTTCACAGCGTTGGCGTTGCGATGGACGGGCGGGGATCGATCTCTGGCGTTGATCGATGGTAGGGAGTCAGGGGCGCCGGTAGCTACCGCTGGGACCAACGATTCGCGGGCGGTTGGGTAGCGCGCCTCAGCCGTGCACCTGATTGAGCCAGTGCAGGGTGCGCCGGATCTCCGCGGGCAGCGGGTGGTGGGGTCCGTGCAGCCGCTCCGCGTCGTACAGCAGCCGGGCCAGGGTGTCCTGGGCCCCCGCGCGGTCGCCCAGGGAGAGCAGCAGGTGGCCGATGCGGCGGCGGATCTCCAGCGGCTCCGCCGGTTCGGTGGCGGCGTACTGCTCGAAGTACGGGAGCAGGGTGCGGTACTCCGCCAGCGCGGCGGCGGCCTCGCCCAGCTGCTCCAGGCACTGCGCCGCCTCGTAGCGGAACCGCAGGGCGACGCGGGCGGCGTCCGGGCCCGAGCCGGCGGCGTGCTCCTCGGCCAGTCGGCGCAGTTCCGGCAGCGCGCGGCGGTACTGGCCGTCGTCCATCAGGGTCGCCGCGTACTGCTTGCGCAGCGACCGGACGACCGCGGACTGCTCGCCGTGCCGGGCCGCGGCCAGCGGCAGCACCCCGCCGAGGATGTCCACGGCCTGGGTGATCCGGCCGTGGTCCAGCAGCCGTTTGACCTCGTCCACGGCCTCGGCGAGGTCCGCGGACCGGGCGGCCGGAGAATAGTGCGGCGCGGGTGTCCCCGGAGCACCTCCCAGGGAGCCGCCGCCCGAGACGAAGGCCGGCGGGACGGGGTCGGGGCCCGCGGGCCGGACGCCCGGGAC
>NZ_SRID01000372.1 GCF_004684805.1 Streptomyces palmae
GCGTACGCACCCTGACCCGCACCACCCCACACCCCCGCCGCCGAGGAGAACAGCACGAAGGCGTCCAACTCGTCGCAACGGGTCAGCTCGTCCAACGCCACCGCCCCGAAGACCTTGGCGCCCAGCGCGGCGGTCAGCTCCTCGGCGCCCAGCTCGGCCAGCGGTCCCTGGCAGGCCAGGCCGGCCGCGTGCACCACGGTACGCAGCGGCGTGTCCTGGGCCCGTACCTCGGCGAGCAGCCGGGCGAGGGCTTCCCGGTCGGTGAGGTCGCAGGCGGCCAGGGTCACCCGGGCTCCCGACTTCTCCAGCTCCGCGCGGAGTTCGGCGGCGCCGGGGGCCTCCTCGCCGCGCCGGCCGACCAGGACCAGGTGCTCGGCGCCCGCGGCGGCGAGCCGGCGTGCCAGATGGCCGCCGAGCGCGCCGGTGCCGCCGGTGATCAGCGCGGTGCCCCGGGCGCGCCAGGGCGGCGGGGACTGGAGGGTGGTCTCGGCCAGGTGGTCCAGGCGGCGTACGAAGACACCCAGCGGGCGGATGGCGATCTGGTCCTCGTCGCCGTCCGCGACCAGCGCCGCGGTGAGCGCGGTGAGCGCCCGCGCGTCCGGGCCGTCCGCGGGCAGGTCGATCAGGCCGCCCCAGCTCCGCGGCCGCTCCAGTCCGACGACCCGGCCCATGCCCCACAGCGCGGCGCCGCTCGCACCGGCCAGCTCCTCGCCGGTCACCGATACCGCTCCGCGGGTGACGCACCACAGGGGGGCGTGGACACCGGCGTCGTCCAGCGCCTGGACGAGCGTCATCAGCAGGGTCAGGGCCGGGACCGGGGCGGTGGCGTCACCGGAGTGCCCGGGAAGGCAGAGCACCCCGGCCGGCTCGCCCCGCTCGGTGATCTCGCGGATCCGTTCGGCCAGCTCCGAACGGTGCGCCGCCCGGTGGTCCACCTCCAGCGGGACCACCTCGGCGCCGCCCTCGGCCAGGGCCCGGGACAGCGCCTCGGGCAGTTCGCGGCCCGGGGACTTCGCGGGGGTGACCAGCAGCCACCGGCCGGTGGGCCGCGCGGTTCCCGTGGCGCCCGACCACGGCTCCCAGGTCACCTCGTAGCGCCAGGCGTCCACCGCGGCGGCCGTGCGCTGCCGGGCGCGCCAGGAGGTCAGCGCCGGGACCAGGGTGTCCAGCGGGGCGTCCGCGGGCAGGTCGAGCGCGGCTGCCAGCCCTTCGGCGCCCGCCGTCTCCACGACCTCCCAGAGCCTGGCGTCCACCGGGTCGCGCCCTGCCGCGGTGCCCTGCGACGCCGCGTCGGGCAGGGCGGTGCCCATGTCGGGGTCGAGCCAGTAGCGTTCGCGCTGGAAGGCGTAGGTGGGCAGGTCGACCCGGGGTGGCGCACCGGTGCCGTCCCCGCCGCCGGTGAGCATGCCGGCCCAGTCCACGTGCACGCCCCGGACGAAGGCCCGGGACAGCGACTCGGCCAGCCGGTCCGGGCCGCCCTGTTCGCGGCGGAGGGTCTCCAGCACCAGGCCGGGGGCGCCCAGTTCCTCCAGGATCTCGCTGACCGGGACCACCAGGCCGGGGTGCGGGCTGCACTCCACGAAGACCGTGTGCCCGTCCGCGACCGCCGCCCGGACCGCCTCCTGGAAGTGCACCGTCTGCCGCAGCCCGGCGTACCAGTAGCCGCCGGACATCACGGTGGTGTCGGACAGCGCCTGCCCGGTGACGGTGGAGTAGACGGGTACCCGGCCGGGTCGCGGGTCCACCTCGGCCAGCAGCGGCTCGACCGCCTCCCGCATGGCCTCGATCCGCGCGGAGTGCGAGGCGTAGTCCACCGGGATCCAGCGCACCCGGACCCCGTCCTCCTGGCAGGCGGCCACCACGGTGCGCAGCGCCTCGATCTCGCCGGTGAGGACCACGCTCCGCGGTCCGTTCACGGCGGCGATCGCCACCGAGGGGCGGGCTCCGGCGGCGTCGACGGCGGCGGTGGCGTCGGCCGCGGACAGTGCCACCGAGACCATTCCGCCGCCCGTGGGCAGCTCCCGCATCGCCCGGCTGCGCCGCACCACCACCCGTACCGCGTCCTCCAGCGACAGCACCCCGGCGATGTGCGCGGCGGCGATCTCGCCCTGCGAGTGCCCGATCACCGCCGCCGGCCGCACCCCGCACGACTCCCACCAGCGGGCCAGGCCCACCATCACCGCGAAGAGCACCGGCTGCACCACATCGGCCCGCTCCAGCGCCGCCGCGTCGGGATCGCGCAGCACCTCCGGCAGCGACCAGTCCACCAGCGGGTCCATCACCGCCGCGCACTCGGCCACCGCCTGGGCGAAAGGCGGGCAGCTCGCCAGCAGCCCGGCCGCCATCCCCGCCCACTGGGTGCCCTGGCCGGGGAAGACGAACACCGGGGAGGGCAGATCGCGGGCCGCGCCGCTGACCGGGGCGCCCGGCCCGTCCTCGGCCAGCGCGGTGAGTCCGTCCGCCAGTTCGCGGGCGTCCCGGCCCCAGACCACCGCGCGGTGCTCCAGTACCGCCCGCCCGGAGGCCAGTGACCAGCCCGCCCGGGTCGGCTCCGGGTCGGGGTGCTCGCGGGCCCACTCCGCCAGCCGTGCCGCCTGCGCCCGCAGTGCCGCGCCGGTACGTCCCGACACCACCCAGGGCACCAGTTGGCCCAGGCCGGTGTACGGCGGGGTGGCGGCCGACTCGGCCGGCAGGTCCTGGGGGGCGGGCTGCTCCACGATGACATGGGCGTTGGTACCGCTGATGCCGAAGGAGGAGACCGCGGCCCGGCGCGGGCGCGCCGTCCGCGGCCAGAGCCGCTGCTCGCGGAGGAGTTCGACCCGCCCGGTGCTCCAGTCCACGTGGGGTGAGGGCCGGTCCGCGTGGAGGGTGGCGGGCAGCACGCCGTGCCGCATCGCCATCACCATCTTGATCAGGCCCGCGACGCCGGCGGCGCCCTGGGTGTGCCCGATGTTGGACTTCACCGAGCCCAGCCACAGCGGCCGGTCCGCCTCCCGGTCCTGCCCGTAGGTGGCCAGCAGGGCCTGCGCCTCGATGGGATCGCCCAGGGTGGTGCCTGTGCCGTGGGCCTCCACGACGTCCACGTCGCCGGTGGTGAGTCCGGCGGAGGCCAGGGCCTGGCGGATGACCCGTTCCTGGGAGGGGCCGTTGGGGGCGGTCAGCCCGTTGCTGGCGCCGTCCTGGTTGACCGCGCTGCCGCGCACCACCGCCAGCACCGGATGGCCGTTGCGCCGGGCGTCGGACAGCCGCTCCACCAGCAGTACGCCGACGCCCTCGCCCCAGCCCACGCCGTCGGCCGCCGCGGAGAAGGCCTTGCACCGGCCGTCCGGGGCGAGGCCGCGCTGCCGGGAGAACTCCACGAAGACACTGGGCGCGGACATCACCGTGACGCCCCCGGCCAGGGCCAGGTCGCACTCGCCGGTGCGCAGGGCGTGGCAGGCCCAGTGCAGGGCCACCAGCGAGGAGGAGCAGGCGGTGTCGACCGTGACGGCGGGCCCTTCCAGGCCCAGGGTGTAGGCCACCCGGCCGGAGGCCACGCCCAGGGAGCTGCCGTTGCCGACGTAGGCCTCCAGTTCGCCGGCCACCTTGCTGACCCGGCCGGCGGCGTAGTCCGCGTACATCAGGCCGGCGAAGACGCCGGTGTCGGTGCCGCGCAGCGAGACCGGGTCGATCCCGGCGCGCTCGATGGCCTCCCAGGAGGTCTCCAGCAGCAGCCGCTGCTGCGGGTCCATGGCCAGCGCCTCGCGCGGGGAGATGCCGAACAGTTCGGCGTCGAAGTGGCCGATGTCGCGGAGGAAGGACCCGTGCCGGGCGTAGCTGCGCCCGAAGCTCTCCGGATCGGGGTCGTAGAGCCCGGCCAGGTCCCATCCCCGGTCGGTCGGGAAGGGGGAGGTCATGTCGGTGCCGTCGGCCACGCACCGCCACAGGTCCTCGGGGGTCTCGATGCCGCCGGGGAAGCGGCAGCTCATGGCCACGATCGCCAGGGGTTCCGCGGAGATGGCGCGGCGGCGGACCGCGGTGCCGCGGATCGGGGTGCGCAGGATCTCGGAGCGCAGATGGCGGGCGAGCGCCGCGGCGTTGGGGTGGTCGAAGAGCACGGTGGCCGGCAGCCGCAGCCCGGTGGTGGTGTTCAGCCCGTTGCGCATCTCCAGGGCGGTGAGGGAGTCGAAGCCCAGCTCGGTGAAGGCCCGGTCGGCGCCGATGGCGCCGCTGTCGGGGTGCCCCAGGACCATCGCGGCCTGGCCGCGGACCAACTCGGTGAGCAGCCGCAGCTGCTCCGCCTCGGGCCGGCCCGCCAGCCGCTGGGCCAGCCTCCGGGACTCGTCGCTGCGCGCGGCCCGCCGCCGCGCCGGGATCAGCCCGCGCAGGATCGCCGGCAGGTCCTCGTCGAGTCGGCGCAGCGCGGCCAGGTCCAGCCGCACCGGGGCCAGCAGTGCCTGGTCCTGGGCGAGGGCGGCGTCGAAGAGCGCCAGGCCCTGGTCCGCGGAGAGCGGCAGTACGCCGCTGCGCTGGATGCGGCCGCGGTCGGTGTCGCTGAACTCCTCACGCATCAGGCCGCTCTGCTCGGCCCACAGGCCCCAGGCGAGGGAGTGGGCGGGCAGTCCGGCGGCGCGCCGGTTCTGCGCCAGGGCGTCGAGGAAGGCGTTGCCCGCGGCGTAGTTGCCCTGTCCCAGGCTGCCGATGAGGCCGGCGACGGAGGAGAACAGGACGAAGGCGGACAGCGCGGCGTCCCGGGTCAGTTCGTGCAGGTGGAGCGCGGCGTCCACCTTGGGCCGCAGCACCCGCTCCACCCGCTCCGGGGTGAGTGCCGAGATCACCCCGTCGTCCACCACGCCTGCGGTGTGCACCACGGCGGTCAGCGGGCGGTCGGCGGGGATGGCGGCCAGGGTCGCGGCCAGCGCCGGGCGGTCGGCGGTGTCGCAGGCCTCGATCCGGACCTGGGCGCCCAGCGCGGTGAGTTCCTCGGCCAGCGCCCTGGCCCCGGGGGCGTCGGCGCCGCGCCGGCTGGTCAGCAGCAGGTGCCGCACCCCGTGCCCGGTCACCAGATGGCGGGCGAGCAACGCGCCCAGTGCCCCGGTGCCGCCGGTGACCAGTACGGTTCCCTCGGTGGCGAAGACCGGCGGCGCGGTCCGCGCCTCGGGGGCGCGGAGCAGGCGCGGCACGTGGACCGTGCCGTGGCGCAGGGCGAGCTGGGGGGCGTCCTCGGCCAGCGCGCCCGGCAGTGCGGCGGTCGACTCCGGCTGCCCGTCGGTGTCGACCAGCAGCAGCCGGCCCGGGTTCTCCGACTGCGCCGACCGGACCAGGCCGCCCACGGCGGCCGCGGCCGGGTCCGCCACCCGCTCCTCGGGCCCGGTGGCCACCGCCCCGCGGGTGACCAGCACCAGGCGAGCGGAGCCGAACCGCTGCTCGCCCAGCCAGCTCTGGACGGTCAGCAGGGCCCGGTTGACCGCGGCGTGCACCTCGGCCGCGTCCGGCTCCGCTCCCTGGCCGCCGGCCCATGGCATGAGCACGGTCCGGGGTACGGCCCCGCCCGCCTCGACCGCGGTCAGCAGGGCGTCCAGGTCGTCGTGGCGGGGCAGTTCGCCGAAGCCCGCGGTGTCCTCCGGGGAGCCGACCACGGCCCAGCGCTCCGGGTCGGGCGCCGCCCGCTCGCCGGGCGACTGGGGCAGCGGCACCCACCGCAGCCCGTACAGCGGCTCGGGCCGGCCCCCGGTCGAGGCGCGCAGTTGCTCCGCGGAGACGGGCCGCACACTGAGCGAGCGCACCTCGGCCACCGGTCGGCCGGCCTCGTCCGCCAGGCTGAGGGTGACCGCGTCCTGGCCGGTGCGGACCAGCCGGACGCGGACCCGCGCGGCGCCCTGGGTGGCCAGGCGCACCTCGCGCCAGGAGAAGGGGAGCGCCACCGGGCCGGAGGCCGGGTCGGACAGGTCGGCGAAGGCGCCCAGTCCCAGTAGGTGCTGGCAGCCGTCCAGCAGTGCCGGGTGGATGCCGAACCCGGCGGCCGTGTAGGCGATCTGCTCGGGGAGGGCGACTTCCGCGAAGGTCTCCGGGCCGCGCCGCCAGGCCGCCCGCACGCCGTGGAAGGCGGGGCCGTAGACGATGCCGGTGCGAGCCATCCAGTCGTAGAAGCCCTCGGTGCCGACCGGTTCGGCGCCTTCGGGGGGCCAGACGGTGAGGTCCGGTGCCGGGTGGGGGTCGGGTGCCGGTACGGCGGCGGTGACGGTGCCGCCGGCGTGCCGGGTCCAGGGCTGGTCGGGGTCGCCGCCGTCGGGCCGGGAGTGCACGCTGATCGCGCGGCGGCCCTCGTCCTCCGCCTCGATGCGGAGCTGGATCTGCACCCCGCCCTTATCGGGGAAGGCGAGCGGGGTCTCCAGGGAGAGTTCCTCGACCGTGCCGCAGCCGAGGCGGTGTCCGGCATGGAGGGCGAGTTCCAGGAAGGCGGTCCCGGGCAGCAGCACACTGTCCAGCACCACATGGTCCGCCAGCCACGGATGCGTGTCCAAGGACAACCGCCCGGTGAACACCCAGCCATGCCCGTCCGCCAACGCCACCGCCGCACCCAGCAGCGGATGCTCCGCCGGTGTCTGCCCCAACCCCGCCGGATCACCCGACCACGCGTCGGACTCCAACCAGAACCGCCGCCGCTGGAACGCGTACGTCGGCAACTCCACCCACCGCCGCGCACCCCCGCTCCCC
>NZ_SRID01000373.1 GCF_004684805.1 Streptomyces palmae
GGCAGCATCAGATGGGTATAAGAGACAGGGCGACTCAGGGTGGGTGACTCGCTGGACTTCTGGCGTGTCGAGGAGATCGAGCCCGGGCACCTGCTGCGGCTGCGCGCCGAGATGCGGCTGCCCGGTCTGGCCTGGCTGGAGATGTACGCCGAGCCCGATGGACAGGGCCGGGCGCGCTACCGGCAGCGGGCGCTGTTCCATCCGCACGGCTTCCTGGGGCACGCGTACTGGTGGAGCGTGTCACCGTTCCATGCCGTGGTGTTCGGCGGCATGGCCGGCAATATCGCGCGAGCCGCCGCGGGGCTGCCCTCGCGCCGCGAGAGGCGCCCGCGACGCCGGGCTCGGGGCGGGTCCCGGTAGGGCCGGGGGCATGGCCCGGCCGGCCGGGGTCGCCGAGCCGGACTGGTTCACCACCAGCCGCTTCGCAGCACTTCGCCCCGCCGACCACACGATCGGCGGGGCGAAGCGGGCAGGCCCGAAGTCAACCATCCCAGCGTTCGGCGGACGGGGCCTGGGGATCCCCTACCAGCCGGGCGGCGGCGACCTACTCATTCGGGCGCTCGAGGCCGCCGCCCGGAGGGGCAGTGCTGAGGAGCGGGGTGGCTCAGGCCGCGTGGGCCGAGTCCGTCTGGTCGGGCACGACGGACCCGTCGTCGCGCAGGAGCGGGCCGAAGCCGCCCTCGGGACGGTTCCAGGCGGCCGTGGAGCACGGGTAGGCGCCCTGCTTCTGCGGGAGCGGCTCTATGAACATGGGGTTGGCGACCCAGCGCCCGTCCGCGTTGTCGTAGGCGCGGCACATGATCTCGTTCTTGTTGCGGTTGAGGACGAGGTGCGCGCCGGTCGCGTCGCCGACGAAGGTCACGTCGGTGTCGGCGTCACCGCCGCCCAGCGCGATCCGCTTGTCCCAACGCTGCTTCTCCCAGGCCGCCTTCCCCTTGATGTGGAAGATCTCCTGGTTGATCCAGCAGCGCTTGCCGTCGATGTACGGGATGGCCTCGCCCTTGTTGACCGGGACACCGCCGCAGCCCTCGTTGTACGGGGTGATGCGGCCGCGCTCGTCGAGTACGGAGCGGATGGCGATGGTGTGCTTGCGGTCGATGCCGACGCCCTTGGACCACACCTCGGTGACCGGTTCGGAGCCGGCGGAGACGATGTAGACGTCGAACCCGGCCTGCTGGAGCGTCCGGATCAGGTCGCGCTGCTGCTCGTAGTAGCGGACGTAGCCGGGGATGGTGTGCGTGCCCAGCTTCTGGGTGGCGCCGACGGGTGCGGCGAGGGCCTCCTCGCGGGCGGCGGCCGCGTACGACTCCAGTTCGGGGACGGTGTGTCCGGCGAAGAGCTGCGGTACCCAGGCGTACTGGGGCACGGTGTGCCGGTGGTCCCACTCTCCGGAGAAGGCGGCCGCGCCGCTCATGGTCTTGCCGGACTCACGGATGTTGAAGATCTCGTCCGTGCAGTCGGTGTCGGTGGAGGTGGGCAGCGGGGCGCCGACAGGGACGTCGGTGCCGCAGGCGGCGGTGAGCGCCCGGTCGGCCTCCTCGGTCATCCACTTGCTGGAGTCCTTCCAGCTCGCGGGCCGGAGGATCTTGTCGTGGCGCAGGGCCCAGGCGATGGTCGCGTCGGTGACGTCGTTCTTGGAGACGGTGTTGTCCCAGTCGAACGCGGCGACGGGGCGCGGGCCGTGATGGCCGTTGCAGGTACCCCGTTCGTCGATCATGCGCTGGAGTTTCGCCCGGTTCTCCCCGTACCAGGGCAGCTTCGCCGAGAGCTGCGGGCAGTCTCGGGAGGCGGTGGGAGCGGACGGTGCGGACGTGGTGGCGGCCGCGGGAGTGGTCAGGGTCGCAGCCGCCATGAACGCGGCGGCCGCGGCGGAAGCCCACGCGGAAACGAGTCTGTTACGCATGCGAGTGGACCGTACATCAATCTCCGGGAGGTTAGGCACCGTCCTGACCATCTTTGATGCCGGTAACCTGCGACGCGGACCGTTTCGGTGAACGTGGTCCCTGAGACGGGACGGCATGGGCCGTCCGTCTACGGCTGGTTCGGACCTACGGTACGGCGGACCAGCTGACGGCGGGTCACTCGAGGACAGGCGAGTTCGCTCATCGGAAGCCGCCGAAGACCGGCTGACGTTCCGTCGGGCGGCGAGGATGCGAACTGCCCCGTTCTGCGGCGTGATCGCGCCGACCGCAATGCCGGTCCGGGCGCGTGGCCGATCCATGCCTTGGCCCAGGACATACCCATGCGTGGGGGCGCGTCTGTGGTGCCATCGGTGAGGATGCAGTGCTGTGACCGGGATGGTTCACCGTGATCGGAAGGCGACTCGCGGGACGAGCGCACGCGAAACGGCTGGTATTACTGGGGTATGCAGGAAGAGATTGCACGCTCCGCGATCGACACGTTCATCTCCGCGTTCAACGCCTCGGACGACAGCTATGTGACTGCCCTGCTCTCCCAGGCTCTGACCTCAGACGTGGTTTTCTGGGGGCCGTTGGGTCGCAGCGAAGGAATCGCGGCGGTCGAGCGGTTCGTGCTGGACATCCGGCGCCACCCGGCGGGGACCGGCACGATGGTGCGCTGCTCGGCGGTGGACATGCCTGGCGAGTGGGCCCGGTACCAGTGGGTCTTCACCACGCCGGATGGAGGTCCCCGCCTGGCGGGAACGGACGTCGTCCATCTGCGGCGGAGCCTCATCGACCAGGTCATCGTCTTTGCAGGGGAGATCGAACCATCCGCCTTTTGAGTCATCCTTCCGTCTCTGTCCTTCTCCTGAACTTGCCCCCTTCGGCGCTCGGGGGCTGCGTTGCGCGGTTGGTCAGGCTGCGGTGTTGAGGGGGCGTCCGCCCCAGCGGATGCCCTTCTCGCCGTGGGCGCGGGCGCGTTCCCTGCGCTGGGCGGTGAGTACGTCGGGGTGGCGGGCGTCGGTACCGCGCCAGCGCGGGTAGCGGTGGAGTTCCTGGGTTTGCGCGGGGTGGCTGCGGTGGTGGGAGTCGGCCAGGGGGAACTGCCGCAGCGGCCGAAGTGGGCCTCGATGGGATGGGCCCAGGAAGCGTAGGTCGGGGTGAAGCACAGCTCGACCTTGTCCTTCTTCGCCCAGCGACGGATGTCCGCGCCGGTGTGGGCGGAGAGGCTGTCCAGGATGATGTGGATCGGGGCGCCGTCGAGTCGGGCGGCGCGGATCGACTTGAGCGCGGCCAGGACGTCGCCGCACATCCAACCGCCACGACCGCCAACCCGCCTATGCGGTCACAGCACCAGGTCGCCAGGCCGAGGCCGGCCTATGCGCGGTGAGGTCGTCGATGGCCTCGGCGGCGGCCGGGATGTGAATGCCGGCTGGTCGGGGCGGCATCGGTGACCAGCCGGGGCAGCGCGGCGAGCAGCCGCTCCGGGGCCAGCTCGCCGGGCGACTCCGGCAGGTCCAACAGCCCACCCCAGGTCAGCGGATGCTCCAGCGCGGCCACCCGGCCCAGGCCCCACACCTGAGCCTGCACCGAGGACGGCGGGGCCGCCTCCTCGCCGACGGCCACCGCGCCCCGGGTGGCGCACCACAGCGGCGCGTCGAGGCCCGCGTCCACCAAGGCCTGGAGCAGGGTCAAGGTGGCCGTCAGCCCGGTGCTCACCGCGGAGCCCGGCGCGTACCGGCGCTCGTCGAGCGGCAGCAGCGACAGCACCCCCTCGGGGGCGGCGTCCTCGTCGGCCGACGCGCGCAGCACGGCGGTCAGCTCCAAGCGCTCGGCGTCCTGGGCCACCACCAGCCGCCGCACCCGGCCGCCGGCCGCCGACAGCGCCCGCTCGCAGGCCGCCGGCCAGTCACCGGCACCCTCGGCCGGCTCCACCAGCAGCCAGTCACCCGCCCCCGAGCCGCCCGGCTCGGCGAGCGGCTGCCAGCCGATCCGGTAGCGCCAGGAGTCCACCGCGGACTGCTCCCGGCGCTCCCGGTACCAGCCGGAGAGCACCGGCAGCAGCGCCCCCAGTGAGGGCCGCCGCCCGTCCTCCTCACCGATGCGCAAGGTGGCGGCGAGCGCCGGAAGGTCCTCCTCCTCGACCGCGCTCCAGAACCGGGCCTCCGCCCCGCCCACCGCCTCCGGCGCCGGATCGGGCACCGCGTCCGGCAGCCAGTACCGCTCCCGCTGGAAGGCATAACCGGGCAGGTCGACGGTGTGCGGCGCGGGGTCGGCGGTGAACCAGGGCCGCCAGTCCACCGGGGACACCGTGTGCAGCCGGGCCAGCGCGTGAGCCAGCTCCTCGGCCTCGGGCCGGGTGCGGGACAAGGTCGGCACCAGCAGCGGCCGACGCGGCTCTTCGGAGGCCCGGTCGCCGGCGAGCGCGTCCAAGGTGTGCTGTACGGCCGGCAGCAGCACCGCGTCCGCGCCCAGCTCGACGAAGACCCCGGTGCGCGGGGCGGCCTGCGCCACCGCGGGGTGGAACCGGACGGGCCGACGAATGTGCTGGACCCAGTAGTCCGCGCCCGCGATCTCCTCCCCGGCCGGCTCCCCGGTGACGTTGCTGATCAGCACGGTCCGCGGCCGGTGGTACGCCAGCCCGCCGATCGCCTCGGCGAAATCCGCCAGCGCCGGCTCCATCAGCGGGGAGTGGAAGGCGTGGCTGACGGTCAGCTCCTTGATCCTGCGGCCGCGCTCCCGCCACGCGGCGCCGATCCGCGACACCGGCTCGGCCGGGCCCGAGACCACCGTGCTGGTGGGCGTGTTGAGCGCGGCCACCGCGACCTCGCCGCCGTACCGGGCGAGATCCGCGGCAAGCTCCTCGGCGGTGGCCTCGATCGCGGTCATCGCCCCACCGGAGGGCAGCCGCCCCAGCAGCGTGGCCCGCGCGGCCACCAGTCGGCAGGCGTCGGCGAGCGAGAACACCCCGGCCGTGTACGCCGCGGCGACCTCCCCGACGGAGTGGCCGATCACCGCGTCCGGCCGCACCCCGCAGGCGTCCAGCAGCCGCACCAGCCCGACCTGCAGGGCGAACAGCCCGGCCTGGGTGTAGGTGGTGTGGTCCAGCAGCCCGGGCTCCGGCCGGCCATGGAGGACCACCTCCCGCAGCGGGTGCTCCAGATGCGGATCGAGCAGCCCGCACACCTCGTCGAAGGCGGCCGCGAAGACCGGGAAGCGCTCGTACAGCCCGGCCCCCATCCCCACGCACTGGCTGCCCTGCCCACCGAAGAGGAAGACCCGCCAACCGCCGGTCGCGGCCGTCGCGTCGCGACACACCACCGCCGGATGGCCCTCCCCGGCCGCCAGGGCGCGCAGCCCTTCCGCCAGCTCGCTCCGATCCCCGCCGACCACCACCGCCCGATGGTCGAGCCGCGCCCGGGTGGCCACCAGCGACCAACCCACCTCGGCCGCCGACCACCCCGGCTCGACCGCGATCCGCCGGGCCAGAGCCTCGGCCTGCCCGCGCAGCGCCCGGGGGCTGTGCGCCGACAGCACCCAGGGCAGCACCCCGGCCTCCGAGCCCGCACCGGCGGACTGTGCCGCCGGCCTCCCGGAGAGGCGCACCGTCTCCGGCCCCGGCGCCCCGGCCTGCTCCTCCTGCGGCTCCGGCACCGGCGCCTGCTCCAGGATCAGATGCGCGTTGGTCCCCGAGATGCCGAAGGAGGAGACCCCCGCTCGGCGCGGACGGCCCGTCTCCGGCCAGTCCACCGTCTCGGTCAGCAGCCGCAACCCACCGGTGTCCCAGTCGATGTGCGGACTCGGCTCATCGATGTTGATGGTGGCCGGCAGCAGACCATGCCGCAGGGCCAGCACCATCTTGATCACACTCGCCACGCCCGCGGCCGCGTGGGTGTGCCCGATGTTCGACTTGATCGAGCCCAGCAGCAGCGGCCGGTCCGCCGGCCGTTCCCGCCCGTACGCGGCGATCAGCGCCTGGGCCTCGATCGGGTCGCCCAGGGTGGTGCCGGTGCCGTGCGCCTCCACCGCGTCCACCTGGTCGGGGGCGAGCCGGGCCTGGGCCAGCGCCTGCCGGATCACCCGCTCCTGGGCCACCTCACTGGGCGCCGTCAGCCCGTTGCTGGCGCCGTCCTGGTTGACGGCGGAGCCGCGGATGACGGCGAGGATCTGGTGGCCGTTGCGCCGGGCGTCGGAGAGTCGTTCCAGCAGGACCAGGCCGACGCCTTCGGAGAAGCTGGTGCCGTCGGCCGCGGCGGCGAAGGGCTTGCAGCGGCCGTCCGGGGCCAGCCCCCGCTGCCGCGAGAACTCCACGAAGGCGGTCGGTGTACTGAACACGGTGACCCCGCCGGCCAGCGCCAGGGTGCACTCGCCCTGCCGCAGCGCCTGGCCCGCCATGTGCATCGCCACCAGCGAGGCCGAACAGGCCGTGTCCAGCGTCACCGCCGGCCCCTCGAACCCGTAGGTGTACGCCACCCGGCCGGACACCACACTGGAGAGCCCGCCCGTGGTCGCGTACCCCTCGAAGCCCTCCGGAACCTGCGGCAGTCGCGACAGGTAGTCCTGACTGGACACCCCGGTGTAGACGCCGGTGGGTGTGCCTTTGAGGGTGGTGGGGTCGATGTGGGCGTTTTCGAGGAGGTGCCAGGAGGTTTCGAGGAGGAGGCGTTGTTGGGGGTCCATGGCGAGTGCTTCGCGGGGGCTGATGTTGAAGAAGGGTGCGTCGAAGGTGTCGGCGTTGTGGAGGAAGCCGCCGTGTCGGGTGTAGGTGGTGGTGGGGTGGTCGGGGT
>NZ_SRID01000374.1 GCF_004684805.1 Streptomyces palmae
ACCATCGACAACCTGCGGCTGAAGCTGAAGGACATCACCGACGCGGTGACCAGGGAGCAGGCCGACGCCCGCTTCGCCGTGGCCACCTACGGCGACGCCGAGGACGGGGAGAACGCCTACCAGGTGCACACCGGCAGTGAGGCGCACAACTCGGCGCGCGACGTCGGGGCGCGCGCCTACACGGTGGGGAACAACGTCGTCTTCCAACGGGACGCCTACGACCCCGCCTCGCACGAGGGCCGCACCACCCTGGCCCATGAGCTCACCCATGTCATCCAGCAGCGCAGCGGCCCGGTCGAGGGCACCGAGGCCCCCGGCGGCATCCGGGTCAGCGACCCCTCGGACCGCTTCGAGCAGGAGGCCTCGGCCAACGCCGAGCGGGTGATGTCCCAGCCCAGCCCGGCCGCCGCACAGGCCGCTGCCCCGGCGCCCGCCCCGGCCGGCGCCTCCGTCCAGCGGACGGAGGCTTCGGTGCAGCGGGCGGAGGACGAGGACGAGCAGCCGGCCGACGTCCAGGGTTCCTTCGTCCAGCGGGCCGCCGAGGGCGGCGAGAAGGAGGAGGAAGAGGAGGCGCCACCGGCGTAGCGGGTGCCGCGCCACCGAACGCAGGGGCCTGGCCGGTGCCGCGGTTCGTCCGCGGCGCCGGCCAGGCCCCTGTGCGCTGTCCCGCTCGGTCCGTCAGTTCTTGGTCGTCCGCAGCGAGCCGCCGAGGAACAGCGACTCCGAGCACTCCGAAGGCGTCGGCGCCTTCACCGGCCTGCCCACCTCGCGGCAGCTGACCGTGAGGGTCACCTTGCCCTCGGAGGGCACCTCGACCGGGGTGACGAAGTGGTAGTCCGAGTCCCGGAAGTTCTCCAGGGCCAGGTTGAGCAGCTGCCCGTCCTGGGTGGCGACGGTCAGGGTGCCCGCGTCGCCCTGCGGGTTCTGCACCACGACGTCGGTCAGGTCGAAGGTCTTGCCCTTCGGGACCGAGAGCACGGTCTCGGTGGTCGCGCCGCCGCCCACCGCGTCCCTCACCTGCCCCCGGGCGCTGGTCGGGGCCCCGGCGCCGACCGTCCCTCCGGTCCCGCCGGTCTTCCCGGATCCCCCGCCGCTGCCGCCGGCGGGCTTGTCGGCACCGCCGGAGCCCTGGGAGGAGCCGCCCGAGCCCCCCGAACCGCCGCCCGCGGGGTCCTTGCCGCCGGAGGACGGATTCTGCTGCCCCTCGCCGCCGCCCTGCTTCTCCTCGTTGCCCTTGTCCACCGCCTTCTGCACCGCTTCCGGGGTGATCGCCTCACGCGCCGCCGAGCGCACGGTGGGCCGCAGCACCGAGTACCAGAGCCCGACCAGCATGCCGATCAGCAGTGCCAGCGCCAACAGCGCCCGGGGCAGCCAGCTGGGCAGGATCGCCTGCTGCTCGTACGTACCGTCGAGCACCACCGGCTCGTACGGCGTCTGCCCCTCCAGCGGCTTGGGCGCCACCACCACCTGGAAGGGGTGGTGGATCGGCGTCCCGCGCCACAGCCGCTGGGTGGGCCGGATCTCCAGGGCGGCCAACTTGGTCTGCCCGGGCGGAATGGACAGCTCGGTGGAGTCGAAGGTCAGCTTGGTGCGCTCGCTCCCGGGCTGGGGAGTCAGCAGCACCGTGATGGGGGTGTTGCCCCGGCTGTCCACCGCCACCTTGTGCCGCCCCCGCCAGGGGCTGTGCGAGGAGCGGGGCACCAACTCCGCGGTGACCTCGATGAACGGCAGCAGGGTGACGGTGCGCTCGGGCACCACCGTCCCGCTGGGGTCACTGGTCGGGATCACCCGCAGACCCAGCGGCGTCTCACCCGGAACGGTCTCCGGGGCCCGGGGCGGGCGGAGCTTTATCGTCGCGGTGTCCGACGCCCCCGGGTAGAGCGACAGGCTCGGCGGCTCTACGGTGGTCCAGGCGGCACACGGGCCGACCACCTCGAACCGGAACTCCTCTACCGTGGTGCCCGAGTTGAGCACCTGCACAGGGATGTCCGCCTCGTCACCGGGCTCCAAGGTGACGGGGGACTCATCCAGGCTCGCCGAAACACTCATGGCGCGAACCGTACGGGCCCGGTGCGTACCCCCGCACTGACCGCACAGGAACACTTTCGGGCACAACTCCTTTCTCTCTGAGCCATCATCAGTTTCCCTGGTGCCTAAGCGACTTCCGAGGGGAAGCGTGTCGGTGGGGAGATCCGCGAAGAGCGGTATGACAAGCCCATGATGTCTCGCCGTTCTTCTGGGGGATGGAGAGAGCGACATGAATCAGGCAATCGCGGACCGCATCATGGTGGACCTGAGAGCTCAGGACCCCATTTCTCAAGCCGGGGTGGCCAGCCACCTGCGGACGAGGCCCGAGGTACGGCTCATCGACCGGGCCGGCACCGAGGCACCGCAGGTGGTCCTGGTGGTGGTGGACACGGTCGACGACGGCGTACTGCGGGTACTGCGGCAGATCCAGCGGACCTGCCCGGCCCGCGGCGTACTGGTCACCACGCACATCGACGAACAGCAGCTGGTGAGCGCGGCCGAATGCGGCTTCGTGGGAGTGGTCCGGCGCGCCGAGGCCACCCCGGAACGGCTGGTCCAGGTGATCGGCGCGGTGGCGAAGGGAGAGGGACACGTGCCGGCCGACCTGCTCGGCAGCCTGCTGGAACAGGTCGGCAAACTACAGGGGGAGGTGCTCGGCCCACGCGGACTCAACTTCACCGGTCTGGCCGCCCGCGAGATCGAGGTGCTGCGACTGGTCGCCGAGGGCTATGACACGGCGGACATCGCCGTGAAGCTCTCCTACTCCGAGCGCACCATCAAGAACGTGCTGCACGCGGTGATGACCAGACTCAACCTCCGCAACCGCTCGCACGCGGTGGCGTACGCCCTCCGGCAGGGGCTGATCTGAGCGTCCCGGCGGAGTCGGAAGCGCAGGGTCGCCAGCGCTGGATGCCCCATGGGGCACCGGACCTACCCGAAGGGTTGGCTCGCCTCCCGCTGCCCGCGCGGACCGCCCGCGCGACCGTGGAGCCCTGCGCGCCGATCTCGAATGGAGTGTTCTGTGCCGGGGGTTCAGCGCTTTCGATCACGCGGTTCTCGGTCCGGCGGTATCTGGCGCCGGCGTTGGTGGACCCGAGCACGGGCCACCGCCGCCTTCCGCCTGGGCGGGCTGACCGCCGCACTGATCCTGGTGGTCAGCGTCGTCCCCGGCACCGCCGCGCCCAACCGGCCACCGGACCCGGAACCCACGGTGACCCCCGCCCGGGTGGTCGACGCCCTGGACCCCGGTTCGTCGCTCACCGTGAACAAGCAGGTCCGCACCCCGGCCGTGCCACCGCGGCCGGACGTGGTGCTGCTGGTCGACGGCACCGGAAGCATGAGCGACACCATCGACAACCTGCGGCTGAAGCTGAAGGACATCACCGACGCGGTGACCAGGGAGCAGTCCGACGCCCGCTTCGCCGTGGCCACCTACGGCGACGCCGAGGACGGGGAGAACGCCTACCAGGTGCTGCAAGGGCTGACCGACGACATGGCCGCGGTGAAGCGGGGCGTCGACAAGCTCACCGCCACCATGGGCAACTTCAGCCCGGCCGAGGACTGGATCAACGCGCTCTGGCAGGTGGCCACCGACGGCGAAGGCGGCACCGGCTTCCGGGAGGGCGCCAGCCCGGTCGTGGTCCTGGTCGGCGACGCCTCCAGCCACGACCCGAGCATGGGCCACACCCGCACCGAGGCCACCAACGCGCTGCAGCACGCCGGAGCCCGGGTCATCGCCGTCGACATCGACACGTACATCGGCGACGGCCTCAACGGCAACGGCGACAACGGCCACTCCGATCCCGGGGAGGAGACCCACGAGCCCGACCAGGCCACCAACGTCGCCCGCGACACCGAGGGCACCCTCTTCGAGGGCATCGACCCCAGCAAGGTGGCCGACACCATCGTGGAGGGGCTCACCAACCTCCCCACCACCGTCACCTACCAGACGCTGAACTGCAGCCCGTTCCTGACCGTCACCCTGGACCCGCCGTCCCGCAAGGTCACCAGCGGCCAGACCGCCGGCTTCCAGGAGACCATCACGGCGGCGCCGAACGCGCCGCAGGGCACCGACCTCGACTGCACCGTCCAGTTCCTGCTGAACGGCAAGGTGCCCGGTGGCACCCCGACGACGCTGCTGGACGACGACGGCACCGCCGGCAGCTACGACCCCAGCGCGGGCGGCGGAAGCGCTGACGGCGGCTCCGGCCGGAGCTCCGCCGGGGCGGTCGCGGGCGCCATCGGCGGCGTCGACGGCGGCCGGAACGGCGGGCTGATCGCGGGCGGCGTCGGCGGGGCGACCACCGGCTCGGACGGTTGCACCGGCGGAACCATCGTCGGAGCGGCCGGCGCCGGCATCGGCGGCGTGAACGGCGGCCGCGGTACGGGAGCCGTCGCGGGCCTGCTGGGCGGCGCGGTCAGCGGACCCAGCGGCGGCTGCGACCAGACCGGCGGCACGTCCTCCGGTTCCTCCGGCTCGTCCGCCTCCGGCGCGTCGTCCGGTTCCTCGTCCGGCTCCTCGACCTCGGGTGGGTCCTCCGGCACGGCGTCCTCCGGCGGCCAGATCGCCGGGCTCATCGGAGGGCTGATCGGAGGGGCCGACGGCGGCCAGACCGCCGGCCTGATCGGCGGGTTGATCGGCGGCGGGAAGGGCGGAGCGACCAACGGCATCGGCGGCGGCAACGGCGGGCCGGGCGGCAGCCCCGGTGGTCCCGGTGGCGGCCCGGCCGGCCCCGGGGGCAGCCCCGGCGGGCCCGGCGGCAGCCCGGGTGGTCCCGGCGGTGACCCCGGAGGCAGTCCCGGTGGGCCAGGTGGTGACCCCGGGGGCAGCCCCGGCGGGCCTGGCGGCGATCCCGGGGGCAGCCCAGGCGGCCAGCCCGGAGGCGACAGCCAGGGCCCCGGCGATCCCGGTACTCCTGGCGGCGACAGCCAGGGCCCCGGCGGCGGAGGGGGCGACGACGAACCCGTACCCGCCTACCAGGAGCGCATCACCATCAGCGTCAACGACATGGAGGCCCCCGTGGTCGTCGTCGACGACCGCACGGTGGTGGCCACCGGCAAGGACGGCGCGAAGATCGAATTCGTGTCGGGCGCGGAGGACGCGGTCGACGGGCAACTGCCCGTCAGCTGCGAGCCCGCCAGCGGATCCCTCTTCCCGGTCGGCACCACCATCGTCACCTGCACGGCCACCGACTCGGCGGGCAACACCGGCAAGGACACGGCGATCTTCAAGGTGCTGCCCAAGCCCGCCCCGCCCGAGCCGCCGGAGCCGCCGGAGCCGCCGAAGCCGCCCATCCCCGACGAGGCCGACATCGCCGTGGACGTGACGCTGAACCCGGCCCACAACTACACCGGCCGGCAGAGCGTGGCCCGCTTCACCCTCACCAACGCAGGCCCCAAGACGGCGAAGGACGTCGTCCTCAGCACCAGCTGGCCGCAGTCCGAGGACCCCGGCAAGCGGGAACTGAGCACGATCTCGATGTGCAGCAGCGCCAACCCCTGCACCCTGCGCCCCGGAGACCGCATCAACATCCTCCAGGGCGGCATCTACCACCAGCCCGTCAGCGGTGACGTCAAGGCCACCGTCACCGGCTCGCCCCGCGACCCGGAGCGCGCGGACAACAAGGACTCGGCACACCTGCGCGTCGTCCAGCCGAAGCTGACCCTGACGCCCGAGGTCGGCCCGCCCGGCTCGGTGCCGCTGGCCCGCGGCAAGGACTTCCCGCCCGGCGCCGTGGTCACCCTGACCTGGCACCCGGGAATCACCGCGGCCCGCTCGACGGTACGCGTCGCCCCCGACGGCACCTTCGACGCCCAGGTCTTGGTGCTCCGCAAGGACCGCCTCGGGCCGCGCACCCTCCGCGCCGAGGTCAGCGGCCTCGACCCGATGGAGAAGCCGTTCCTCGTCGTACAGCGCCACCTCGAGCCCCCGGACTTCGCGGGCCGTTCCTGACACCGTGCCCAGCGCCCACCGCCACCAGGAGACACCGCAGTGATCCATGAGGTCGACGAGGCCCTGCGCACGCTGTTCCGCACCGACGCGCTCCAGGGCGCCCAGATCTCCGTGGTGTTCGACGCACCCACCCGCGACTGGGCCGCCACCGTGAACGCGCCCACCGTCAACCTCTACCTCTACGACATCCGGGAGGACATGCGGCGCCGCGAACGCGGTCTGCACAACGAGTACAACGAGCAGGGCATCGTGATCGCCCGCCGGCGCCCACCGCGGTACTTCAAGCTCTCCTATCTGATCACCGCCTGGACCAAGCGCCCCGAGGACGAGCACCGGCTGCTCTCCTCGCTCCTGTCCTGCCTGCTGAGGTACGAGGCACTCCCCGAGGAGCGGCTCACCGGCTCACTGGCCGAGGTCGGGGTGGCGGTGCCCATCACCGTGGCCCTGCCACCCCCCGAGGACCGCTCCTTCGCCGACGTGTGGAGCGCCCTGGGCGGTGAACTCAAGCCCTCCCTCGACCTGGTGGTCAGCGTGCCGGCCACCGACTCGCCGGTCTACGCCGCGGGACCCCCGGTGGGCGAGGACGGCATGCGGATCGGCTTCGACACCCTGGACCCGGACGAAGCGGACGCCGCCGGTCCGTACCAGACGACCCCCGACGGCCGGAAACTCCCCGTCTACGGCACCCGCCCCGGCGC
>NZ_SRID01000375.1 GCF_004684805.1 Streptomyces palmae
GCCCTGTGTCACCCCCGCCCAGCGCCGTGCCCGGCTCGGTGTCCGGCACCTGCTCGCCCCCTCCCGGCGAGCGGCCACCGTCGAGGACGTCGCCGACGCCCTCGTCGGGCTGCACGCCACCGACCCGGCCACCGTCTACCTCTCCGCCTGCGCCCGGCTGGCCGAGCCCGACCCGGCCGCCGTGGACCGCGCCCTGTACGAGGACCTCAGCCTGGTCAAGCTGCTCAGCATGCGCCGCACCCTGTTCGCGGTGACCACCGCGGTGGCGCCCTGCGTGGACGCCTCCAGCGCCCGGGCGATCGCGGTCAAGGAGCGCGCCACCCTGCTCAAGCACCTGCGGGAGCATGCCGAGGGCTGGGACGAGGCCCGGCTGGCCCGTACCGAGCGAGCGGTACTGGAAGCCCTGGCCGAACGGGGCGAGGCGACCACCTCCGAGCTGGCCGCGGACGTGCCCGAGCTGACGGAGCAGTGGGTGATGGGGCGGGGCAAGTCCTACGAGCGCAAGCACAGCATCGGCGGCCGGCTGCTGCGGGTGCTCGCCTCCGACGGGCACCTCCGGCGCTGCCGCCCGCGCGGCTCCTGGACCAGCAGCCTCTACCCCTGGGCGCTGGTCCCGCCGCTGCCGACGCTCCCGGTGAGGGAGGCCAAGGCCGAACTCGTCCGCCGCTGGCTCACCGGCTACGGCCCGGCCACCGAGGCCGATGTGAAGTGGTGGACCGGCTGGACGCTCACCGACACCCGCCGGGCCCTGGCCGACGTCGGGGCGGCGCCGGTGCTGTTGGACGAGGGACCCGGGTACGCCGCGCCCGAGGACCTCGACCCCGTCCCCGAGCCGGAGCCCTGGGCCGCGCTGCTGCCCGCCCTGGACCCCACCGCCATGGGCTGGCGGGCCCGCGACTGGTACCTGGACCCGGAGCACGTCCCCGCGCTCTTCGATCGGAGCGGCAACATCGGCCCCACGGTGTGGTGGAACGGCCGCGTCGTCGGCGGCTGGGCGCAGCGCGCGGACGGCGAGGTGGTCTGGCGCCCGCTCACCGACCTGGGCGATGAGGCCCGTACCGCCGTCGACCAGGAGGCGGCCCGCCTCGGCAGCTGGCTGGGCCCCACCCGGGTGACCCCCCGCTTCCGCACCCCCCTGGAGCGGGAACTGACCGCCTGAGGGGTCCGGCGGGCGCGGGTGCACCGCCGGATCCGGACATGCGGATGGCGGGCTACGGCATCCCCTTCCCGGTGCCCGCGGCGAGCCGGTGCCCGGTGGCCGGGAAGCGGACCGGCCTTCGCCGCGGCGGTGCACCGAACAGAACTCGGGATGGGGGCCCCCGGCCAGGGACTTCGGGAGCCCCGCGGGGACGTGAGGGGGCGGCCGCCGGAGGATGGGCTCCGGCGGCGGTACACACCGGGGTGCGGCCCCGCGCGGGCCACACCGGTATCCGAAGGGCCCCCGGGGGCATGATGACCCTGATGCGATACCGGCCTGAGGAGTGCGGATGGCGCGAGTGAACTTACGTGCCGCGTTCATGAGCGGCACCACGTCCACGGTGACCGCGCAGCAGGTGTTCACCAATCGAGTCGACGAGGTGGCGGCGTTCGGCCGATCACTGACCGAGCTGCACCGGGCCCTGGACGAGACGGAGATCTCCCCGGTCGTCGACCGGGTCCAGGGGCGGCGCAATGTGCTGGTGTTCTACGGGGTCGGCGGCATAGGCAAGACCACCCTCTCCCACGAGCTGGAGCGCAGGCTGCTGGCCGACTCCCAGGACTCGGGCCACGAGGACGTGCTCTCGGTGCGGGTCGACCTCTCCGAGGACGGTGCCTGCGACATCGAGGCGCTGCTGCTGCGGTTGCGCGCCGGCCTGGGACGGCTGGGTAGCTACTGGCCGGCCTTCGACCTCGCCCTTGCCTCGTACTGGGCCCGCGCCCATCCCGGAGAGGCGCTACAGGAGTTCCTGGACTCCTCGCCCACGGTGCGCCGCGCCTCGCGCGGTGTCGGCCTCGGGGAGCAGATCGCCGCCAATGTCGCCCAGATCGTCCCCGGTGCCGCGGGAGGCCTGGCAGGTCTCGCACAACGTGCGGCGCTCGGCACCTACCGGGCGATCCGGGACCGGGTGCGCGAGGGCAGACTGCTCTCCGAGTGCGAGCTCTTCGCCGAGCTGGTCGAGGCGGACGCCGACTACGAAACCCTGTCCTTCTTCCCCTATCTGCTGGCCTGGGACCTGGAGCGACAGCCGCGGCGGCGCCGGCGGCCACGGGTGTGCGTCTTCCTGGACACCTTCGAGGTACTGTCCGGGCGCAGCGACCGCACGGCCGAGCGGTTCGTACAGCGCTGCGTGTACCTCATGCCCAACGTCCTGTTCGTGATCACCGGCCGGAACCGGATCGACTGGGCCGACACCGGCGCGGGCGGCGAACTGGACTTCGCTGGTCCGCAGCGATGGCCGAACCTGCACTTCGGCAACAGCCATACCGAACCCCGCCAGCACCTGGTCGGCTATCTCTCGGAATTCGACGCGGACAGCTACCTCCGCCAGGCACTCACCCGGGATGGCGGGCCCGCCATGCCCGCCGCGGTCCGCGAGCGCATCATCTCCGGAGGTCAGGGGCTTCCGCTCTACCTGGACCTGTCGGTCTCGCACTTCGCGGAGCTGCTGGCGCGCGGCACGGAGCCGTCTCCCGAGGACTTCGGCGGTTCCTTCACGGCCGTCGCCACCCGCTCCATCCGCGACCTGCCTCGGGAAGAGCGCGATCTCGTACGTACGGCCGCGCTGATCGACCGGGTCGATGCCGCGCTGCTGCGCGCCGGGCAGCCCAACCTGCCGGACGGCTGCGTCGCACGATTCCTGCACCGACCGTTCCTGACCTACGACGACGCCTACGAGCTGCCGTACGCGCTGCACGGCGCCCTGCGCTCAGCCATCCGGGAAGCTGATCGCGGGCTACCGGACGGCTGGTCCGACCGGGACCGCGCCGAGGTGGCCGCCCGGCTGATGCGCCTGCTGGGTGCCCGGATCACCCCCACCACGGGCCGCGCCATGGTCGCCCAGTCCCTGGAGTTCGGGCTCCGGCTCTCCGCTGATTACGGGGTGTTCGAGGACTGGCTGGTCCAGGCCGCCCAGCGGCTGGTGGAGGCCGGGCAGTGGATGGGGCTGGAGGCCGGAGTCAGCCGGCAGACGGCCGGGCTGCCCGAGTTGCGGGCCGTCCGCACGGCCATCAAGGGCGTCCGACTGCGCCGCGCCGGGCGCGCCGCCGAGGCGGTACAGGTGCTGGACGGTGCCGATGCCGGCATGCCGGCCGACAGCCTCACCTCCCAGCTGGTACGCATCCACCTCGCCCACGCGCTACGGAACCAGGGCGACTACACCAGGGCTGCGGAGATCTATCGCGGGCTGCTGAACGGCTCCTTCGACCCCACCGCCCGCTACTGGCTGAGCGACTACGACTACCTCAACGGCCGGTTCGCCACCGCGCTTGCCGCACTACGCGACCGGCCGGGCGGCACCGCCGCGGAGGAGGGGGAGCGGCTGAGGCTCATCGGCCACATCTGGCGGGTCAACGCCTGCTTCGAGGAGGCCACCGGCACCTACACCGAGGCGATCACCCTGGCGCGGCGGGAAGGCCTGGTCGCCGCGGAGGCCAAGGCCCTGGCCAATCTGGCCCAGACCGTCTGCTGGTCCGGCGACACCACCACCGTGGCCGAAGCCGCGGACCAGGCCAGGGAACTACTCGACCTGGTGTCCAACCCGGTGGAACTGGTCAAGGTCCGCTCGGCCGAGGCGGTGGCCGCAGCCCTGGCCGGGGACCCGGTGGCGGCCGGGGCCGCGGTCGCCGACACCCGGCAACTGGCCGACGAGATCGGCTACCGGGGCGGACACAACCTCGCCGATGTGGCGCAGATCCTGCTCCAGACGCTCGACGGCGACCGGGACGGAGCCCGCCGCACCCGGGCCGATCTCGACGAACGGACCCGCGCCTCGGGCGGCAACACCTACTGGGTTCCCATCGCGACCAGTTGGCTGGAGGGCGCCGACACGGCAGCGGAGCGCCATCCCGCGGTCGAATGGGTGACCGGCGCCACCAGGGCACTGGACCGCTGGGCCGCGGTCATAGCGCGCCCCTGACCAGCGGGCCTGCCTCGTCCTGCGGTACGCCCACCAGAGCCACACGAAGGAGACCGGAAACGATGAGCGAACCCGTACGAGTCGGCCTGGTCGGCGTGGGGATCATCGCCCGGACGCACCTGGAGGTGCTCGCCGAACGGCCGGAGGTGCGGTTGGACTTCACCGTCGACCCGCACGCCGGGCCGCCGTCCTTCCGCGGTGCGGTCCCGCCCCACTACCGGGACATGACCGAGGCGCTCGAAGCCCACCAGCCCGACCTGATCGTCATCGCCACCCCGACGGACACCCATGCCCACCTGGCCGTCGCCGCCCTGACCGGCTCACGGGCCCGGGTGCTGGTGGAGAAACCGCTGGTGCACGATCTGGACTCACTTGACCGGCTGCGGGCCCTGGAGGGCACGGTGGACGTGCGCGGGCGGCTGTTCACCGCGCACCACTTCGCCTTCTCCCCCGAGATCCGCTGGGCCGCCCGGCAGATCGCCGAGCAGCCCCAGTGGGGCCCCGTCACGTCGATCACCTCGGCCTTCCACGACCCGTACATCCTCCGCGGCGAACAGGCCTTCGCGTCCTACGGCTCCAGTTGGATGGATTCCGGGGTCAACCAGCTCAGCGTGCTCGCCTGCTTCGTGGAGCCGACCGAGCTCGCCTCGGCCCAGGAGTGGGACGACGGGGCGAGCGCCTGGTACGTCTGCCGCTACCGCTCCCGGGACCGGCTGGGCAGCGCACGGCTGCGCACCAGCTGGCTCGCCGGTTCGAGCAGCAAGCAGACCGCCCTCCACTTCGCCGACTCCGACGTGGAGTTGTGGATCGACCACACCGCCATGACCGGCTTCGCAGCCCAGGAGGGCACGCTGCTGGCCAGCCATGGTGACGACGGGCAGACTCCGCGCAAGGTCGCCCACTACCGGCCCTTGTACGAGAGCCTGCTCTCCGACCGTCCGGACCCGGTCCTCGGTTTCGATGTCGCCGCGAGGGTCACCGAGCTCCACCGGGCGGCGCCTCGGCCCGCCGGGGTGGCGGGCCGAGGTGGGCGGGTCAGCCCTTGGCCTTCCAGGTGCGGGAGGCGGTGAGCTGCTTGCGCAGGGCCGGGTCCTTGACCCAGGCGGTGGTGTCGGCCGCCTTGGCGGTGATGGTGTGGGTGCGGCCGTCGGCCCGCATGCCGAGGGACTTGGGGGTGACCTGGGTGCGCCCCTTGGCGGCGGTGACCTGCTTGCCGTCCAGCCACCAGGTGAGGGTGGCGGAGGCCGGGATGTCGACGGTCAGCGCGGTGGTGGGGCGCAGGGCGGTGCTCGCCGGGGTGGTGCTGCTGAGGACGCTCGCGTGCCGGTAGAAGCCCGCGATCATCGCCTCGCGGCCGGGCAGGCTGTACTCGCGGCCCAGGCTCCGCATGATGGAGTTCTCGGTGGGGCGGTTGATGCCCTTGGGGTAGTAGGCGCCGCCCTCGTACGCACCCACCAGGCCGCCGTCCGGGGAGGTCTGGCCGAGCCACCGGTACCACTTCTTGCTCTGCGCCTTCATCTGCTCGGCGGTGAGCTTGGTGGCGTTGGCGGCGGTGGGTTCGGCACCGGTGTAGGTGCCGTAGTCCGGGTAGAAGTACTCGTCCGCCAGCTTGCCCAGGGAGTGGCCGGTCTCGTGCACCGCGATCTGGTCGGAGTCGGGGTGGTCGGAGGAGGCGGTGGCGATCCCGTCGTAACCCGGCTTGGACGTCACGTCGTTGTAGCCGGCGCCGCCGTACTTGGTGGAGTTGGACAGCACCACGACCAGGTCGGCGGCCGGGGCCTTCATCGCGTACGACTCGACCTTCTTCTCGTCCACGCACAGCAGCCGCTCCAGGCCGTCGCACCAGAAGTACGACTTCAGGGCGGTGTCCTTGACGACGTCCTTGCCCGGGTCGCCGGAGACGCCGGACTGCCGGGAGACGGCGTCCACCGACCAGACGTTGAACAGGTCGGTGTACGAGGCGTACGGCTGGACCGCCGACATCTCGGCCCACTTGGCGCGCACGTCGCTGTGGAAGTCCTCCTGCTGGTCCGCGGTGTAGCCGTCGCCGATGAAGACCACGTCCAGCTTCTCGGCGGTCGGGCCGTTGTCGACGACGGAGGTGACATCGCCGTCCGCGGCGGTCTGGGCGGGGGACAGCGCCCGTTCGACCCGCTGCAGACGCTCCGGGGTCGCGGCCGGCACCGAGGTGTGCCGGGGGTGCCCGCCCGGCTTGGTGAAGTACTCGACCTCCACCTCCGCACCGGCGGGCCCGTGCTTCGCGGTGGCGGGGTGCGCGCTCTCGGCGGTGGGGTGCGCGCTCGCGGTGCTGGTCAGGGTGGCGGCGGTGGCCGCGGCCACCACGACGGCGGCGACCAGGGTCGAGACGCGGGCGGATGCGGGTATGCGGCGGCGATGCGGATGGCGCACGGCGGGTACTCCCGAAGTCGGCTGCGTAATCGGCGAGTTAAGGACGCCTTAGGCGAAACTTAAGTGCGCCTCAACCTAGGCTGTCGCCCGGACTTCCGGCAACGCCCTTGCGGGCCTGTCGCCCTGCGGTCGGCTCGGGTGGGGGTGCGGG
>NZ_SRID01000376.1 GCF_004684805.1 Streptomyces palmae
CCGCCACGGTCACCAGCGCCGCCCCCTCCCGCCCGGGGCGCGCACCGCTCGGCCCGGCCAGCACGTCCAGGGCCTGCCGAACGGTGTCGGCGGGCCGCAGCCGAGGGCCGATCGGCACACTGCCGGCCTCCCCGACCACCGGGCCGCCGCCGTCGCCGTCCAGGAATCCCCAGTGCCGCAGCCAGGCGTCGTCATGCACCGTGGAGAGGTAGTTGCGACCGGAGTCCGGCAGCACCACGACCACCAGGTCGTCCGGGCCCGCCTCCGCCGCGACCCGCAGCGCCGCCGCCACCGCGGTCCCGGCCGAGCCGCCGACCAGCAGCCCCTCCTCGCGGGCCAGCCGGCGGGCGGTGAGCAGCGACTCGCGGTCGCCGATCCGCTCGATACGGTCCACCGCCTCCGGGCGGTAGGACTCGGGCCAGCGGTCCTCCACCGTCTCCGGGTGCAGGACGTGGCCGATGCTCTCCACGAAGTACGGGCGCCCGTCCCCGCCGCCGTACACCGAGGCCTCCGGATCGGCCCCGACCACCGTCACCCGGCCGCCGGCGGCCTCCCTGAGGTACTCGCCGGCCCCGGTGAGGGTGCCGCCGGTCCCCACCCCGGCCACCAGATGGGTGATCCGGCCGTCCGTCTGCCGCCAGATCTCCGGGCCCGTGGTGCGGTAGTGCGCCGCCGGATTGGCGGCGTTGTCGTACTGGTTGGCGTGCCAGCCGCCGGGCCGCTCGGCCGCGATCCGGACGGCCGTGTTGAAGACGTGGTCCGGGTGTTCGAGCGGCAGCCCGCTCGGGCACACCACCACCTCGGCCCCGTAGGCCCGGAGAACGGCGATCTTCTCCGCGCTGGTCTTGTCCGGCAGGGTGAACACACAGCGGTAGCCGCGCTGCGCGGCCACCATCGCGAGACCCACCCCGGTGTTGCCCGAGGTGCCCTCGACGATGGTGCCGCCGGGTGCCAGCAGCCCCGCCTCCTCGGCGGCCGACACCATCGACAGCGCGGCCCGGTCCTTCACACTGCCACCGGGATTGACGTACTCCAGCTTGGCGTAGACGGGGGTGCTCAGCCGGGCGGTGACCCGGTTCAGCCGCACCAGCGGGGTCTCGCCGACCGCCGAGAGCAGTGACGCGTGGACGTCCATCAGGGCTCCTTGCCTTGGGCCGCCGGGGCGGCCGGTCCGGTACGGAGCGGGGCGTACGGCACCACCCAAGGGCGGGGGAGCGGGCCGCGCCGCCACCGCGTGGCCACTCTGGCAGCCCGAACCCGGACCGGCGTGGAGATCCGCGGTACGGCACGCCCACGGAGTACGCGGAAGGGGAGGGACCCGGTGCGGAGTCCCTCCCCTTCCTGTACGGCGCGCGACAGGGCGCCCGATGACGGCGCGTCAGGAGGCGCGGCGGTCCAGCATCTCCTGGACCCTGCCGCGGACCTCGTCGGTGTCCAGGCCGCGGATGGTCAGCGTGGTGCGGCGGCGCAGCACGTCATCGGCGGTCTGAGCCCACTCCAGGTCGCGGGCGTAGGCCACCTGCGCCCAGATCTCCGGGGCGTCCGGGTGGATCCGCTCGCCCAGGGCCGGGTCCTCGTTGGCCAGCCGGGCGATGTCGAAGGAGAGCGAGCCGTAGTGGGTGGCCAGGTGGCGGGCGGTGTCCGCGTCCATCCGCGGGCCCGGGGCGCCGCGGTCCACCAGCAGCCGGTGCGCGACCGCCTGCGGGTTGGCCAGCCCCGGCAGCGGCACGTGCTTGGGCAGCTGGGACATGGGCTCCATGTCGCCCGCGAGCGGGTGCCCCGGCAGCTGGGCCAGCTTGTTCATCACGGTGCGGCCGATGTGCCGGAAGGTGGTCCACTTGCCGCCCGCGATGGACAGCATGCCGCCCTTGCCCTCGGTCACCACGGTCTCCCGCTTGGCCTTGGCGGTGTCGCCGGGGCCGCCCGGCAGCACCCGCAGGCCGGCGAAGGAGTAGGTGATCAGGTCGCGGGAGAGCTGCTGGTCCCGGATGGAGAAGGCGGCCTCGTCCAGGATCTGGGCTATGTCCTTCTCGTTCACCGCGCAGTCCGCCGGGTCGCCCTCGAACTCCTCGTCCGTGGTGCCCAGCAGCAGCATGTCCTCCCACGGGAGGGCGAAGGTGATGCGGTACTTGTCGATCGGGGTCGCCAGCGCGGCCCGCCACGGCGAGGTGCGCTTGAGCACCAGGTGGGCGCCCTTGGAGAGCCGGATGGACGGGGCGGCGTTCGGGTCCTCCATCTTTCGCAGGTGGTCGACCCAGGGCCCGGTGGCGTTCAGCACCAGCCGCGCGTCGACGCCGAACTCGGCGCCGTCCAGCCGGTCCTTGAGTTCCGCGCCGGTGACCCGGCCGTTGGTGAAGCGCAGCCCGGTGACCTCGGCGTGGTTGAGCACGGTGGCGCCGGCCTCGACCGCGGCGCGCACGGTCATCAGCGCCATCCGGCTGTCGTTCATCTGGCCGTCGCCGTAGACCGCGACCGCCTTGAGGTTCTCGGTGCGCAGCTCCGGTACGTCCCGTGCCGCCTTGTCGGCGCCGATGACGTGCCCGACCCCGTCCCGGAAGGCGGACAGCGCGGAGTAGGCGAACACACCGGCACCGAGCTTGGCCGCGCCGTGCGGGCCGCCCTTGTAGACCGGCAGGTAGAAGGTGAGCGGGTTGGCCAGGTGCGGGGCCACGTTGCGGGAGACCGCACGCCGCTCGAAGTGGTTCTCGGCGACCAGCTTGACCGCACCGGTCTGGAGGTAGCGCAGGCCGCCGTGGAGCAGCTTGGAGGAAGCGGAGGAGGTGGCGCCGGCGAAGTCGCCGGCGTCCACCATGGCCACCCGCAGCCCGGACTGCGCGGCATGCCAGGCAGTGGTGATGCCCAGGATGCCGCCGCCGATCACCAGGAGGTCGTAAGAAGCCTTGGACAGCTGTTCCCGGGTCTCGGCGCGGGTCGGGTGAGAACCGGCAGCCGGGTGCGCCCCAAGGGCCGGGGCGCTCTGCAGGGTGGTCATATGATTACTCCTCGTCCTCGATCCAGCCCATGGTCCGCTCGACGGCCTTGAGCCAGTTCTTGTACTCGCGGTCGCGAACGTCCGCGTCCATACGGGGGGTCCATTCGGCGGCGCGGCGCCAGTTGGCGCGCAGCGCGTCGGTGTCCGGCCAGAAGCCGACGGCCAGGCCGGCGGCGTAGGCGGCGCCGAGGCAGGTGGTCTCGGCGACCATCGGGCGCACCACGGGCGCGTCCAGGACGTCGGCGAGCGTCTGCATCAGCAGGTTGTTGGAGGTCATGCCGCCGTCGACCTTCAGCGCGGTCAGGACGACCTCGGAGTCCTTGGTCATCGCGTCGACGATCTCGCGGGTCTGCCAGGCCGTGGCCTCCAGCACCGCGCGGGCGATGTGCGCCTTGGTGACGTACCGGGTCAGGCCGGCGATGACACCGCGCGCGTCATCGCGCCAGTACGGGGCGAACAGGCCGGAGAAGGCCGGCACGAAGTAGGCGCCGCCGTTGTCCTCGACCGAGCTGGCCAGGGTCTCGATCTCGGCCGCGCTGTTGATCAGCCCCATCTGGTCGCGCATCCACTGCACCAGCGACCCGGTGACGGCGATCGAGCCCTCCAGGGCGTACACCGGCTTCTGGTCGCCGATCCGGTAGCCGACGGTGGTCAGCAGGCCGTTGTAGGAGTTGACCGGCTCGCCGCCGGTGTTCATCAGCAGGAAGGTGCCGGTGCCGTACGTCGACTTGGCCTCGCCCTCGGAGAAACAGGTCTGGCCGAACAGGGCCGCCTGCTGGTCACCGAGCGCGGAGGCCACCGGCACGCCCGCCAGCACGCCGTCCGCGGTGGTGCCGTACACCTCGGCGGAGGAGCGGATCTCGGGCAGCACGGCCGCCGGGATCTCCATCGAGGACAGGATGCGCTCGTCCCAGTCGAGGGTGCGGAGGTTCATCAGCAGGGTGCGGGAGGCGTTGGTGACGTCGGTGACGTGCACGCCGCCGTCGACACCGCCGGTGAGGTTCCAGATGACCCAGGAGTCCATGGTGCCGAAGAGGATGTCGCCGGCCTCGGCGCGCTCGCGCAGGCCCTCGACGTTGTCCAGCAGCCAGCGGATCTTCGGGCCGGCGAAGTACGAGGCGAGCGGCAGGCCGGTCTCGCGGCGGAAGCGGTCCTGGCCCACGTTGCGGCCGAGCTCCCGGCAGAGCGCGTCGGTACGGGTGTCCTGCCAGACCAGGGCGTTGTGGACCGGCTCGCCGGTGTTCTTGTCCCACAGCAGCGTGGTCTCACGCTGGTTGGTGATGCCGATCGCCTTGACGTCCGCGGCGGTGATCCCCGCCTTGGTGATGGCGCCGGCCACCACCTCCTGGACGTTCTCCCAGATCTCGGTGGCGTCGTGCTCCACCCAGCCCGGCTTGGGGAAGATCTGCTCGTGCTCCTTCTGGTCGACGGAGACGATGCGGCCGTCGCGGTCGAAGACGATGCAGCGGCTGGACGTGGTGCCCTGGTCGATCGCCGCGATGAAGGGGCCGTGGCCGTGGGTGGCGTGGGTGTCGGTCATGGTGTGCAGCTCTCCTGAGAGGTCAAGGGGATGGGGCGTCAGGCTCAGACGAAGGCCAGCTTGTAGAGGCCGGCGCCGAGAGCGGCGCCCACCAGCGGGCCGACAACGGGAATCCAGGCGTAGCCCCAGTCCGACCCGCCCTTGTTGGGCAGCGGCAGGAGGGCGTGGGTGATGCGCGGGCCCAGGTCACGGGCCGGGTTGATGGCGTAGCCGGTCGGGCCGCCCAGCGACAGGCCTATCCCGACGACGACGAACGAGGTGATCAGGACACCGAGGATGCCCAGGCCGTGGCCGCCGTCGTTGAGGCCCTGGGTGAGGATGGCCAGCACCAGGACGGCGGTGGCGATGATCTCGGTGGCCATGTTCTGCACGGTGTTGCGGATCTCCGGGCCGGTGGAGAACACACCGAGCACCGGGCCGGGGGCCGAGGAGTCGACCTTGCCGGAACCGACGATCTCCGCGTCGGTGAGGTGGGCCTGGAACTGGCCCAGGTAGGTCACGTAGACCAGCGCGGCGCCGATGATCGCGCCCAGCATCTGGGAGCCCATGTAGAGCGGCACATCGCTCCACTCGGTGCCGCCCTCTATCGCCAGGCCGAGAGTGACGGCAGGGTTGAGGTGAGCGCCGGAGAGGGGAGCCGATATGTACGCGCCGGTGAGCACGGCGAAGCCCCACCCGAAGGTGATGGCGACCCATCCCGCGTTGCGTGCCTTGGAACTCTTCAGCGTGGCGGCGGCGCAGACGCCGCCGCCGAGCAGGATGAGTACGGCGGTACCGATGGTCTCGCCGATGAAGATGTCGGAGCTGGACACCCGCGACTCCTTTGTCCTTCGTCCAGGGGAAGGCGAACCCCCGGCCTCTCCGGTGGTCCGCGCCCTCTCGGTGAGGGCGTTGGTCGGCCCGCGGCGAGTCCACCATAGCGAAGATGTCGTCAGGTGTTCGACAATGCCGACCGATGAACGGCAGTTTTCTGCACCGTGTAGAGAGCGTCAAGGGTTGCGAGATAAGGAAAACCGGCTGGTAACCCAACCGTGATGAAGCGGACGGAGGGGACTCCGGCCGCGGAACGGGTGGCCGGAACCGGTGCGACCAGAATCCGACCAGAAGGGGCCGGCGGCCGCTCAGAAGGGGCTGGCGCCCAGGTCTCGGGAGATCGCGCGGGCGTAGTCGCGTACCGCCGCGACCAGCTCGGAGCGCAGCTCGCCCGCCCCGCAGACCCGCTCCACGGCGCCGGTGATGCCCACCGCGCCCACCGGCATCCGCCGCCGGTCGTGGATCGGGGCGGCCACCGAGGCCACCCCCTCCCAGGTCTCCTCCACGTCCGAGGCCCAGCCGCGGGCCCGGGTGAGGTCCAGCACGCCCTCGAAGTCCGCCAGGGCGGTCACGGTGCGCGGGGTGAACGCCTTCCGCTCGGCCTCCGCGGCCTCGCTGTGCGCCACCGGGTCGTACGCCGAGAGCACCTTGCCCAGCGCGGTACTGTGCAGCGGGTGCATGGCCCCCACCTCGAGCACCTGGCGGCTGTCGTCCGGGCGGAAGACGTGGTGCACGATCAGCACCCCCTGCTGGTGCAGCACTCCGAGGTAGACGCTCTCCCCGCTGGAGCGGGCCAGGTCGTCGGTCCAGACCAGGGCGCGGGCGCGTAGCTCGTGCACGTCCAGATAGCTGTTGCCCAGCCGGAGCAGCTCGGCGCCCAGCTGATAGCGGCCGGAGGCGGGGTCCTGCTCGACGAACCCCTCCTGCTGGAGGGTGCGCAGGATGCCGTGCGCGGTGCCCTTGGCGAGCCCCAGGGCGGCTGCGATGTCGGACAGGCCCAGACGGCGCTCCCCACCCGCCAGCAGACGCAGCATGGCGGCAGCCCGCTCCAGTGACTGGATGGTCCGTGCCATCGCGATACCTCCCCAAGATGCAGTTCGACAATGCTGAACACTTATCGGTCCATGCCGACTCCGCGGTACTGGCAAGGATCATCGGCGCGATCCCTCCGCCGGACGCCCTCTCGGACCGGACCGGCGCGCCTGCGCCCGGCGTGTCTCCGGCCCGCCGCCCGGGGCCCGCGCCACCCCCCGTCCGGCCGCGGGTCTCCGGCCCGCCGCACGGTGCCTCTCCGGCTCCCCCCACCAGGGGTCTTC
>NZ_SRID01000377.1 GCF_004684805.1 Streptomyces palmae
GCGCTCGGGTCGGCGGGGTGCCGGTGGCGGCCGGGGCCGAGGGCGGCGACATAGGCGCGGACCGCGGAGCGCACCGCCCGGGTGCGGGCGACCAGGATGGTGTCGGTGTCGAAGGCGCTGATCTCGCGGGCGCCGGCGGCCAGTTCGCCGGCCGGGGCGAGCCTGACCCGCCCGGTCTTCAACGGGATCTGCTTGATCGGGTCGTCGGTCCAGCCGGACATGATGCCGGTGCCGGGCGAGACCAGGACCGCGGCCTTGCCGTAGGCGTCCGCGTCATCGACCGGAGCACTAGGCGTGTCCATGACATCACTGACCGCCACGGAACCGTGGTCCAGCGGGCAGCCGGGGTGCGGCAGCACGCGCTCCCGCCGGGACTCCAGGGTCGCCAGGTCCTGGATCACGGCGTGCCGTTCGTCGTCCTCCCGCAGCTGGCCGGTGAGCAGTCGGAACACCTCGAAGGCGACCGCGTTGCCCACCATGTCCCGGGCGATCGCACTGCCCTGGGCGTCGGCGGGCCGGGCCCCGACGGGGCCGAGCGCCAGCTCGCGCCAGAAGTCGGCGGCGGCCGCCGGGTCGGAGTTGGCCGCCAGCCGCAGCCGGGCGCAGACCCAGCAGGGCTGTCCGGCCGGCCCGGAGACCGGGCCGAGCACCACCTGGCGGGAGTCGACCACCACCGGCAGCAGGCGCGGACCGGGCTCGGCGCCATGGGCGCGGCGGGTCAGGTCCAGCAGCGCGGCGGTGTGCGCCCCGTCGGCGGCGCAGACCACGGCGTCGTACCCGGACAGGTCCTCGGGGGTACCCGGCACCGTGGCGACCGTGGCGCTCACCCCCTTCCCGGCGAGCGCGGCGATCTCGGCGTCGAACTCGGCACCCCAGGCCGGGTCGTCCACCACCACCTCGGCCAGGCCGTTGCGCAGCAGGCCGCGGACCGCGGCGGCGGCGACACCGCCCGGCGCCCCGCTGACCAGGACCCGCGCGGTGCGGAAACGGGCGAACAACTCCTGCGGAGTACGGGGGTCCGCATGAGTGAAATGCTCCACGAAGTTGATCTGCGGCGCGAAGGCCGTCAGCACCGACTCCGGCAGCAGATCCGGTCCGGACTGCGGCATATCGCGGGCGAATCCGCGGTCAAGCAGCGTGCGAATCAGGCCGAACGCGGTTTTCCGACGGTTCTCGTCAAGCCCTTCGCACAGCTCGGCGATGCTCCACTCGCCCGTCATGCGCGGCGCGAGAACAGACATCCATTCATACGCACCGGCCCCTTTGAGAACGCACGACGTTTCGGCGCTCCGCAGATAGATGCCGGTATCCACCCGAAGAAATACAACGTCATTGCGGAGGCGCGGACAGATATCAAACGGGTGCGCATGCCCGGTTGTCTGCATAGAAATCTCCCCGAAGATAGCGGGCCTGCACTCGAAGAATTCCGGAAAGCGGGTCTACCCGCGTCCGCCACGGGATTATTTAGCAGTCCTTCAACAGGTCGTCAACACTTCTCACACACATGCCCTGTTCGCCGAGCGAGGCCCGATCACGGAACCAGCGGCGGGAACACCAGCGTGTTACTGACCGACCGTTCCGGCAGCCTCGGAAATGGCCACTGGCTGCCAGCCAGTGGACGACATCATTCCGCTGTCACCGATTGTTCGCTTATCGGTCGCCCGAGTGGCAGCTAGATGTCAGCGCGGCGCATATGGTGATGAATTCGCCGATTCGACGGGCCTTAGACCGCACCCCGCCCCGAGGCGCGCAAGGTTCAGACCAATGCGATGGCCTCGGGCAGACTCAGCCCTCGACCCGCGGAATGCGCGGCCCGGAACTCCTCCCCGCCCAGCACCTCCCGCGCCGCCTCCTCGGCACTCCGGCGGCCCTCCCGCTCCACGGCCGGGCGGCCCAGCGCCGGCGGGCGCAGGGCGTCGTACGCGCCGACCAGCCGGGCCGCGGTCGCCGCGTGCCCCGCCCCGCCGAGGCTCGCGTACGCCTCCGCGGCGGTCAGCAGCATCATCACCGGCAGATGCGGGGCCACCATCTGGGCCAGCGGATCCGCCGTCTTGGCGAGCGCGCCGCGCACCCGCTCCACCGTCCGCCCGGGCTGCCCCTCCAGCAGGTCCAGCCAGCCCTCCATGCCCTCCGTCAGCCCCAGGAACAGGCCCAGCGAGCGACTGCGGAAGTCCTCGGCGAGCAGCCCCAGTTGGGTGCGCGCCTCGGCGACCCGACCGGTCTGCCCGCAGCGCACCACCAGGTGCAGCCGGGCGTAGGACAGCACCTCCGCGCCGGTGTGCCCCTCGGCCTCGACCACCTCGCGCAGCGCCCTCTCCCCCGCCGCGGCCTCCCGCTCGTCCCCGGTCTCGATCCACACCGCGGCCAGCCGCATCCGCAACATCGTGACCTGGGAGCGCGCGCCCAGCTCGGCGGCGTACCGGATCGCCGCCCGGTAGTCCGCCGCCGCGGCCGGGTAGTCGCCGTTCTGCTCATGGGCCTCGCCCCGGCCGGACAGCGCCTCCGCCGCGCCCCAGGCGTCCCCCACCCGGATGAAGATCTCCAGGCTCTCGTCGGCGTCCCGCCGCGCCGCACGCGACCGGTCGACCAGATCCACCTCCGGCGACCAGCGCGGACTTCCCTGGATCACCTTGGCCCGCAGGAGGAGCGTGAAGGCCAGCTCCCAGTCGTAGCCCAGTTCCCGGGAGGTCTCCACCGAGCCGTCCAGCGCCTGCCGCAGCAGCTCGAAGTCCCCGCTGAGCATCACCGCGTAGAACCACATCGCGCCCGGTATCCGGCAGGTCTGCGGCAGCCCCGGCCGGTAGGCGGCGAGCAGCCCGTCGCACAGCTCCATGCGGCGCCGCGGGCTCGCCAGCTCGCGCAGATCACCCTCGATGTTGCCCAGCATGATCAGCCGCACCCCGCGCCGCGCCTCCGCCAGCAGATCCGGCGGCATCGGCGGCGGCACCGAGGTGGACGCCTCGAACACCGGGGGCGCGGCGGTCGGCGGCGCGAAGGGATCGGGGCCCAGATCGGCCGCCGCCGTCGCCCAGTGCCGCGCGTCCGCGTGGTGCCCGCGCAACTGCCAGAACCAGCCCAGCGACAGCACCAGGCACAGCGCCTCCTGCTCGTCCCGCGCGGCCACCGCCCGGCGCAGCGCGGTGCGCAGGTTCTCGTGCTCGGTCTCCAGCCGCTCCAGCCAGACGCGCTGGGCCGGGCCGCGCAGCAGCGGATCCGCGGTACGGGCCAGCTCGCGGTAGGCCACCAGGTGCCGCCGCTCCACCACCGCCCGCTCCCCGGACTCGGCCAGCCGCTCCGCCGCGTACTCCGCCACGGTCTCCAGCAGCCGGTACCGCATCCCCCCGTCCGCCGGCTCGGCGACCACCAGCGACTTGTCCACCAGCGAACCGAGCACGCCCACCACGTCACGGGGGTCCACGCGCTCGGGTCGCGGACCGGCCGCCCCACGGCCGGACGGAAGGCCACCACCGGCGCCCACCGCCTCCTGCCGGTACGGCGACGCGCCACCGCGACCGCTCGTCCGGTGCGGGTGCGGCACACCGCCCGGGGTTTGGTACGGGTAGGGCGTACCGCCCGGGCCCGGCGCCTCGCAGGAGTTGGGCGTACCGCCCGGGTCCCTCGCTTCGTACGGGTAGGGCGTACCGCCCGGGCCCGGCGCCTCGCAGGAGTTGGGCGCACCGCCCGGGTCCCTCGCTTCGTACGGGTAGGGCGTACCGCCCGGGCCCGGCGGCGGGTCCCCGCACACCGCTTCCGCGGCGTCCGGGTCGCAGCCTCCGGCGAACACCGACAGGCGCCGCAGCACGGTGCGCTCCCGCTCGTCCAGCAGGTCCCAGGACCAGTCGACCACCGCGCGCAGGGTCTGCTGGCGCGGCAGTACGGTCCGGCTGCCGCTGGTCAGCAGGCGGAAGCGGTCGTCCAGGCGGTCGGCCAACTGGCGTGTGGTCAGCGAGCGCAGCCGGGCCGCGGCCAGCTCGATGGCGAGCGGCAGACCGTCCAGCCGACGGCACAACTCCGCGGCGGCCACCGGGTCGTCGGCGGCCCGGAAGCCTGGGCGGGCGGCGGCGCCGCGGTCCTGGAGCAGCCGCAGCGCCATCGGGTCCGGCAGCGGGTCCACCGGGCGCACCGACTCCCCCGGCACGGCCAGCGGTTCGCGGCTGGTGGCCAGCACCGTGACGCCGGGGCAGTCCCCCAGCAGCCGCTCCACCAGTCGCGCGGCCGCGTCCACCAGGTGCTCGCAGTTGTCCAGGACGAGCAGCATCCGGCGGGCCGCGCAGTGCTCCACCAGCCGGGCCAGCGGATCGCGGGCCGACGGGTCGCCGGCGGCACGCAGGGCCTCGGAGCTTCCCCGGATCACCGTCTCCCGCGCCCGCAGGGCCGTGAGCACCGCCTCCGGCACCGTCTCCGGGTCGTCCAGCGGAGCCAGTTCCACCAGCCAGGCACCGTCCGGCCAACGGGCCGCCACCGCCTCCGCGGCCTCCTGGGACAGCCGGGTCTTGCCCGCCCCGCCGGGCCCGGTCAGCGTCACCAGCCGCTGGACCCCCAACTCCTCCCGGAGCGCGGCCAGCTCCGCCTCCCGCCCCACGAAGCTGGTGAGCCGGGCCCGCAGGTTCCCGGCGAGGGCGCCCCCGGACGGGGGGCCGCCTGGCGTCGGGATGCCCGGTGCCGGGGTACCGCGAGTCGGCGTGCTCGGGACGGGGGCGCCCGGGACCGGGGTTCCCAGGGCAGCCGTGCCCGGAGTGGCCGGGATCGCGGTTCCCCCGACCTGGGTGCCCAGGGCCGGACTCCCCCCGACCGCGGCCTCGGGGCCCGGCCGGGGCGCCGGTGCGGTGTCCGGGGTGAGGAGTTCCGCGTGCAGGGCGCGGAGTTCGGGGCCCGGGTCGGTGCCCAGCCGATCGGCGAGTTCGGCACGTACCGCCTCGTACGCGGCCAGGGCCTCCGCCGGACGTCCGGCGGCACGCAGCGCCCGGATGCGCGCCGCGTGCAGCGGCTCGTCCATCGGGTGCCCGGCGCACAGCTCGGCGAGTGCCAAGGCCGCCGCCTCGGGACGGCCCAGCGCGGTGTCGGCCTCGGCGCGGGCCCGGCGCGCGGCCAGCCGGTGGGCCAGGGCGCGGGTGGCCGGCCCGGCGGCGTCCGGCAGGTCGGCCAGGGCCGGCCCGCGCCACAGCTCCAGCGCCTGGTCCAGCAGGGCGGCGGCGCGGGCCGGCTCCCCATCGGCCAGCGCCCGGGCGCCCTCGGCGCTCAACTCCTCGAAACGGTGGAGGTCCACGTCCTCGGGGTCGGCGGAGAGCCGGTAGCCGCCCGGGGCGGACTCCACGGCCGCGGCCCCCAGCGCCCGGCGCAGCCGTCCGACCAGTGCCTGGAGCGCGGCGGGGGCGTCACGCGGCGGCTCGGCGGCCCAGACCTCGGCGATCAGCGCTTCCGTGGTGCGGACCCGCCCCGGGTACAGGGCGAGCGCGGCAAGCAGCGCGCGTAGCCGGGCTCCGCCGAGGGCGATCGGGGTGCCGTCGCCGCGATGGACCTGGGTGGGGCCGAGGATGCCGTAGCGCACCCACCCATTGTCAGGGCACCACGGCACGAAGTGATCCGCTCCCCTCCCTGAGCACCCGAGGGGAAGCCGATCGGAGACCCTCCCGCGCCGGTCAGCTCCCGGCGGGCGTCTCCAGCTCGACCAGGACGCCCGTCTCGTGGCGGCGGTAGGCGCACCCCCGGCGGGGTGGCTGCACACCGTCGACGTCGCGCTTGAACCACTTGGGGCAGGTGTCCACCGGGCGCAACCAGAACTCGTCCGGCACCGGGTGGCTCGCCGGCTCACCGGGGCCGGGGGCGAGGAAACCCTGGGCCACCACCCGGATGCGGCGCACCCGGCCGGCCCGGTCCAGCCGCTCACCGCGCCGGGCGCCCCCGCCGTGCCCGGTGAACTCGTACAGCTCGCCGGTCACCGCGTCGGCGGAAACCGGCCGCAGCGGGTCGGCCGGATCCACCCGCATCACCGTCCAGGTCACCTCATCGCCCACGGAGAAGGGCTTGCCGCAGCACTCCATCTCCCAGTCCGCGTAGAACACGGTCAGCATCGACATGGCCCCACTGTGCCGGAACCGGCCCGCTCGCGGTCCCGTCCGCCGCCTCGGGCGGGGTCGGACGTGCGGAAGGGCGGGTCAGCCCTGCTCGGCGGTGGCCGCGCGGGCCACCTTGCCGCGGCGCAGGTAGTACCAGGCCATGTTGGAGGAGACGCCGACGATCAGGATCCACAGGATGCCCAGCCAGCTGCCCTGGGTGAAGGAGACGACGGCCGCCGCGATGGCGAGGACGCAGACGATGAGGGCGTAGACGGCGAGACGGGGCATGGGGCTCGGCTCCTGTCCGGGATGGTGCGGTCTTCGCCATTGTCCCCCATGGGGGTCGGTCGCCGGACGGCCCCCCTGCCGCCGGGTGGCGGCGGGTACACCGCCCGGCCGAACGGCCCTACCCCTCGCGGCCGGGCCCCACCACGTCTCCGCCGACCGCACCACGAGCCCACTCGGCGAACCCCGCCCGTACCGACGCCACCCCACCCGGACGCCCGATCACCCGCCGTCCCGCGCAGGCACCACC
>NZ_SRID01000378.1 GCF_004684805.1 Streptomyces palmae
TTCATAGTGTTTCGGTGGTTATAGCGTTAGGGAAACGCCCGGTTACATTCCGAACCCGGAAGCTAAGCCTTTCAGCGCCGATGGTACTGCAGGGGGGACC
This sequence comes from Streptomyces palmae, assembly GCF_004684805.1. Classification (GTDB taxonomy): domain Bacteria; phylum Actinomycetota; class Actinomycetes; order Streptomycetales; family Streptomycetaceae; genus Streptomyces; species Streptomyces palmae. The sequence goes on from NZ_SRID01000378.1 coordinate 101, forward strand.
CTGTGGGAGAGTAGGACGCCGCCGAACAAATTGTGAAGCCGTGTCCCTCGGATTAATTCCGAGGGACACGGCTTTTTTTGTGCCTAAGATCGGCCGATGGGATACACCATCAGGGCCATCCAGGCCGACGAGTGGCAGCCGCTCCGGGAGCTGAGGCTCGCGGCGCTGGCCGACCCGGTGGCACGGGTCGCCTTCAACGAGACCTATGCGAACGCCGCCGCTTATGAGGAGCGGGTATGGCGGGAGCGGGCCGAACGAAGCGCTGCCGGGGACGGCATCACCACCTTCATCGGCATCGCGGACCGGAAAGGCTCCCCCGCGGATGCCACCGCCGCTGAGGGCCAGGCCGCCGGCCGCTGGGTCGGGATGATCATCGCCTTGGTCGAGCCGGCGGAACCGGCTTCCACGGTCGATCTGGTGAGCGTCTATCTGCTTCCCGAACACCGGGGCACCGGACTCGCGCGCGGGTTGTTCGAGGCCGCGATCGGCTGGGCCTGGGAGCGTCCCTCACCCCGTATCGAGCGGGTGCGGCTGTGGGTGCACGAAGAGAACCCGCGCGCGGAGGCCTTCTACCGGAAGCTGGGGTTCGCCAGGACGGGCGCGATGATGCCCGACCCCAAGGCACCGTCGGCGATGGAGGTGGAGATGGCGCTGCCCCGGCCCGTACCGGGGGAAGGGACAGCCGGTACGGGGATCGAGGCCTCGAACGGGAGAGCGGGCGTCAGCGGACCAGGGCGCGGTTCGGCCAGCGGGAACGCGCCTGCTCCTGGGAGCGCATCAGGGCCAGCGTCAGCAGGCCCTGAGCCGGGCCCTGGGCGATGAGATCGGGCAGGGCCGGGAGCGGAGCCACCGCGGCGACGTCGTCCAGGACCAGGGTCACCGGTGGGTCGAGCCGCCCGGAGGAGGACCGTTCGGCCGTGCGTCGGCTGCGTTCGACCACGCTCGCGGCGAGCGCCGTCAGCAGCGGCATCGCGCCCGGGCGGGACCGGGGGTCCTCGATGGACTCGCCCACCAGGTAGAGCGTTCCCCCTTCGGTGAAGAACGACTCCAGGGCGAGCTCGTCGGCGCGGCCCGGATTGCACGCGTCCCTGATGTGGATGGAGGACAGCGCCTCCAGCGTTCGGGCCGTCAACTCCTGAGCCTGGTCCCGCCGCTGGGGGTGTGCGGTGAGCGTGGCCTCCAGCTCGCCCGCGGCGCCCCCGGCGGCCTTGGGGTGGGTGCGGAGGATGCGTACCGGCTCGTGCGCCCCGGTGCCCTGGGCCCAGCGGTGCACCTGGCGGAACGGACGGCCGTCCACCGCCGCCGCGTGGAGCCAGCAGCGCAGCAGCGTCTCGGCCGCCTCCGCGGTGGGCTTGTCGAGGGCGTGCGCAGGCCGTACGGCGGCCAGCAGGGCCGTGGCCCGGATGGCGGCGGTATCCCGCGCCTCGCAGCCCGCGGCAGGGTTCCAGCGCAGCCGCGAGGGGGTGTCCACCAGGTGCGCGGGGTCGAAGACATGGGTCGGGCCCAGCTTGGCGCGGGTGTCCTTGGTGGCGCTCCACAGCCCGGGGTCGCTGGTGACCACCAGCACCGGGCCCTCCGCGTCCAGCACCGTCCGGACGGCCGCGTCCCCACGCTGGGCGCCGTAGACGATGCGCGGCAGGGAGGGCTCGGGCGAGGCGAAGACGCTGGACCGGGGGGCCGGCACCGCCGGGGAGGGGAGCGGGCCGCTCTGGCCGTCCGAGAGGACTGGAGCCCGCGGTGTGGGCGGTGCCGCGCTCGCGGCCGGGGCGGCGGGCGGCGTACCGGTGCCGCCGGTGGTCGTGCCGGAGGTCTCCGGGGAGCTCGGGGCGGGGGCGTGGTGGAGCCCGGCGCCGACAGGCGGTTCCGCGTCCGGGGGACGCTCGGTGTGCCGCGGTCCGTACGGCTGGGGCCCGTGGGTGTGCTGGTCGGGGTGCGGGGAGCCGGCGGCGCGGGCCTGGGCCGCCTCCGCGCGTCGGCGGGCCCGGACGAGCCGGTACCGGCTGACGGTGCCGATGGCGAAGACGGTCAGGACGAGGAGCACCAGCAGTTCGCTGATGAAGATGCCCCAGAACAGCCCGTACCCGGAGAGCTGCTCGGGCGGGGTGTCGGGCCAGGCCCCCGGCAGGTCGTGGGGCTGGCCGACCAGATGCCGCATGGCCATGGGCGTACGGATGAACGACACCCGGTCCGGCCAGGCGCCGTGCGAGAGCAGCGCGGACAGGCCGGTCGCCGACCAGGCCAGCAGGGTGAGGCCGATCAGGAAGCCCAGCACGCCGACGAGCAGGCCGTCCGGGACGCCGCCGCTCTGGCGTGGCTCCTCGGGGCCGCCGCGTCTGAGGTCCCCGGCCACGTCAGGCCACCGTCGAACCGTAGGAAGGACCGCCGTACGCGGCCTCCGCGCCCACGCCGCGCTCCACGGCCGACGCCCGCTCCTCGGCTTCCGCCTCCGCCTCGCGGGCGAGTTCCAGCGCCAGTCCGTCCTCGGTCATGGCCCGGTCGGTGTAGACCAGGGGGCGCTCGGCCTCGGTGATCAGGTGCTTGACGACCTGGACGTTGCCGTTGACGTCCCAGACGGCGATGCCCGGGGTCAGCGTGGGGATGATCTCCACGGCCCAGCGTGGCAGGCCCAGGACCCGGCCGGTGGCCCGCGCCTCGTCGGCCTTCTGGGCGTAGACGGTGCGGGTGGACGCCATCTTGAGGATCGCCGCGGCCTCCCTGGCCGCCGCGCCGTCCACGACGTCCGAGAGGTGGTGGACCACGGCGACGAAGGACAGGCCCAGTCGCCGGCCGAACTTCAGCAGGCGCTGGAAGAGCTGGGCGACGAACGGGCTGTTGATGATGTGCCAGGCCTCTTCCACCAGGAAGATGCGCTTCTTGCGGTCCGGGCGGATCCAGGTGTGCTCCAGCCAGACGCCGACGATCGCCATCAGGATCGGCATCGCGATGGAGTTGCGGTCGATATGGGAGAGGTCGAAGACGATCAGCGGGGCGTCCAGGTCGATGCCCACCGTGGTCGGGCCGTCGAACATGCCGCGGAGGTCACCGTCGACCAGCCGGTCCAGCACCAGGGCGACGTCCAGGCCCCAGGCCCGTACGTCGTCGATGTCCACGTTCATGGAATCGGCGGAGTCTGCCTCCGGGTGCCGCAGCTGCTCCACGATGTCGGTGAGCACCGGCTGGCGGTCCACGATGGTCTCGTTGACGTAGGCGTGGGCGACCTTGAGCGCGAAGCCGGAGCGTTCGTCCAGGCCGTGGCCCATGGCCACCTCGATGATGGTGCGCAGCAGGGCGAGCTGGCCGGTGGTGGTGATCGAGGGGTCCAGCGGGTTCAGCCGGATACCGCCGTCCAGGGCGGCCATCGGATCCAGCCGGATGGGGGTGATCCCCAGCTGCTGGGCGATGAGGTTCCACTCGCCGACGCCGTCCTCGCCCTGCGCGTCCAGCACCACCACCTGGCGGTCCCGGAAGCGCAGTTGCCGCAGTACGTAGGTCTTCTCCAGCGCCGACTTGCCGTTGCCGGACTCGCCCAGCACCAGCCAGTGCGGGGCGGGCAGCTGCTGACCGTACAGCTGGAACGGGTCGTAGATGTAGCCCTTGCCGGAGTACACCTCGCGGCCGATGATGACCCCGGAGTCACCGAGTCCGGGGGCCGCGGTGGGCAGATAGACGGCCTGGGCCTGCCCCGTCGACGTGCGCACCGGCAACCGGGTCGTCTCCACCTTCCCGAAGAGAAAACTGGTGAAGGCGTCGGTGATGGCGCCCATCGGATCGACCACGGCCAAGCCCCTCTCGTCCCTACGTCCTCGTCCTGCGCGGTCCTGATGGTCCTGGCGGACCCTATCGGCGGATGCCGGTCGCGAACGGCAGGGTGTTCACAAAGGCCCGGTGGTGCTCGCGGTCGCACCACTCCAGCTTCAGGTAGCTCTTCCCCGCGGAGGCGCGGATGGTGCGCTTGTCGCGGTTGAGGGCCTCCGGGTGGCGGGAGGAGACCGTGATGTAGCCGACCAGGTTCACCCCGGCCGCGCCGCTGGCCAGGTCCTCGCCGCGCTGGTCCAGCCGGCCGTGGGCGGCGATGTCGCGGGGGTCGACGGTGCGGTTCATCTTGGCGGCCCGGCTGGCGTCGGCCTCGTCGTTGGTCTTCTCGGTCAGCATCCGCTCGATCGCCACCTCGGTGGGCTCCAGGTCCATGCAGACCGCGACCGTGCGGATCACGTCCGGGGTGTGGACCAGCAGCGGGGCGAGGAAGTTGACGCCCACCGGGGTCATCGGCCACTCCTTGATCCAGGCGGTGGCATGGCACCAGGGCTCGCGGGTGCTGGACTCCCGGGTCTTGGCCTGGAGGTAGGTGGGCTCGGTGGCGTCCAGCTCGGCGGGCCAGGCGTTGCGCTCGCTCATGGCCTGGATGTGGTCGATCGGGTGGTCCGGGTCGTACATGGAGTGGATCAGCGAGGAGAGCCGGCTCTGGCCGAGCGGTTGGCGCACCCGGATGTCGGCCTCGGCGAGGCGGGCGCAGATGTCGGTCAGCTCGCGGGCCATCACCACGGCCAGGCCGGCGTCCTTGTCCAGCTTCCGGCCGCCGCCGCTGTGCCGGGCCGCCCTGGCGATGGCCTGCGCCTCGGAGGCCAGGTCGCGGGTGTAGTGCATGCAGGCGACCAGGTAGGCGCGGTGCTGCTCGGAGGAGGTGGACACCATGGACTGCAGCTGGTCGTAGGAGTCCTTGAGCCAGTCGGGGGCGCCGCGGTCGCCGCGTCGCTCCACGTCCTTGGCGTGCGCGTCCGGGTCGGCGGGCAGCGTACGGGCCAGCATCTGGATGCGGGTCACGAAGCCGTCGCCGTTGGCCACGTGCTTGAGCAGCGTGCCGAACCGGTCGACCAGCGCCTCCTGGTCCTCCGAGTCGCGCAGGCCCACACCGGGGCCCTCGATCTCGATGGCGGCGGTCACGGTACGGCGGTCGGCGTGCAGCAGTACGGCGATCTCGTCCGGCCCGAACGGCGCGGCCAGCCAGCTTATGCGGCCGATGCCGGGCGGCGGGCCGATCTCGATCTCCCGTCCGTCCAGCCGGGTGCCGGCCTCGGCGGCGGCCGAACGGTAGGTGGCGCCCCTGCGCACCTGGCGCTTGTACGAGCGGTTGATCTCGAACCACTTGTAGAAGGTGCGGCCCTTGTACGGCACGTACACCGCGGCGAGCGCCACCGTGGGGAAGCCGACCAGGGTGACGATGCGCAGCATCAGCACCGGCACGAGCAGGCCGCACATCATGCCCACGAACGCGCCGCCGATGATCAGTGCGATCTCGCCGGACTCGCGGTTCTTGCCGACGATCGCGTTGGGGCGGGCGCGGCCGATCAGATAGGTACGGCGGGGCGCGATGGGATGGGACTGGGCATCCAGGGTCAACGCCGGTCACCTCCCGGATTGTTGCTGGTGGGGTTGGTGTTCTGGGTGCGGGGCGCAGGGGCGGCCCCGCCGCCGCCCGAGGGGGCGGGGTTGCGGGTGCTGTGCGCGGCCACGCCGCCGGAGACCGGGTTGGCGGGCTTGGGCTGGCCGGCCCGGGCGCCTTCGTTGCCGCTGACGCCGGTGCCGGTGGCGCGGGCGCTGTGGGTGTTGATGCCCTGCTTGACCAGGGAGGCCGGTGAGCTGACGATGGCGGCGGCCTGCCGCGAGGCCGGGTCCGCACTGGCGCTGCGGGCCTTGACGATCTCGTCGCCGAACCCGGGGACGAAGCGGTAGATCATCGCGCTGGCGAAGATGGCCAGGATGATGATGGAGAGCCCGGAGACCACGGCGGAGAAGGCGTCCGGTCCCTCGTCGGAGGTGGACAGGGCGCCGGCCAGTGCCAACACGATCACGATCACCGGCTTGACCAGGATGACGGCGATCATGATGCCGGCCCAGCGGCGTACGTGGCCCCACATGTTCTTGTCCACCAGGCCCGCGTACACGGCGGTGCCCAGCAGCGCGCCCACGTAGAGCAGCGCGGCGCGGATCACCAGCTCCAGGCAGAGCACGCCGGCGGCCAGGATGGTGACCAGCGACACGACGATCAGCATGATCGGGCCGCCGCCGATGTCCTCGTCCCGTTTCAGCGCGGCGGTGAACGAGCTGAAGAACTGGTCGTTGTCGGCCCCGGTGCCGGAGGCGATCGCATCCGTGACGGCGTCGGTGGCGGAGACCACGGTGTAGAGGATCAGCGGGGTGAAGGCGGAGGCCAGGACGGTCAGCCACAGGAAGCCGATGGCCTCGGAGAGCGCCTCGGTGAACGGCACCCCGCGGATGGCCCGCTTGGCGACGGCCAGCAGCCAGAGGATGAGCGTGAGGATGGTGGAGGCGGCGAAGACGACGGCGTACTGGCGGAGGAAGGCCTCGTTGGTGAAGTCGACGTTGGCGGTCTCCTTGACGAGCTTGGAGACCTTGCCGACGATCCACGCGGCGGCGTCGGCAAGGTCTCCAAGCTCGTCAAGGAGACCGCCAACGTCGACTTCACC
>NZ_SRID01000379.1 GCF_004684805.1 Streptomyces palmae
CCCACCACCCCCGCAGCCAGGCCTCTTCGGCGGGAATCACCCCTTCCCCTTCGCACCCGGACCGGTGAAGCCCGGCCATGGGCGCACACATTGCTCTACAAGCCTGTAGATTCAAGATCGCGTCGCGACCAAGGGGGCCGGAGGCGCGGCGGCACCGGCAGAACCCGGTACGCCGCGGCCGCCGGGCAGGACCATCATCTCAACGAAAACGAAGGGGAGAACGCCACGATGGTGTTCAAGCGGTTGCTCGGGGCGATCGGTGCGGGCGCGCCGTCGGTGGACACGGTTCTGGACGGCGGCGGCCTGGCACTGCCGGGTGGCAGCCTGTCCGGCCAGGTCCATCTCGAAGGCGGCCGGACGGATGTGGTGATCGAGCACATCACACTGGAACTGGTCGCCCGGGTCGAAGCCGAGCACGAGGACGGCGAGAGCGAGGGGGTGGTCGTCTTCGATCGCGCGACGGTCGGCGGCGGTTTCCGACTGGCCGAGGGCGAGCGGCAGAGTGTGCCGTTCCGTCTGGTCCTCCCCTGGGAGACCCCGGTGACCGAGCTGTACGGCCAGCCGCTGGGCGTCGTCCTGGGGGTACGGACCGAGCTGGGCGTCGCGGGCGCCAGGGACCGGGGCGACCTCGACGCGCTGCGGGTGGGCCCGCTGCCGGCCCAGGAGGCGATCCTGGAGGCCTTCGGACAGCTCGGGTTCGGCTTCACCTCCGCGGACCTGGAGTACGGCCACATCCACGGCACCGGGCAGACGCTCCCCTTCTACCAGGAGATCGAGCTGAGCCCGCCCCCGCGGTACGCGCACGCCGTCAACGAGATCGAGGTGACCTTCCTCGCCACCCCCGGCGGCCTGGAGGTCGTGCTGGAGGCCGACAAGCGCGGCGGCCTGTTCGGCGGCGGCCATGACGCGGTGAACCGCTTCACCGTCTCCCACGACAGTGTCCAGTACACCGACTGGAACGCCGAGGTCGACGGCTGGATCCAGCAGTTGGTGGCGCACCACTCGGCGCCGGCGGGGCATGGCGCCCCCTACGCGTCGTACGACCACGGCGCGGCCCACCATGACCCGCACCACGGCCACCACCACGAGGAGCACCACCGCTCCGGGCCCGGCACCGGTGCCGTGGTGGCGGGTGTGGCCGCCGGTGTCGCGGTCGGGGTGGTCGGCGGCATCGTCGCGGCCGAAATGCTCGATGACGACGACGATGACGACGATGACGACGAGGGCGGGGAGGAAGGGGAGGACTGAGCGGCGTCCCGGCGAGGCCGGCTGACGCCCTCTTCGCGGGCCCGCTCGGTCGGCGGCGGTCACCGCGGCGCGGGTCGCCCCCGCGGCGCGGCACCGACTGGTCCGGCCTGGCCCCGCACCGCCCGCACATCGACGAGTTCGTCTTCGATCGCCCCGAGTGCCGGCGGCGGCTTCGCCGTGCCGAGGTGGACGCCCCGGTGCGGTGGCCGGCCGGCGGCACCCTGCTCACCTGCGCGTCGACATGACGCCCCGCGCGGCTCGTGGTCTCCGGTACGGGCCGCGTTCACGGCGCCGGAGCCGCGCACGGACGCACGCGACGCCGCTGATCGGGCCGGACAACGCGCGTCCGCGCACTGCCGTGGGTCGAGGCGGTCGTCGCCGCGTCGGGCCGGCCGGTCTTCGCCGTGGCGCGGGCCGCCGCCCCGGTGCTGCGCCCGCTGATGTGCCGTACGGCCAGGCGGCTGTGGCGCATCCCGGCGTCACCTTTCCTTTCGCCGGTCGCCCACCACCTCTCGCGCGGCGCGCGTGCCCGACGCCAGGGCACCCTGCACGGAGCCGGTCGCCCGGTGGTCCCCGCACACGTATCGCCCCGGGCCGAGGCGAGTGGTGCGGCTCAGCGGCCAGGGGGGAAGCATCGCCGGCAGCGCACCCTCGACCGTGCAGGCCGTGACCTGTCGCCAGCCGCTCGTGTCGGTGCCGTACAGCTCGGCCAGACGCCGGAGCACCGCCTGTGCCCTGCCGGGCAGGTCCGTTCCCAGTGCGGAGGTGGAGACCAGTGCGGTGCCGGGGGGCGCGTAGGTGGGAGCGACCTCGCTGAGGACGCAGCTGTTCAGGATCGCTCCGGTGCTGTCCACCATCAGGATCGGTTCGGCCATCGGCGGGCTGTCGGTGGCGTGGTAATAGGTGGTGACGGTACGGGTGTCCGGCACGGTCAGATCCGGCAGCAGGCTTGCGGCGGTCGCCGCGTCCGTCGCCACCACGACGACCCGGGCCGGCACCTCACTCCCGTCCCCGAGCAGCACCCCGGCGTCGGTGACCTCCGCGACGGGCGTACCGAGGCGCAGGACGCCGTCGGGCAGGCCGTCGGCGAGCTGGGCCGGTACGGCGCCGATGCCCTCCGCCGGCAGGCACAGAGACCCCCGGACCATGCTCCGCCAGACCAGGTGGAAGAACCGCGCGGAGGTCTCCAGCCGGTCCTCCAGGAAGACGCCGGACAGGAACGGCCGCAGGATGTCGTCGATCACGGCGTCGGACAGTCCCGCCCTGGACAGGGCTGCCGAGGTGGACCGGTCCTGGCGCAGCCCGGTGGTGGACACGGGCAGCACGGCGTCCCGTGCGGTGAGTGCCGCCAGCGCGGCGAGATCGCGGGCCGACAGGGCCCGCCCCGGCAGCAGCGTCCCTGCCGCACGGGGCTCCCTGGTCGGATCGGCGAGGCGGACAGGCCCGTTCGAGGTGTGCGCTACGACGCCCGCGGTGAACGGCCGCAGCCGCAGGCTTCTCAGCTCCAGACGCCGCTTCACCTGCGGATAGGATGTATTGAACACCTGGAAGCCCCGGTCCAGCAGGAATCCGTCCCGCCGGTCCGTGCGCATCCGGCCGCCCACACCGTCGGACGCCTCCAGCAGGGTCACCCGCCATCCGGCGCGGCACAGGTCCAGGGCGCACGCCAAGCCGGCCAGGCCCGCACCGACGACGACCGCGTCCGGTGCCCGGCGATGTTCGTCACTCATGCTTCTCCTCGGTCGACGCCGTACCCGCGACACCCCGGAGGCGGAGGCCGTCCGCTCGGCCCCTCCGCCTCCGTCCGTACCCGCAACCGGCCGACACGGACCAGTGGCGCAACGTGGTGCGAGCGCGACGACGCCCGCCGGCGAACGACCGGGCCGCGACCGCCTGTCCAGCGGACCACGTCTGTCGGCCGATGCCCAGGCGCCACGACCAAGTGCCGTCAGACGACAACACGTCACGGGGACACCGGCGACTCCCTGCCTGCGGCCAGGACGCGGCGTCTGTCCCTGATCGAATCGGCCGGACAGGACGTTGCGCCCGCCCGGCTCGTCCGCGGCCGCCATGGGCGCTGCTGCCCGCCGCGGTCTCGACCGTGACGCCGTTCTGCGGCATGTCGTGACCGATCTCCTCCTCCAGGTCAAGGGAGTGCCGGGCGGGAATGGCGTCGCCTCGGAGTGAATGAGGCACATGGGAGCGTCGTGCGCGCCGGACGCGCGGTTCCTGACGGCCCTGTCCTTCCACGTGTCCCAGCTGCCCGGGTGCATCGTGGTGTCGATGTCGTCGGGGTCGGGGAAGCAGCGGGCGAGGTTGGCGGCGCTGTCGCGGACCTTGCGTTGCTCGTCCGTGCTGTCCTCGTGGTCGGACGACAGGGCAGGGTGTCGTGGCGCGAACCGAAGGGAAAGACCGTGGTGGCGAACGGACAGCGGGACCGGGAACGGGTGCACCGTCCGGTGACCGGCGCGTCCCGGTACATCGGCGGACGCCTCGTGCCGGAGCTGCTGGAGGCCGGTCATCAGTGCGGTGTCTGGTCTGCACACCGGCCGAACTCTGTGACCAGCACTGGGCGGCCCATGCCGAAGGCGTGCGGGGAGACGTCACCGACCCGCATTCCGTCGCCGAGGCCGTGCACTGTGTTGACGTCGCCTCCTACCTGGTGCGCGCCCTCGGGTCGGGTTCCGGCTTCCAGGACACCGGCCGTCGCACGGCACGCGTCTTCGCCCAGCAGGCGCGCGGGGCGGGCGTGCGGAGGATCGTCGTCTTCCACACCGTCGTCTTCGACGGTGTGGCGCGCAACGTCAGCCAGGCCACCCGCCAAGGGTTCGACCGCCTGCGGGAGTGATCGATCGCGACGCAGCCGGCGTCGACGCGGCCGACGAAGTATGGAGCAATGAGCGCCCGTTCACGCACCACTGCGCCAGGAGTGACGCCATGACCGTCGCGGTCGTCCTGTTCACCTCGGACCTGCGTCTGCACGACCATCCGCCACTGCACGCCGCGCTCAAGGCGGCGGACGAGGTGGTGCCGCTGTTCGTTCTCGATACCGGAATCCACGCGGCGGGCTTCGACGCGCCCAACCGCAGAGCCTTCCTCGCCGACTGCCTCAGCGACCTCGACTCCTCACTGCGCCGCCGCGGTGGCCGGCTCGTGGTCCGCACAGGACCGGTGGTCCGGGAGGTCCGCGCGGTCGCCGCCGAGTGCGGGGCCACCGAGGTGCACGTGGCCGCGGGCGTCACCGCGTACGCCCACCGCCGCGAGGAACGGCTGCGCGAGGAACTCGGCGGCGGTGACGTGGCACTGCGTGTGCACGAGACAGTGATCACCGCCGTCGCCCCGGGTGCGGTGACGCCCTCGGGCTCCGACCACTTCGCCGTGTTCACCCCCTACTTCCGCCGCTGGTCCCAGGAGCCGCCGAGAAAGCCCCTGGCCGCGCCGCGCACCGTGCGCGTCCCCCACGGAGTGCGTGGCGAGCCACTGCCCGATCGCGCGGACGTGGCCGGTACCTCGCCCGGCCTGCCGACCGGAGGGGAAACCGCCGGACGTGACCGGTTCGCGCGGTGGTCGCGTTCCGGACTGTCCCGTTACGAAGACCGGCACGACGACCTCGCGGCCGACGCCACGTCCCGGCTGTCGCCGTATCTCCATTTCGGTGCGCTCTCCCCGGTGGAGCTCGTCCACCGGGCCCGCAGGCACGGCGGGTCCGGCGCGGAGGCATTCGTACGCCAGGTGTGCTGGCGGGACTTCCACCACCAGGTGCTGGCGGCCCGGCCCGAGGCATCGGTGAAGGACTACCGCACCCGCCATGACCAGTGGCGTGACGAAGAGGACGCCGTCGAGGACATCGCCGCGTGGCGGGACGGGCGGACGGGCTATCCGGTCGTCGACGCGGCCATGCGCCAGTTGCGCCACGAGGGCTGGATGCACAACCGAGCACGGCTGCTGGTGGCGAGTTTCCTGACCAAGACGCTGTACGTCGACTGGCGGATCGGCGCCCGGCACTTCCTGGACCTCCTCGTGGACGGCGATGTCGTCAACAACCAGCTCAACTGGCAGTGGGTCGCCGGCACGGGCACCGACACCCGCCCCCACCGCGTCCTCAATCCGCTCGTTCAGGCCAAGCGGTTCGATCCGGATGGCACCTACGTGCGCCGCTGGGTCCCCGAGCTCACGGGCGTCGACGGCGGGAAGGTGCACGAACCCTGGCGCCTCCCGGCAGAGGAACGCGAGGCCCTCGACTACCCGGACCCGCTCATCGACCTCGCCGACGGGCTCGCGCGCTTCAAGCACGCCCGCGGCCGCGACTGACGAGACACGTCGTGCACTGGCTCGGCGACCGACTCGGTCCCCATTCCCTCACCCGGGCGAAGAGGGACCCAGGCACGAAACTCCCCCCGCCCGGTGATCTCCTCGATGCTGTCCAGCATGGAGGGCGGGTAGGAGGGGCGGTTCGCGGCGTACTGGGTGGCGGCCCTGTCGAAGGAGTGGGCGCGGGCGGCGTCGGATGCGGTCATGCCGCCATCCTCGCCCCTCGGCCGGCCTGTTGTGCGGCGCATGATCGACCCGCCCCGCGCGGTCCGTTCCGCGGCGGCCCCGGGGTGCGGCGGTTCAGTCCCCGTCGGGCTTCCTGAGCGCCGCCGCGACCAGCCCCCGGATCTCCTGCCGCGCGACATGCCCGCCGCCCACCAGCCGGTCGAAGACCAGGCCGTCCACGCAGGCCAGCAGGGTGAGCGCGCGCGCCTCGGCCTCCGCCACGCCCTGCGCGGCCAGAAAGGCGCGGACGGCGGTGTGCGCCGCGTTGTCGCGCGGCACCAGGATCTCGCGCAGTTCCGGGTGGCGTGCGCTCTCGACGGTGCAGGCGTAGCGGGCGAGGGAGCGCTGCCGCCCGTCGCCGGTGAGCCGCAGCTCGGTGAAGCCGGCGATGGCCTCCGTCAGCTCCTCGGCGCTCCGCGGCACCGGGGTCGCCTCCCCCAGTGCCTGGAGTTCGGCCTGGTCGCGTTCGACCAGCCGGTGGACCAGCGCGGTGAGCAGCGCCGTACGGGTGCGCAGGTACGCCGAGGTGGTGCCGGACGGCAGGCCGGCCGCCCGGTCGACGGCGCGATGGGTGAGCCCCCTGGTCCCCTCCTCGGCGAGGACGGTGATGGCCGCGTCGGCGAGGACGGTGCGTCGGTCGGATGCCATACCCCCCTTTCTACATCAGTAGAAGCCCGCTCTATGCTCTTCTCCAAGTTCTTCTACAGCTGTAGAAATCATGGCTACGGATGAAGGAGCCGGTGGCATGGGCAAGAGCGCAGTGGTGGTGGGCGGGGGCATCGGAGGGC
>NZ_SRID01000037.1 GCF_004684805.1 Streptomyces palmae
CCCCTCCCCCCACGCAGCAACAGGAGCACCACCATGGCTTCCACGTCCGTCTCCCGCGTCGTCCCCGCCTCCCCCGAGCAGGTCTGGAACCTCATCGGCGGCTTCGACGCCCTCCCGGACTGGCTCCCCTACATCCCCGAGAGCACCGCTCTCGAAGGCGGCCGGGTCCGCCGGCTCGCCAACCCCGACGGCGATGTCATCATCGAGCGCCTGGTCGGCTTCGACGAGGCCGAGCGCCACTACAGCTACGCCATCCTCGAAGCGCCGTTCCCGGTCGACGGCTACGTCTCCACCCTCCGGGTCCACACGGTCCCCGGCCGTGACGACATCGCCGAGGTCCAGTGGTCCGGACGCTTCAACCCCAAGGACGCCACGGAGCAGGAGGTCGTCGACCTCTTCACCGGCATCTACGCGGACGGCCTCGACGCCCTCCACCAGGCGCTCGCCGCCTGACCTCAATCCGCACCCCTCACGGCCCGGACACGCCCCCGCGTGCCCGGGCCGCGGTCCGCGCCGAGCCCCATCAAGTGCCGGCCCCGTCGGACCGGCGGCCGGCGGCTCAGAGCAGTTCGGCGAGCGGCTCCACCGTCTCCCAGTGGCTGAGGTACTCCGTCGCCGCGTGCGGGTCGAAGTTGCGGTTGCCGACCCGGCGGGTGCGTTCGAGCACGGCATCGTCCTCGGGGAAGAGCTTGCGCAGCTTCAGCGTGGCGACGATGAAGTCGTCGCGGTCGGCGACGTTCACCCAGCGCTTGAGGTGGGCCGGCGAGCGCAGCGGCTGCGGGCGCAGCCGCCCGCGGATGATCGAGCGCAGCCCGAGCGGCGATCCGAAGGTGACGAGCAGCGGCAGCGGCTGGTCGAGCCGGTGCAGCGCCTCGTAGGCGACGACGGTGCCCAGCGAGTGGGCCAGGACGGCCTTGGTGTCGGGGGTCACTCGGGACAGCACGGCCTCGATCGCGCCTTCCCGGACCCGCTCGTCGTCCAGGTAGGCGGCCACCTGCCCGAGGTGGAACGCGCCGGTGCTGCTGAGCGCGGCGAATCCGGAGCGGGCGATGGGGCCGAGCCGACCCATCATCGAAACGAACATGCGCAGCGGCTCCAACGGCCCCTGCTCGGGGCCGACCTCGACGGTCAGCTCCTCCAGGGCGTCGGCGGCCTCCTCCCTGTCGTCGGGATCGGAGGCGTGCCGGCGGATGTTGTCGATGATGTCCCGGGAGACCTCCTCGCCGGTGGCCGCGATCGGGGCGGGCAGCCGTACGTCGAAGTCGTCGCGGGGCACGTAATCCTGGTACAGGTGGCGGTAGTAGGCCATGTCGGCCGTCACCGCCCCGGCCTCGAGGCGGTCAGCCGCCCCGGCGCGGCCGTTGTCCCGCAGCGTGCGCGCGAGGGCCCGCGTCCAGTCCTCCCGCAGCCGCTGCTCGGTCTCGTCCTCGGGTCCGATGCCGTGCACCATGACCAGCTCTGCCATGCGTCTCCCCCTCGCCCGCGCCGTCGTCGTTCGCCACCCCAACGCGTGGGCCCGGGAGGGCGGTTCCCCACGCCCGGGCACAGCCATAATGCGCGCATGACGGCTGAGCGCAGAACGCTGGTGATCGCGTCCCACTGGGACATCCGCGAGGCGAAGGAGGAGGACCGGCTGGTCCGACTGGAGCCGTACGCACACGAGTTGGCTGAGTTGTTACTGGACCCGAAGCGTGGTGCGTACGCACCCGCGCACGGTGACGGGCTGCTGCTGAACCCGCGGGCGGTGTCCGAGGTGACCGAGGCCGTGGAGGAGGCGTTCCGCGAGGCGCAGGCGGCGCGTGCCTCCCTGCTGCTCGGCTTCCTCGGCCACGGGTTTCACCCCGAGGGCGGCGACTTCCTCTTCCCGATCAGCTCCACACCGGCCGCGCCCGGCCCGGAGACGGCCTTCGACCTGCCCGGCGAGGTCGGCCGGATGGCCAGGCGGTACGGGGGCGTGCCGGAGCTGACCCTCGTGGTCGACGGGTGCTTCTCCGGCCACGCCCTCCTGGCCGCGGCCGAGGACTGGCTCAGGTCCGCCATGCAGACCGGTCGCACGGTCGAGGTGCTGACCTCCTCCAACGACCGGGTCTCCTACGACCTGCAGTTCTCGCGGGTCCTCACCCGGCTCGTGCGCCACGGGGACATCCGGCTCGAACCGTTCCTGGAGACGAAGGCGGTACGTCTGAGGGTCCAGACGCTGCTCCGGCGTCAGATTCCGCAGGCGGTCTCGTTCGACGGGGGAACGGGCTCGCGCCAGGCCCCGTCGGAGGCGTGGATCGCCCGCAACGTGGCGCATGACCACAAGCTGAGCGTGCTGGCCGGTTCTCCCGACCAACCGGTCCTGGTGGCCGCCCTGCGTCACTTCCAGCCGCCCGCGGAACTGGCCCGGATCGCCCGGCTGGTCCGCCTGAACCGGCTCGTGGCCGTGGTCGGCGCCATGGGCACGGGCAAGACGACGATCGCCACCGCGCTCGCCCGTCCCGAGCTGCTGCCCGAGGACGAGGCGGACACCGCCGCGACGGTGTGCGCCGTCGTGCGGCTCAGCGACGCCGCGTGGACCTCCGGGACGGCCGTCCAGCAGCTGGCCCGTCAGCTCCGCCGGTACCTGCCGGGATTCGACACCGCGCGTACGGCGTACCGGGCGCGGGTCCCCCAGGCGCAGCGCACGCTGCTGCCGAGCACGGTCGCGGAGGTGGCAGGACCGCTCGGCCTGATGGCGGCGCGCGAGCCGGTGCGCGTGGTCGTGGACGGCCTCGACCAGGTGAAGGACCCGGCGAGTCGCGCCGCACTGTTCACGGAGCTCGCGGCGCTGCGGGACGCTGCACCGGAGTGGTTCGGCGTGGTGACCACGGTCCAGGAGTGGGTGGCGCTGCCCGAGGACTGGCATCAGCTGCCGGTCCCGGTGCCCGACGACCGGAACGTGCGCGCCTATCTGCGGGCCCGGCGGGTACCGGAGGACGCCCAGCAGGTGATCCTCGCCCGGCAGGACGGGAACTGGCAGCTCACCAAGGTCTTGGCTCATTTCGGCCCCTCCGAGGCGTCCGAGGTCGGTGAGGGACTGGCGGACGCCTACGACAAGACGCTGGTCCCGCTGCGGAACCAGGCCTCCGCACACGGCGCCGCCGCCTGGCTCGACCCGGTCCTGCTCGTCGTCGCCGCCGCCGGCCCCGGCATGACCCTGCCCCGGCCGCTGCTCGCCCGGGCGGCCGGGGAACTGGGCGGCCCGGCCGACGAGGAGGCGGTCGGCCTGGTGCTGCGTCTCCTCGACGGCCTCATCGTCCGCTCGCCCGACCCGTCGGGCACCGAACTGCTCGGCGTGTACCACCCGTCCCTCGTCGAGTACGTGGCGGAGGAGCGGGACCTGGTGGAGGGGCATCGCGCGCTCTGCGGCACGCTGGAGACCATGGCTCCCATGGAACAGCACACGCCCGACGACCCTCTGCACCGCTACGCCGAGCAGGCCGAGCCCGAGCACCTGTGGCAGGTGGCCCTCGCCGCGCCCGACGAGCACGCCGCCGCGGCGCTGTTCGAGCGGCTGCTGGCGAGCCTGGAGCTGCGCGCCGCGCCGGAGGCGACGGTGAACCGGGCCCGCTGGGCGAGCTGGGCCGAGCGCCTCGGGGAGCGCCTTGGCGCGGACGCGCCGGCGACCCTGCGCGCCCGGGCCCGCACGGCGTACTGGACGAGCAAGTCCGGGGCGTACGGGCGGGCCCGGGAGCTGTACCGGGAGCTGCTGCCGGACCAGCTGCGGGTACTCGACGCGGACGATCCCGAGCTGCTGGAGACCCGCTCCCGCATCGCGTACGCGACCGGCGAGACGGGTGACTTCGCCGAGGCCGTGGCCCTGCACCGGGAGGTGCTCGCCGACCAGGAGCGCCTCCTCGGCCCCGACGACCCGCGCACCCTGGACACCCGGCACCACATCGCGTACTGGACGGGTCGCGGCGGCGCCCCGGAGGAGGGGCTGCGGCTGCACGAGGAACTGCTGCCCGACCTGGAACGCGTGCTGAGCCCGACGGACGTGGCCGTCCTGGAGGAGCGGCACTACATCGCGTACTGGCACGGCATGCTGGGCCGCTACGAGCAGGCCCTGGAGCTGCACGCCGAGCTTCTGCGGGACCGGATCGCGGCGTTCGGCGAGGAGCACGAGCAGGTGGTGTTCAGCCGGATGAACATCTGCAAGTTCCTGGGCGAGTCGGGGCGCCGCCAGGAGGCGCTCGACGGCTACGGCGAGCTGCTGCCGCTCGTCACCCGGGTCCGCGGCGCGTACCACCCGAACACCTTCCTCGTCCGGCTGAACACCGCACGGTTCACATGGGAGCTGGGCGACGCCGCGGGCGCGCTGCCGCTGCACGAGGAGGTGCTCCGCGACCAGCGGGAGATGCTCGGCGACACCCACCCGGCCGTCATGATCACCCGCTACAACATCGCCCTGTTGAAGGCCGAACTCGGCGACCCGGCCACGGCACTCGCCGAACTGGACGTCCTGCTGGAGCAGCGGCTGGCACGCTACGCCAACCCCGAGCACCCGGAGGTCATCACGACGAGGTTCGGTCGGGCCCGGATCCTGGCGCGGCTGGGGAAGGTCGAGTCGGCGGTGGCCCTGCTCCGCGAGGTCCTCGCCGCCCGTGCCCGGGTCCTGGGCGAGGAGCACCCGGACACACGCAAGGCGAGGAAGGAACTGGACGGGCTGCTGGGCGGCTGACCGGGCGGAACCGCCGGCACATTCCCGCGGAGGCCATGGGCCGCACTATCACGCTCGACTTGAGGTTGAGAGTCCGCCCGGCGTGCCTCGCCCCACGTGCGGCCCCTCCCCTGTAGTGCGTGGGGACCAGGGCGCGCGGTTCCCCTGGTCCGGGTGGACCAGGGGAAGTCGGCGGCTGAGCACGATGCCCGGCGGGGCGCCGGAAGCACGTGTGGGGGGCGTGGAATCTCACGCACTCCCCCTGCCTGTGGTGTCCGAAGCGATCGACAGGTGGCGGTCCACACACGTGCTCGCAACCAACGATGAAGGACATCCATGTCCGAAGCCGTGGTTTCCCCGGTCCGCGTCGGAAGGCTGTCGATCGGCGCCCTCGGCATCCTGGCACTCGCCCTCGGCACCCTGCAGTCGGTGGTGGAACCCGCGCTCCCGCTGCTCCAGCGTGAGCTGGGAGTCAGTCCGTCCGAAGGGGCATTGGTCGCCAACACCATGCTGGTCACCGGCGCGGTCGTCGCACCCGTCGCAGGGAAACTCGGCGACCGCCACGGCGGGAAGTGGGTGCTGTCAGGGCTGATGGCCGTGGTCTCGGTCGGTGGCCTGCTGGCCAGCCTGGCGCCGAACCTACCGGTGCTGTTGCTGGGTCAGGTATTGCAGGGCGTCATGGTGGGCGCGCCGCCCCTCTCCTTCATCCTGGTGCGCAAGCACCTCCCGGCGGGCGAGTCGCAGGTGGCGATCGGGCTGGTCACCGCGCTGTTCACGGGCGGCGGCATGGTGGGAACGTCGATCGCCGGGCCGGTCGCTGAAGGACTGTCGTGGCACGGGTTGTTCGCACTGCCGACGATCGCGATCATCGCGACCACCTTGGTCCTGACCCAGCTGATGCCCCATGATCCGCCGATCCCGTCGGGCGACCGGATCGACTGGCCTGGGGTGGCTCTGCTGAGCGGGGCGCTGCTCGCGCTCATGCTCGGGCTCGTGACGGTGACGAGCGCCGACCCGCCCGCACCGGCGGTCGGTGCCATCGCGGTCGTGGTGGCGGCCCTCGCGACCGGTTGGGTCGTCGTCGAGCGCCGGACAGCCTCACCGATGGTCGATCCGCGCACGCTGGCACAGCCCGCGATGTGGCACGCGTGCGTGCTCACCTTCGTCATCACCACCAGTTCCGGGATGGTGCTCTCTCTGCTCCCGCAGCTGTTCGCGGTATCGGCCGACGGGTACGGCTTCGGAGCCAGTACCACCGACATCGGACTGTTCCTGATGCCCGGGGCCATCGCCGGGGCGGTAAGCGACTCGGTCGGCGGGATCGCGGCACGGCGTTTCGGTCCGCTTGCCGTGGTCATCGTGGGCACCGTCGCCAGAAGGTGGTTGGTTGGGGCGCATGAGCGAGGAACCGTTCGCCCGTACCCCGAGGGCCTGGATCGCCCCGCTGGTCTCCACGCTCCTGACCGTGCCCGCGATGCTGGTCGCCGTTCTCTACGTGGCCCTGTCTCCCCTGGCCTGCGACGACTCCTGCTCTGGCCTCGTAAGCGAGCGCTTCCAGTCGAGCTTGGATACCGCCTATCCGGTGTTCGCGGTTGGGCTCCTGGCACCGATAGCCCTGCTGGTCACCGCGTGGGCCCTGCCGTGGCAGCAGCGCTTCAGCGAGCGTCGATTTCTCACCGCCTGGTTCGCACCGCTGAGCGTGCTGGTGCCCTGGATCGGGTTCTCCAACATGGTCGACTGGCCGTAGTGCCGACCACCAGGTTCGGCCGTCACAGACCTGCTCGCCCCGATTCGCTCACGTCAGACAGTCGACTTTCCGCGTGACGGGCCGGGCCGCTGACTCGAACGCGGGTATGGCCACAATGGGCGGGCAACCGAACCACGTCATGGGCCACGCGGTACACCAGCACATCACCGCCGGGTCCGTACTGCGATGGGGGCCTGGGGGGTGACTTGGTGTCGCAACTGTGGGGCCGACCGCCGGGGAGGCCGCAGCCAGGGGACGGCAGTGGCGGGGTCACCCGCTCCCACAGGTAGTCAGGAACAAGATCGGCACCATCCAGGACACCCTGCCGACCAAGATCGTCGAGCACAAGACCCGCAGCTCAACTCATTCTGAAACGATCAGTTAGTCCAGGTCGGTTGCCCATGCCGTCAACGTGGCGAAGTCGTCGTCGGTGAGGCCGCATCGGGGGTCGACCCGGTGCAGTAGGGCGGGACCGTCATGGTGTTCCTTCACCCAGGTCCGATCGATATCCGTGATCTCATCGTCTATCCAGGCGAACGCACGGCCATTCGCCCACGTGACGATCTCGGGAGTCTTCCAGAAGACCCCGCCTCCGGGCTCGGGCCGCGGCGAAGGCCAGGGAATGAAGGGCAGCTCGGGCAATCCCAGGACTGGCGCGACGAAGGTGTTGGCTTCTTCCTCCCACGTTGTCGCCCACACCAGGTCGAAGGGAAGTGCCTCCAGCGCCGGGCCGTGAGACGGGTCGAGCCAAACCCGCAGCGGTTTCACGGGCTTGTTCGGCAGCCCCCACTCAGTCAGCCGGCGCCGCTGCGCAGCCTCCCACCGAGGTGTCAGCAACCGGTGGGTCTCGTAGCCCTCAGGCCGTCGGTATGGCTTGGCGGCATACGGATTCAGCGGTCCGTCCACATCCACCAACAGCACCGGGCACACCGGCCCACCCCCTTGGCTCGGCGTCACACGGTACCGGCCGCTGATGCGACCGCCCAGCGAAATTCCGGCAGGTACTGATCTTCGTGAGTCTGCCTTCCGAGGGGATGCGACCATCTCGATGCGGCAGCAGTGATCGCGATAGACGGCGTGTGGACGTTCGAGGCCACCCGGACATAGCGCGCCTGCCCTCATCAAGCATCCGCCCGCGCGAGAGCTGCTTGACGCGGCGCCAGACCACCTACACAGCGGTGGACGCGCCCTGGACGCTCAGCCCGGGAGGCTGGAGCGAAATCGGTGGAGTAGTTCCTGGACCGCGGGGCTGTCCGGGTCGGGCGTCAGAGTGAACCGGCCGACGCGTGCCCGACCCGCACGCCCTCGGGACGGCAGGTCTCACGGACGACTTGAAGGCAAGAACGCCGACTCAGGTCTGACTGGATCCGGGAGAAGACCGTGAGTGGGCACTGGGCAGGTTCAGCGCCGTCGAGTCCGTTCGGCCGCCCACTTTGAGCCAACTTCATACAGATCGGGAACGGGTATCTCCGCTGGGTCGCGAGCCAGTATGCTTCAGCGCGGTTCATCCTCTACAGGACTGTAGAGCAACACTGCGGTTCCTGGCCCGAGTAAGGAGTTCAAGGTCATCATGAGTGTTCCCGCTGTGGGACGGCCCCACCGAGCACGCCTGTCGATGGTGTTCCTGGCCTTCGGTGTCGCGATGCTCGGTTTGGCCGGCTGCGGCAGCAGTAAGGGCGACAAGCCCAAGGCCACCGACTTCGACAAGTTCGTCGAGCGTCACCGGTGCGAGAAGCTGGTACGCGGCAGCGACGGCGACATCGACATGTCGTGCATCGATCCTCAGAACGGCCAGCGCGTCGACATCGAATTCGAGGCGAACGACCGGCCTGACCAGTACTTCACCGACACCACGTTCGGCGGGATCGTCCACGTCTTCTCCCCCGACGAGGTACACAAGTCGAAGGCCTACTCGAAGATCAAGAAGTCCTGACTCACCCGATCGGTGACCGCAGCAGGCAGGCCATGCGTTTCTGATCACCGCCGCTCGCCGCGGCAGGCCGCGTGGAACAAAACATGGGGCACCGGGCTCTCCCCCGGTGCCCCTCGGCCGTGCAAGGCCTCTCGCCCCTACCGGGCCGGGCCGGGACAGAACTTGGCGCGGCAGGCGTCGCGTCCGCTGGGGACGACCGCAGCCGGATCGGCCCGGCCCGGCGCGGCTCAGTCGACGTCCTCGAAGGCCGGGCGTCGCCCCGCGCGGCGCCGCAGGAATCCCCGTCGGCCGGCGAGCAGAGTGATGCCTGTCCATCCGATGACCAGGAGGAGGGTGCCGAGTCGGCCTTCCGGATCGACGTCGAAGGCCGCCCCCAGGGGGACGGTGCCCTCCGGGTCGCTGATTACCTCGATCCGGTCACCCACCTTCCACTCCGGATCGCTCCCGTCATAGTCCAGGGTCTCCTTGAGCTTGCCCGAGCGGCCCACGAGGGTGAAGCGGTGGTTGGAGCCGTCGTCGGCGGCGCTGTCGGCTGTGATGCGGACGACCTCACGCACACCGCGGCTGTCGAGCGCGCCTCGGGGCGTACTGGACCGAGCCCACGAGGCGGCCGACCACCAAGCCCGCACGTAGGCCAGTACGGATGTGCAGCGTCGCCGGAAACGGCCGCCCCGCGCGGTGCTTCATGGGTGGGTGACGACGTCCGCCGAGGCGTCACGTGCGCGCAGAGCCCGAGCCTCGCTCCGGATGGGGCGGCGGTGTGATCGCTGGTCGCCTCACCGGGAGTGGTCTGGATCGTACGCGGCGTCGACTGCTCGCCGGCCGCCGTCTCCTCTGCCTTCATCGCGTGCCGCCAACGCAATCCGCCGGCGGCGCGAGCGGTCCGGCAGCGCCGGGACCGCCGCGGCCCCGTGGTCCTACTTCGTGGCGGATTCCAGCGTGGCGAGCGTCGCGGCCCACTGGAAGTACTTCAGATTGGCCAGATCGGCCACCGTTTTGATGCCGAATGCCTCGTGCAGCAGTTCACCGTGACGGTCCGACACACCCTTCAGGGCGGAGACGGGAGCCGCCATGATCTCCGAGAGGTCCTTGTCGGCCCATGCCTTGTCCACCATCTTGCCGAGGTCTATCGCAGCCATGTCGTCCTCCTGATGCCTGCCGGGCGCCGTGGCGACCCGGTGACCGCGTCTGCGGCCGAGCGAAAAACTACAGTGCTGTAGAGCATGCCCCTCGACCTGGAAGGGGTCCCACCTTTTCGGCCAGTTCAGGCCAAGACCTTCATCCGACTGACCGCAACGGGCGGGAGCATGAGGAGGCATCGGTCGATGGTTTCCGGGGCTCCGCCGAAACAGCCCGGGCCGCGCTGAACAGCGAGCCACGACCACGACTTGGGCACGGCGGCGGAGGGCTCGGACGTACGGCCGGTGCGAGAGGGCGTCGCCGCCGGCCGTCGCTCCTTGGATGAGCCGGAGACCAAACCGCCGACCGGGTAGCCTGATACCTGCCCGGCAGCAAGCGGACAGGCGGCCGGTGGCGCGAACCTGGGGCATCTCCAGACCCCGGCAACTCCCGCCGGCCGCACCGCCGCCGAGAGGCGTTACAGCTGAGGGGCGATGTCGGGGAGAAGGTCCTCGAACGTGCGCCCGTTGGAGGGCTGGCCGATCGCGGTCATCTGCCAGCCGTTCCCGCTGCGGACGACCTTGGCCATGATCATTGCCGTGTAGTGGCCACCGCCGGTGAGGGTGTAGCGGGCCAGCTCCTGGCCGGTGTTCTCGTCGACCAGGCGACAGAAGGCATGCCGGACCTCCTCGAACGACTGGCCGGTGAAGGAGTTCACCGTCAAGACGATCTGCTGGACATGGACGGGCACGCGCCGCAGGTCCACGATGATGCCCTCGTCGTCACCTCCGTGCCCGGTCCCGCCGACCAGGTTGTCCCCCAAGTGCCGTACGGAGCCGTCGCCGCTGGTGAGGTGCTGAAAGAAGACGACATCGACGAGCTTGCCGTCCGCGAAGAGCAGGGCGGAGGCGTCGAGATCGATCTCGCCGCGCGGGCCGGTGAGCCGAGCGAGGAAGCCCTTGCGTTCGGCGGCCTGCCACCCCAGGCCCATCCGCACGACGGTGAGCGCTTGCCCGTCGGATTTGCTCAGACTGATCTGCTGCCCCTTGGACATATTCACGGTCATGGGTGGATTACTCCTTGCTGGGTGATTCGGGACTGGGGAGGTCGGGGCTGGTGCAGCCGGGCCTCGCGGAGTCCGGGCCGGTGAATCCCGGACCTGTCGATGGCTGCCTGGGGGCACCATCGGGCAAGGGTTCGGCGGCCGACTCGTGGCTGAGCTCTTCACGGAGGAACGGCAGCGCTCCGCGCTGGAGCAGGGCTTGCCGCCCAACCTCATGCGCCTGAGCCGCCGACGAGTCCTCCCGCGGGCCCGACCCTGGGGGCGGTGCGTCCTCCGGGCGCGCGGACCGGCGGCGCGCCGCGATGGTCAGCGCTCCGGCGAGGCCGGCCAACCCGGCCACCGTGGCGTAGATCGCCGCCACCCCAGCCCGCGCTGACGAGCGTGTAGCCGAGTTCCCGTTGGGCCCGGAGAGCCTCGGGCAGGAGCCGAGCAAGTGGAAGGGCGATGCGCTTCCGGGCGTGGTGGCGTCGTCGATGGGGGCCGGTGGCCCGGCCGCGCGGAGCGGCCGGGCCACGCTGCCCCAACGGCGTCAGACGTTGACGCCGAAGTCCTGGGCGATGCCGGCGAGTCCCGAGGCGTAGCCCTGGCCGACGGCGCGGAACTTCCATTCCGCTCCGTGGCGGTACAGCTCGCCGAAGACCATGGCAGTCTCGGTCGAGGCGTCCTCGGTCAGGTCGTAGCGGGCCAGTTCGGAGCCGTCAGCCTGGTTGACCACGCGGATGAAGGCGTTGCGGACCTGGCCGAAGCTCTGCCCGCGGGACTCGGCGTCGTGGATGGAGACCGGGAACACGATCTTGGCGACGTCGGCCGGGACCGCGGCCAGGTCGACCTTGATGGCCTCGTCGTCACCCTCCCCCTCACCGGTGAGGTTGTCACCGGTGTGCTCCACCGAACCGTCCGGGCTGGTGAGGTTGTTGTAGAAGACGAAGTGCTTGTCGGACGCGACCTTCCCGGCCTCGTCGCACAGCAGGGCGCTGGCGTCCAAGTCGTAGTCCGTGCCCGTCGTCGTGCGCAGGTCCCAGCCCAGACCCACCACGACGGCGGTCAGGCCCGGGGCCTCCTTGCTGAGCGACACGTTGCCACCCTTGGAAAGGGAAACTCCCACGTTCTCCTCCAGAGTCGAGCTGCCTGGTCAAGCTGAAATCTACAGCAGTGTAGAAGTTCGCTACGCGGACGGCAGTCTCCGCCCGCGTGACGCTGCCCCTCACCTCCGCCGCCTTAGCGGCGGGCTGACGATCCGCGGCCAGGTCTGCCGCCATCGAGATGCCGCTCAAGGTCGAACGCGGCCGGCGGGATGTCGAGCGCGAAGCACGCCTCGCGGACGACACCAGGCAGCAGTCGGCTGCCACCACGGCTGACCGACCCCCGGGTGAATCGCCGCCCGACTCCGCACTGCCGCCGGGGCCTGATGGCGTGGCGCGGCAACGGCCGGGGGCCGAGCGCCTGGGACGTTGTCGTCTCCAGCGCTGCCACCCGGCCCGGCCCGGAAAGGTGCGCCGCTCGACCGCTTGACCACCGAGTTCGCACCGATGCCGAATCCGAGGAGTGATCGAGGCCAAAGGGGCGGGCGTGCGGCAAGAGTGGTCGCCAGAGGAGCTACTGGCGAACTGGACGCTGGTAGACGGCGACTGGGACCTGGTGGCGAACAAGAGCGGGGCGACCCGGCTCGGCTTCAGCCTGTTGCTGAAGTTCTTCGAGCTGGAAGGCCGGTTTCCAGATGTGCTGGAAGAAGAAGGTCCGCGGCAAGGAGGGCATCCTCTTCAAGCTGGCGACGGCCGCCGTCGACAAGCCCGACGAGGTCGTACGTCGGGCCCTGTTTCCGGTGGTCGGGGAGAAGACGCTGCGCGAGCTGGTGGCCGAGGCGAAGGCGAACGAGAAGGTCTTCAAGGCCAGGGTCCGCAGCACGCTCCGCTCCTCCTACAGCTCGTACTACCGGCAGATACTGCCTCCGCTGCTGAACACGCTCGGCTTCAAGTGCAACAACACCGCCTACCGGCCGGTGATGGACGCGATGAAGCTGCTCACGAAGTACGCCGACGTCGACGGAAAGACCCGCTTCCACGACGCCGGCGATGAGGCGCCCATGGACGGCGTGGTGCGCAAGGACTGGCGCGAGGCGGTCGTCGACGACAAGGGCAAGGTCGAGCGCATTCCGTACGAGCTGTGCGTCCTGGTCGCGCTGCGGGACGCGGTCCGCCGCCGCGATCTACGTCGAGGGCGCGGCCCGCTGGCGAAACCCGGAGGACGACCTGCCAGGCGACTTCGAGGCCACCCGCGCCGTGCACTACGCCGCGATCCGCCAGCCGCTAGACCCGAGGGCGTGCATCACGGACTTGAAGAAGCGCATGACCGCGGGCCTGGACCGGCTCTCCGTCTCGCTCGCGGACGGCAGCGCGGGCGGGGTGAAGGTCACCACCCGCAAGGGCGAGCCCTGGATCACCGTGCCGAAGCTGGAGCCGCTGGCCGAGCCCACCGGCCTGGCGGCCCTCAAGGACGAGGTCGCACGCCGCTGGGGTGTCCTGGACCTTTTGGACATGCTGAAGAACGCCGACTTCCTCGCCGGCTTCACCGAGGAGTTCTCCTCGGTGGCCGCGTACGAGCGCATCGACCGTGGCGTCCTCCAGCGCCGCCTGCTGCTGGCCCTCTTCGCGCTGGGCACGAACACGGGTATCGGCGCGATCGTGGCGACCGGCGAGCACGGCGAGAGCGAGGCAGCGCTACGGCACGTCCGGCGGCACTTCATCACCGTCGACAACCTCCGGGCCGCCGTCACCAGGCTGGTGAACTCCACCTTCGCCGCCCGAGACACCGCATGGTGGGGTCGCGGCACCGCGTGCGCGTCAGACTCGAAGAAGTTCGGGTCCTGGTCATCGAACTTCATGACCGAGTACCACGCTCGCTACGGCGGCAACGGCGTGATGATCTACTGGCACGTCGAGAAGAAGAACGTCTGCATCTACTCCCAGCTCAAGAGCTGTTCGTCGTCCGAGGTCGCGGCGATGATCGAGGGCCTGCTGCGGCACTGCACGGACGCCGAGATCGAGTCGAACTACGTTGACACCCACGGTGCGAGCATCGTCGGGTTCGCCTTCACCGAGCTGCTCACATTCCGCCTGCTGCCGCGGCTGAAGAACATCGGCAGCATCCGCCTGTATCGCCCGGACGACGCCCCGCCCGGCTGGCCTGCGCTCGGCGCCTCGCTGACACGGCCGATCCGCTGGGAACTGATCGAGCAGCAGTACAGCCAGACGGTGAAGTACGCGACCGCACTCCGGCTCGGGACAGCGGAGGCCGATCAGGTCCTGCGGCGCTTCACCCGCGGTGGCCCCAAGCGCCCCACGTACCAGGCACTCGAAGAACTCGGCCGCGCCGTGCGCACGATCTTCGCCTGCGACTACCTGGCCAGTCCCGGCCTGCGCCGCGAACTCCACGGCGGGCTCCAGGTCGTCGAGAACTGGAACGGCGCGAACACCGTGCTCCACTACGGCAAGGACGGCTCCTTGACCGGCCCGGACAAGGAGCACGCCGAGACGTCGATGCTCGCCCTGCACCTGCTCCAGTCCTCGCTCGTGCATGTCAATACGGCCCGTCTCACATGTTTTCGAGGTTGTCGGCAACGGTGGAGGTTGGGGTGTGGAGGATGGCGTCGAACGCCTCAAGGATGGGGGTGTGGAGGTAGGCGCTTTGGATCCGGATGCGGTCGGGGCCCGGGGCAAGGTCGGCGTTTCCATGGGCCTCCTGCGGGCGTGCCTGGTGGAGATCGGCGATGCTGAGCCCGAGTTCGGCGTCGGCGAATGCGGCTTCGATGCTTCCCGGCTCGGCCGGCTCCAGCGCGGTGGCGTCGATGGTGAAGCCGAAGGGTGTGTTCTCGTCGCGGGGCATGTCCGCGGTATGTCCGGTGGTGCTCGTCAGGCCGAGGGCGAAGTACTCATCGCCGAGCGCACGGTGCAGGTGCTGTCCCATGGGGAGTCCCGTGAGCTGGCCGTTGAAGGACACTGGTGTCTTCTGGATGTGGGCGTTGTGAGCCGCCAGCACGACGCGGGTCCCGGGTTCGAGGCGTTCCAGGTGCCACAGGACCGACTCGGCCATGTAGACGTCGCGGGCCGAGGTGTCGGCGGTCAGCCCTTTGCCTGCGAAGAGGTCGGCCATGGCGCGGAAGGTGTAGTCGGCGTGGCAGGCGCCTTCGAGACGGCGCACGGCGATGTCGTAGCTGTGCTGGTCGCCGCGGGAGACGTACAGCGGTTCGACGGAGCGGAACCGGATCAGCAAGCGCGTCAGGGTCGCACTGAGGGCGTTCTGTTCGGCGGTGGCCAGGCGTGCCCACGCGGGCGCGGCGACGGCCGCGGAGCCACCGGCGAACGACTCGGCGATCCGCATCGCCTCCTGGACGACCGGCAGGGTTTCGGGATCGATCCGGCGCAGGTAGTCGGCCACCGGGGCCAGAGCGGGAAGCAAGGACCCACCGGCCGCCGGGATATCGACGCCTGCGAAGCGCACCGGTGTTGCGGCGGTGCGGTTGTGCCGACGTATCCAGCGCAGCGGCTCGTCGACTCCCACGGGGACCGTCCCGACGAGGCGCGCCGACAGGTCGTCGTCCGTCCCCTCACCCTGGGCCCACGCGTCAAGGGGGAAGCCCTCGCTGAAGCCGTACTCGAAGGCCAGGACGGTGAATCCGCAGCGCTCGGCCAGGAACCGCAGGATGCGCTCGCGCATGGATGCGAACTCGTTGATGAAGTGGGAACTTTCACCGATCGCGACGACACGTGCGTCACCGATGATGGCGCGCAGCGGCTCCAGATCGTCGAGTGGTGCCTCGGGGCCGAGGTGATCGAGGGCGACGGCGTGGGTGCGAAGCCAGTCGGCGAACGGGTTGTGGTGGGGCGAAGCAGGCATGCTGACAGCTCGATTCTCGGTGCTGGAATGGTGGATCGCGGAATAGGGGAGCGGGTCACCGCGCAGGTCGTCCTGGGCCGGGTTCGTTCAATGGCCCGTGGCGCTGCTGGGCGTCGGGTCCTGAGGTGCCTTTGCCACGTGCCCAGGCACCGCGTTCTCCAGGTCGTCGATGCTGCCGGACATGATCGTGCGGATGTGTTCGGTGATGTGCTGGAGCGGCCAGTCCCACCAGGCCAGGGCGAGGAGGCGGTTGATGTCGGCGTCGCTGTAGCGGCGGCGGATGAGGCGGGCGGGGTTGCCGCCGACGATGCCGTAGTCGGGGACGTCGTCGACGACGACGGAGCCGGAGGCGATGATCGCTCCGTGGCCGATGCGGACGCCGGGCATCACCATGGACCGATAGCCGAACCAGACGTCATGGCCCACCACGGTGTCGCCTCGTCCGGTCAGGCCGGTGATGAGGTCGAAGTGCTCGGACCAGGAACCGCCCATGATCGGGAAGGGGAACGTGGAGGGGCCGTCCATGCGGTGGTTGGCGCCGTTCATGATGAACCGCACGCCCTCGCCCAGCGCGCAGAACTTCCCGATGACCAGCTTTTCCGGTCCGTAGTGGTACAGCACGTTGCGAGTCTCGAAGGCGGTCGGGTCATCGGGGTCGTCGTAGTAGGAGAAGTCTCCGACCTCGATCAGAGGCGAGGTGATCAGCGGTTTCAGCAGCACCACCCGCGGCTGTTCGGGCATCGGGTGCACCACGGTCGGGTCGGCGGGAGCAGGCGGCATCACGAATTTCGTCCTTCCTGAGGGATGTCTGCGGGTCCGGAGGACCTCAGCACGTGGCGGCGGAAGTCTCGGCCGCCTGTAAGGCCAGATGGGCGCCCCGCCAGTGCCGACGCAACCGGCGGTCATGGCTGACGATGACGAGCGTCCCGTTGTACCCGGTCAGAGCGGTTTCCAGCTCCTCGGCGAGGGCGGGCGAGAGATGGTTGGTGGGTTCGTCGAGCAACAGGACGTCCGATGGCGCACTGAGCAATCGCGCCAGAGCCAGACGCTGCAGCTGCCCGGTGGACAGCTGGCCGACTGGCACAGCGAGCTGGTCGCGGTCGAACAGGCCGAGGGACAGCAGTTGTGCGGCGTGTCCGGCGGCCTCTCCTGTCCGCCCACGGGCGAAGGCGGCCAGCTCGGTCTCAACCGTGGTCACGGCGGCCTCGCGGAGCCGGTCGATGTCGGCCCGCCACTGGTCGTGAGCCTGGGCCCAACGCTGCCGGGCAGCCGTCTTCTCGGCGAGGTAACCGGTGTAGCCGTTGCCGTACCGCATGACGCGACGCGTATCGGCGTCCACCTCCAACAGGCTGGTGGCAACCCGTTCGAGGAATACCCGGTCGTGAGAGACCGCCACGGTGGTGCCCCGCCGGGCGCGCAGGTGCTCTTCCAGCCAGCTCAGGGCAGCATCGTCGAGATGGTTGGTCGGCTCGTCCAGCAGCAGCACCTCCGGCGCCGCCGCCAGGCAGGCCGCCAGTCGTAACCTGGCCCGTTCTCCACCGGACAGGCTGCCCACCGTACGGTCACGTCCCACCAGCCCCAGGCCCAGTCCGTGCAGAGCGCGTTCCACGCGGGCGTCGGCGTCATAGCCGCCGCGCAGCTCGAACACCGTCATCAGTTCGCCGTACTCGGCCATGCCCGCCTCGTCACCGTCGGCCATGGCGGTCTCCAGGCGGCGCATTCGCTGCTCGACCGCACGCAGATCGCTCAGACCCCGGTCGATGACCCGCTGGACCGTAGCCTGCGACGTTAGTTGCTCGTCCTGGGCGAGATAGCCGACCCCGCCGGTGGCCTGGACGACGACCTCGCCCTGATCGGGCCGTTCACGCCCGGCGAGCAGGCGCAGCAAGGTGGTCTTGCCCGATCCGTTCTCACCGGTGACCCCGGTGCGCTCGCCCGCGGCGAGCGAGCAGGTCACCGAGTCAGGAACGAGCCTGCCGTTGAAGGACTTGCTGACGGCGAGTGCAGTGATCTGTGTAGGCATGCAGGCGCTCCAAAGCATTCGAGAACGAGGTGGCCGTCGAGGGTTGCGCGGCCGGGCGAACGCTTCGGGAGAGCATCGATTACTCCACTAGTGCGACAACTGTTACTTTAATAGCTTGCCATAACGACGATGCCCCGAGCAAAGGTATTCAGCGATGACTCCCGCAGACTCAGGACCGGAAGGCACCCGTCCGCCGCCGACCCGCCGCCGGCCCGGGGGCCGCACCGCCCGTATTCGCCAGCAGGTGCTCGACGCAGTCGTCGCGGAGCTCGGCGAACACGGTTATGACGGGCTCACCACGGACGCCGTCGCCGCCCGCGCCGGCGTGCACCGCGCCACGGTGTACCGGCGTTGGGGGGACGTCGGCGGCCTGCTCGCCGACGTCCTCGACGCGGCGTCCGACGACGACTGGCAGCCACCGGACACCGGCTCACTGGAAAGCGACTTGGCAGCACTGAACCAGGAGATCTACGCAGCCCTGACTGCACAGCCACCGATCATGGCAGCACTGATCGCCGCCTCGTTCCGCTCCGAGAAAGCCGCCCAGGCCCAACAGCGGCTCTGGGAGGACCGATACGCGCGCTGCGAAATCATCGTCAGCCGGGCTGTCCGGCACGGCGAACTACCGCCGCGCACCGACGCCCGGCAACTTCTCATCGCGGCCACCGCACCGCTGTACCACCAACTGGTGCTCCTTCGCGCGACCCCCGACCCGCAACTGCCCGGCCATGCAGCCAGAACCGCCGCCCTCGCCGCAGCCGCCGGCTCCTTCGCCGAGCCCCCGTCAGCACGCGATGCCTGAGCGAGCCTTCACCAGCTCCGCACTGCTTGCGCGGTTCGTTTCGTAGGTGGTCGCCTGTGAAACACCTACCCGCCCGGCGGTCCACGTGCGGCGATTATGTTTCATGAGTTGTTGCAAACGACTGGACGTCTGAAACGCCCTCATGAAACAGTCCGGGGTCGTGAGCGACGACTTCAAGCGCGTGGAATCGCACGACTGTCCGATGTCCACCTGCGCTGCCCCTGCGGGCTCCCCGTGTCGCACCGGCAAGGGCAAGGTGGCCATCCAGTACCACACCGCCCGCTTCCGCCTCGTGCCCCAACTCGCCAAGGCGCTCAGCGTGCCGACCCCCGCCGTACGCAAGCCGGGCTCGGTGTGGACCGAGCTGCCCCGGCCCGTCAGCGCCGGCATCGAGCCGGTCGGGCACGTCCGCCTCGGCTACGCCCGCGCCTCGACCGCTCGACAGTCCCTCGACGCTCAGCTCGACTCACTTGCCGAGACCGGGGTGACGCGGGTCTTCTCGGAGAAGATCTCCACCCGCGCCACTCGGCGCCCCGAGCTGGAGGCCGCCGTGAAGCTCGCCGGAGAGATTCGTTCCTCCGGCGTTGCCGTGACCCTGGTCGTCCACGAGCACAAACGGCTCGGCCGCGGCATCGAACTCGCCATGCTCGCCGAGGAGCTGAAGGCGAGCGATGTCGGACTGGAGTTCCTCACCGGGGAGCTGAAGGGCTCACACGATCCGTCCGGCATCGTGTTCACCGTACTCGCGGCCATGTCCGGGATGGAGCGCGAGTACATCCGCGACCGCACCCTCGAAGGCCACGAGTCCGCCCGCAAGCGCGGCAAGACCATCGGCGGCGCGTGCGTCACCGACGAGTCGATGCTGTCCATGGCCCTTCACCTGCGCGACCAAGAGATGAGCCTGCGCGACATCGCCAAACGGCTGGTCATCACCACCGGCGCGAAGAAGGGCCAGCACCCCTCGCCCGCCACAGTCATGCGGATGCTGCGCGAACATGACGAGGAGGCCGCTACGGCGGCGAGCACGTGATTACCCGGCTACTTTGCGGCTGGTGTCTGAGCTAGGACTCCAGGGCCTCCTCGACTCGTTGGGCACCCCGAACGCCGTCCGGCAACAAGCCTGCTCACCTCGGCGCGGCGACGGCGACACGTAGCCCAAACAAGCCTGGCGCGGCCTCCGGCAGGACGGACCCCGAAATCCCGGCCTCCCTGGGCACACCGTGGCCGCAGGCGACCGGCCACCTCTTGGCCTGTCGGCCTCGCCGGTAGTACTGGGAGGACGGGATTCAAGGACATGACGCGGCGGTGCGCGATATCGGCCACGCACCGCAGAGTCATGGCGGTAGCCGACTGGGCGGCCCGGCTGTTGGGCGGTCAGTTCTCGGAGATCACAGAGAATTCGTCACCCGCGTCAATCTCACTTCCGTCGTCGGCCTCAGGCCCGATTTCCTTGCCCGTGCCCAGCGAGGCAGCGGCCGCCGCGGGCAGCTGCGGGGGCCGGACGGACAGGTCCTGGGAGGCCCTGTCGATGTTGATGTACGCGGGGCCGGAAAAGATGTCGGGACCCCTGTCGGCCGTGATCATAATCTGGTTGTTGCGGATCACGTAGACCTTGTGGATGCCAGGAATCGCGTTCTTGGGCACCGTGCAGGGGCTGTTGCGGTTCACCTTCGCGTTGAAGGTGTCGAACACCCAGGCGCAGTACAGCCTGTCGTACCCAGCCGCCTGCGCGGCGGTCGCGGTGGCACCCATCGTCGCGACGGCCGCCGCCAGAACCAGGGCGGCGGCAGCGGCTCGCCGGCGCGTCATACGGCTACTCGACTGTACGTTCTCCTCAGCTCGGTCATTCGTCGGAAGGGCCGCAACGAGAACCACGCGCGGCTCCTCATATAAACGATCACCGCACGGCAGTGTCACTCCTATCCACCAGGCAGCTGCCTGCCTGCACTGGGACGGTGCAAGAGTGGCGGCGAGCGCGCTGCGCTTCACGTCACACCGAATCTGGGCACCTCAGGACCCGGTGAACAGAGAACTCGCCCGCCTGCGGATGCCTGTCGCTACGGCACCTGCGGCGCGGGTCGAACTGAAATCCGGCAGGGCGGCCGCAAGGCCATCTCCATGCGCCAGTCCGCGAGCGACGCACGACACGAGACCCGGAGCAGCAGGCGGCGATCGAGCAACTACACCCCTGCTGTTCGATTCCATGGGTTACTCAGGTGCCTCCCGAAGTGGGGTCCGTGTGCCTCGCCGCCGGCCGCAATGTCCTTCTCGAACCCGGAACCACCCACACCATCAGCCTCAACGCGGCCCCTGCCGACGGCACCCCGGTATACGCCCTGGTCCCGGCCGACATCGCCTTCGAAGTCACCACGCGCGAGGTCTGATCACCTGGGCCCGCGGCACGGGGTCAGGCGTATGGAGGGTCGAGACAGTATGGGGCCGGACAGGCAGGCACGATGGTTTCGAAGTGGAGCCGCGAGGCCGGTGCTGAAGGCCGGGGTATGCCTGATCGATACGGGCGGCCAGGACCTGCGTGTACAAGGTCAGGAGATCACGAAACCGCCTGAAGGTGAGAGCGTCAGGGTCGGCGAGGATGCGCGCCTCGGCTCGGGTGGTGTGGAGTGCCTCCTACGCGAGGGCGGTGGTGTGGAGGATGGGGGCGAGGCGCAGGTCACTGCCGGTGAGCTCGGCCCAAACGACGGCGGTGGCGGCTGCCGGATTGGTGGGCCGGTCGGTGGCTGCTCGGGCTGATAGGTGGTGCCACACGGTGGCGGGCATGGTCCAGCTGCGGAGTCGGGTGCGGCGGTGCTCGTAGTTGATCGGATCGGGGAGGGTCTCGATGGTGCGGGCGATGTGGTGGAGTGCTTGCTGGTAGGCGCTGGCGTGGTTGGGGTGTGCCTTTTGCCAGGTGCGGATGTGCAGCCGGGCGTGGTGGGCGGTAGCGCGGGTGTGTCCGAGGCGGAGAGCGGCGGCTTCGTAGGGGATGGGGGTTGCCATCTGGACGAGGCGAATCGCGGCGTCGCGGCGCAAGGGGAGTTCCGGGACGTCGAGGCCCGTCAAGGGTCTGGTCCAGGCGTCGGGCAGGCGTTGGGGGATGTGCCGGGCATCGAGGGTCCCCTGCCGAGCGGCAGCTTGTGGGAACAGAGGTCTGCGGCCGCGCCCCCTCCGTTGGCGAGGTGGTGGGGCCGTATCGCCGCGTCGACGGCCGATGTCAGTGCCGGGGAGCAGTGCGGTACCAGGGCTCGTAGCCGGTTCCAGCCGATCCAGCGGGTGGTCAGGGAGGCGGTGAGCTGTTCGACGCCGCTCGCATGGCTGGCGTGGGGCGCGTGCCTGGTTCCGGATGGTCCAGGCGGGTGGCGCACCAGCCTCGGGGCGGCCCGGCCAGGCTGCGACCGGGGTGACCGCGGCTCCCGGGTAGGGCCAGGCCATGGTCTCGCCCCAGCCCGGGCGCATCGGCAGGGGCGACAGCACGTCCCGCAGCAGAATCGCGACCGTGGCTGCCGCTGCGGAATCCGGTCTCGACCTCCATCACGTGTTCCAGCCGGATCCGGGCCCGAGCCAGATCATGCTCGGACAGTTCCTCCACCAACAGCCGGCGGTCACCGGATCCGGCTGTCATGACGCGACCGGATGGATCCACGTGCCATCCCCGAGCGGTCCGCCAAGGGCGAAGGCCAAGCGCCGCCGCCACAAGAGGCGCAGCACATGAGATCGAGCCGGCACCGGCCACCGTGTCGCGTCGACCAGTGCCCCGAAGCGCCGTGGACCGACCGCCGCCGCGAGCAACTGACCCTCCAGCCCGAGCGGATCGGTTCCCGGACGACGCGCACCCGCCAGAACCTCCACGCTGGCCGCGATGCCGTCCCGCCAGCCCGTCACCACCAGGTACCGCCAGCCAGCAGAAGCCGCGACGCGGCTGGTGCGGCGAACATGACGACGTCCGACTCCTTCACGAGGTGAGCAGGGCGGACATCGATCAGCAGCGTCTGGCCCGCCGTCGCCACCAGGAAGTCCGGAATGTGCTCCCGTCGGCGGCCCCGGTCGAAGAACCGCAAATTGAACGGCTGCGACAGCACATCCCAGACCTGGCCGCAGAAGTCCAGGACGGTGAGCGCCCGGCGCTCGGCGAG
This sequence comes from Streptomyces palmae, assembly GCF_004684805.1. Lineage (GTDB taxonomy): Bacteria > Actinomycetota > Actinomycetes > Streptomycetales > Streptomycetaceae > Streptomyces > Streptomyces palmae. The sequence goes on from NZ_SRID01000037.1 coordinate 22,392, forward strand.
ACTCTCAAAGCCATGTCCACGACCAGTCGCCTCCATGAACGCCAGACCAGGACGATGCCGCTGACCCGGGCGCCACGAGAACGACCGGACAGGCCGAGCGCGCCCCCACGGAAACGCGCAGAGATCGCGCACGGGGCAGACGACCTCGGATCCATCTACCCGCCACATCACAGCCCAGCGCCCCGCCCAATCCGGCCTCGAATCGTCAGCCTCCCCGCACCGAACCGCGTACGGCGCCACCAGCTCATCGAAGCCACAGCAGTGAGACCACACGCCCCCCGAACCATCACCAGACATGCCATCAGGACACCGAACGGAACACCGCGAATCCGGCAAAACCCAGAAAGCAGCCTGATCGGCATGACCGACCCGCTACCCTGCGGGCCTGCTAACGCTCAGGGGCCAGCTAGCGTGCTCAAGGGCCAACTATCGCGCTCAGTCACAAGACAGTCGACTTTCCGCGTGACGGGCCGGACCGCTGACCCGAGCGCGGGTATGACCACAGTGGGTGGGCAACCGAACCACGTCATGGGCCACGCGGTACACCAGCACGTGGAATCGAGACGCCGCGGGGCAGTGGCCGCAGCTGCAAGCCGCCGGCGGCGACTGGGGCGCCTACGCCACCGAGATCAGCCGCTGCTCACGCTCACCAACGCACCCGCCACGAACAGAACAGGGCACCCGATGACCACCCCGAAGCTCTCGGCCGACTGGCTCACCACCTGGCAACGGGAGATCACCACCATGCTCCAGCAGACCCTCGCCCTCTTCGAGACCGCCTACGGCTACCCACCAGGCGACAACGGTGTGCTCGTAGCCGACGGCCAAAGCCGAGCCACAGCCGCGCGGCTGGATGACGCTGCTGACCTCCCCACCACCCTGGTCACCTTCTACTCCTCAGTCTCCGAGCTGCAACTGTCCGACGTCGACCACGGATACTTCATCCACCCGCCCGACTTGGTGCTCGACCACCTCACCGAATACGGACCGGTTCGCCTCACCGACCACCGCACCGGCATCGTCTTCGGCAGCGACGGCGGAGGCAAGCTCTTCGCCGTCGACCGGGGCGGGCAGGTTTACCAATCCACCACGGCATCGTGGACTGACGACTTCCAGCCGGCAGCCCCATCCCTGGCCCAGTTCCTCGAACAGCTCCACCGAGCCACCGCGAACTTCGCTGACGACACCAGACGGCACTCGGCTGCCGACCACGGCTGACCGATCCCCGGGTGAATCACCACCGGGTCCGTACTGCGGTCGGGGTCTGGTGACTTGGCGTCGCAACTGTGGGGCCGACCGCCGGGGAGGCCGCAGCCAGGGGACGGCAGTAGCGGGGTCACCCGCTCCCACAGGTAGTCAGGAACAAGATCAGCACGTTACCCGGGACACCTGTCGACCGAGATCGCCGAGTACAGGACCCGCAGCTCGATCACTCTGAACGATCAGCAAAACGGCCTGGGCGGCAGGGGCAAGCGGGGTGTCAGCAGGTGACGTGGAACTCGTTCCCGCCGGCGTCGAGGAACTCGCCAGGTTCCCAGTCGCGATGCGTGACCTCCAGGCGCAGCCTGTTCCGCGCCGTCTTCGGCGCCGCGGGCGGCCCCATCACCAGCGAGACCGTGCTGGTGGGGCTCCGGCGCAGTCGGGCACCCCAGTCGTGGGACTCGACCGTCTGCCAGCCGGCCCGGGACTGCCAGAAGTCCAACTGCGCGTAGCGGTCCTCCTCGGAGACGTCGAGGCAGATCGCGACGAGGCCGGAGTCGGCAAGCACGCCGGGGTGACCGGGACGCAGGACGCAGAACTCGTTGCCCTCCGGATCGGCCAGCACGTCCCACGGGACGTCCCCCTGGCCGATGTCGATCCGCGTCGCACCGAGTGCGAGCAGGCGCGCCACCTCGGCCTCCCATTCCGGCCCCCCGGCCAGGTCGAGGTGGAGTCGGTTCTTGTGCGCCGCCTTCGGCTTCGCGGTCGGCACGAACCGCAGCTCCAGGCCGCCCGTCCGGCCCTGCAGCGCGTCCAGCCAGAAGCGATCCATGCGCGCGACATCCAGCGCGTCGATCACGATCCCGGTCAGCATCCCGTTCCCCCAAACCGTCGAACCCGTCGCCTGCTCATTGTCGCTGCCGCTGTCGGCGTCAGCGCTGGAACCCCAGTTCGGGAACACACAGCCGCCCAGAGTAGCGGTGGCACCGTTCGGGAACGGGCGGCAGCATTGGGCACACCGGGCCACCCCCTTTGGGTGTTCCTGGCCTTCGGTGTCGCGATGCTCGGCTTGGCCGGCTGCGGCGGCAGTAAGGGCGAGAAGCCCAAGGCCACCGACTTCGACAAGTTCGTCGAGTCCCAGACACGACAACGCCTCGCTCAGATCGCCGGCATCCCCGTTTCGGTGGAAACGGTCGTGCAGCGCGAACCCGAGCTCCGCCTCATGCGCTCCGCGGTGCAGGCTGTGCAGGCCCGCGGTCAGCTCGCGCAGCCGGTCGATGTGCTCGTCCGCGAACTCGCCCCCGGAGGCCCGCGCCCGCGCGTGCAGCGCGTCCACCAGATCGTGCAGCGCGGCCGTCCGCTCGTCCCCGACCGACCCGTCGAGTCGCGTCCGGGAACTGGCGATCACCGCGTCGACCTCGCCCAGAAACATCGAATCGGCAAGGACGTCCTCACTCGCCAGCTCGGCCAGATGGCCGTACGGCAGATTGAAGAACGACAGCAGCGTGCCGGCCTCCCCACCGCGGTTGTGAAGCATGCGCATCGCCAGCGCCATGGTGTTCGCCCGGTGATCGCCGACCGCCTCGGCACGGCGCTGCAGCGCGGCCGCCGCGGCGGCGAATCCCGGCGCGTCCCGCGGGTTGTCCCGGTACCGGTCGACCCTGCCCATGTGCAGGGCGATGGCCTCATCCAGGTCGGACAGGTGCCCTGACACCCGGTAGCGCAACACAAGCAACTCGCACAGCCCCTGCACACACGCGTCCCGGGACGACTCCGTATCCGCTTGCCCGTACGCGACCCGGAAGGCCGCGATGCCCTCGTCCACGTCGGCCGAGCCGGGGGCGAGCAGAGCACGTTGCCACAACGCGTACCCGAGGGCCCCGAGTCATTGGCACAACCACGCACCGGCGTTCGCCACTAGTGACACTCGACTGATCGAGAAAGGGGGGCCCGCGCACCCACTCCAGGTCAGCCGCTGTCCGGTCCGAGGGAGGGTCGCAGTCGGCGCGCAGCGGCGGCCGCCGCGCGGGCGCGCTGCAGCACCTCGTTGCGGACCTCGGTGGGCCGGTAGACCGTCAGCTCGCCCGGCAACTTGGTGATCACCATGGCGTCGGGTGCCCTGGTCACCTCGCCGTCGAAGGCCCGTACCCCCACCCGGTCCAGCTTGGCCAGGCTCAGCCGGCGGGTCTGCGCCGAGAAGTAGACATGAGAGCTACCGAGAGTACCGGTCAGAGCCGCGAGCACCAGCCGGGTGCGGGCCAGGAGCGGCTCGCTGTCTATCACCCGCACATCCAGGAGCCCGTCGTCGAGCCGCTCCCGGTAGGCGGGGGCGAACCCCTCCGGCGAGTAGCGGCCGTTCCCGACGAAGACCAGCCAGGGGCGGTGCGGACGCCCGTTGATCTCGATCGCCATCGGTTCCGCGGTGCGCAGCACCCGGGCGAGTGCCACTGCGGCCCCGGGCCACTTGCCCAGCCGCCCCTCCAGGCGCTCCCGCAGGTGCACCAGCTCCGGGTAGATGCCGATGCTGAAGGTGTTGAGGAAGCGCGCCTCGCCGTCCGGCCGCCCATCGAGGGGAGTGGCCAGCCCGAGATCCACCGCGATCGCGTCCCCCTGGGTCACCGCGTGCGCGGCGTCCTCGAAGTCGGGCACCCCGGCGTCCAGCGCGAAGTGATTGAGCGTTCCACCAGGGAAGACCGCCAGCGGCAACCGACGTTCGGCGGCGAGCCGCGCGGCGGCGTTGACGCTGCCGTCCCCGCCGCAGATGCCCAGCGCACCGCCCGTCTCGGCCGCCCGCCGGGCGGCCCGGTCCAGCAGGGCGCCAAGGTCGTCATTGGCGCCGCGCTCCAGGATCTCGGCCTCGGGCAGCAGCGCCCGCAGCCGGTCGGCGGCGGTCAGTACGGTGCCCGGACCGTTCCCGGCACCCTGGTTGACCACCACGACCAGCCCCCGGCCCGCAGGCAGCGCGGGCGCCGACACCCGGGGCCGTGCCTCGGCCGGCGTCTGCGGTCTCGGCGGCCACCAGCGGCAGGTGAGCACGGCCGCCCCGATGCCCAGGGCGACCCCGGCCAGGACGTCGCTCGGATAGTGCACCCCCACATAGACGCGCGAGGCAGCGACCGCCGCGGCGACCGGGATGACCAGGGCGCCGTACCCGGTGGACTCCAGGGCCACCCCGGTCGCGAAGGCGGCGGCGGAGGCCGAGTGCCCGGACGGGAAGGAACTGGTGCGCGGCTGCTGGGTCAGCCGCCGGACCAGGGGCACCGGATCCACTTCCGGCCGGCGACGGTTCACGGTCCACTTGGCGACCGTGTTCGCGGCGAGCGAGGCGGCGGCGAGCGACCCGAGCCCGCGCAGCGCGGCACGGCGGGCGGTGGTACCCCCCACGGTCGCCAGCCCGGCGGCCACTCCCAGCCACAGTCGGCCGTGGTTGGCCGCCCGGCTGAGCCGGGGCAGGACCGGGTGGGCGCCGCGCAGCCGACTCGCCGCGACGCGGATGAAGAGACGCTTGTCCAGATCGGAGACGTGTCTCATGGGCAAGGGATCCTACGCGGTCCGACCCGCTGGCGCCGACCTGCTCGTCGGCGCCGACGGGATCCACTCGGCCGTAAGCCCGCGCGGCCTCTCTGGCGGTAGTTCGGAGAAGGCATGTGAGAGACCAGGCCGGTAGGCCCGCTCACCTTACGGTACTCGTGCCACCCCGAGGCGGTTTCTTCGCCTTCGCCACCGTTGCTGGTCCTCATGGCCACCTGAGCGCACCGCTCTGCCGCACACTGGCGACGCACATCTCCGGATACGGGACGTATGGCGGACGCATGACCCCATGGAGTCCGTTTCACCTGTGAATGACCCGCATCTCCGTTACGGGGATATGAACCCCAACTAAATGCTGAAACCCTTGCCACACAGGGCGATTCGACCTTCGAATTCGAGGCGCTACGGCGATTCAACTCTTTGAATCTAATGCCTGTGGTCCGGAGTGGAGAACCCGCCTCCGGACACACCGGGGCTGCTCGTCGATCGAGGAAGTAGCCGATCCACTCTGGGAGCACCGCGACATGGCAGCACCATCGCCAGCCGAATCATCGGAACTCCAGCCGGCGGCCGAAGCGCCGGTCGCCCGGCACCGCGGGCCTCTCGCCGCCGCGCTGCGGGCGCTGCGCCGGGACCGCACCGGCATGGTCTCGCTCGCCGTGGTCTGCCTCGGACGACTGCTGCCCCTTCGGCGGCCAGCCGTTGGGGCGCTGGCGGCGCCGATGCCGGAGGACGCCCCGGTGACCACGGCGGTTCTGTGCTGGAGGCGGTTCATGAGGGAAGGCAACCGGAATACGCCGGAAGTGTGCCGTAGGACGCTGTGATCAACCCCGACGGCGAGCCGCGGGGTCGCGTTCAGCGACGTGCCGTGCGACCGCGTCGACGCCGGGACAGGCCTACCGCTCCAGGGATCGGACGGAGGCGTGCCTGGAGCGGGCCAGCAGCATGGGGGGTGCGCCAGCGTTGATCTGTACCGACTGCGGTGACTCGTCGCTTCGCCCAGGGCTTGCCAGACTCTTCATGACGGCCCTCGCGGCCTCGATAGAGTCGAAGGACAAGACGACCACCTGCGCCGTGTGCTCAAAGTCCCCTTCCGCCCGGTTCACGGTTGGTTCCCTCGTCGTACGAATCGAACCCCATGACGACCTGACCGCCGATTTACAGCTCGCGGCCATAGACAGGCATTTCGTGAAGGCATCCTTTCCTTCGAGCACCTGGGGATCTGCCTCACCTCGCCACCCGGCGGGAAGGTTCTCGCGGTCAGGCATCGCGCTACGCATCTGCGCTGGCGTGAGCTCAACCGGAGACCGGTCCCCATCGTTCCCCGCACAGGCGGCCAGGCTGATCACACAAGCCACCACATGAGTCAGGTCTCGAAACGGTGCACGCACAGCAACTTCCCGCTCCCATAGGTGCTTTGGCGTGACCAGTGAATCCCATCGACTGCTCAGGCGCCACAAGCACGGCAGCGAGTAGCAGCCAAATCCGCTGAAGCCCGCAACGGGCGAGGAGAAGGCGGCCGCGGCCCGGTTCACCGGCTGGGACTTCCTCGACCTCATCGCGTGGCCACCGTCAGGCGGCCATCCGTAGCCGCCCCACCGCCTCGTTCTCGGGCGGCTCCATGTCCAGGTGCCAGGTCCCGAAGCGTCGGGTCTTGCTGGTGATGTACGGGGTGACGGTGGACAGGTCCACGGGGTCCACCTCCCACCCCTCGTCGATGAGGTCGTTGGCCACCTTCGCGATGTCCACGGCGGTATGAAAAATGAGGCAGTTGGCCAGCAGCTCGTTGAACTTGATGGTCTTCTCCTGGTGGTCCGGGTCGTTGTCCTGGAGCACGTCGGAGGCGAACATCAGCCAGTTGCTGAACTTGTGGAACGCCACGACCTTGTTCGTCATCGACTGGATCGATTCGCGCAACTCGGGTTCCGACAAGAACCGGAGGAGCACGATCGTCCTCATGACCCGGCCGAGCTCGCGGTACGCCTGGTAGATGCGATTGCGCCTGGACTCGTTGCCCAAGGCCTGTCTGGCAAATGATCATCTGGCTGGTTCACGGAGCCAGGTGATCAGGGAGGCCAGGGTGAGTCCGGCACGGTAGCGATTAGCAAGTTTGTCGAAGCGTGTGGCGATTGCGCGGAACTGCTTGAGGCGGGCGAAGCATCGTTCGACGACGTTGCGGTCGCGGTAGATGACTTTGTCGAAGGCGGGTGGCCGACCGCCGAGGACTCCTCGTCGTCGGAGTCCAAGAGAATTGATCATGGAATGGCAAACGTGTGGCCGCGATTCCGCGGGTGACATGGTCCGGATGGTGTTCATCCGCTGTCGTTCCCCCTTGTCCCGGCGGCGCGGCTCCACGCCCAAGCGCATCAGGCTGCGCCCCGGGGTCGCCGGCTGGCATAGGACGGCGATCACTCACACGAGCGAAGAGCGTGTCCGTGGACACCGAATACCGGACACCGGGGATAAAGTGTCGTCACCGTCAGTGGATCACCTCAATTCTCTTCCGCCGAGCGGGCTATGACGCCCGGAGACTCGGTCGCGGCCTGCTCGGGCCACCTAGCCCGCCGCCACACGCGGCCTTGTCCACGTCGAGCCGCACCAGCCTCGGGCCTTGCTGGCGACTTGTCAGGAGCGGCCCTACACTGCGCCGCGCGCCGCCGCACGTCATGGACACGTTCGTCTTCGCCAAGGGAGCTGCCATGAACGCCAGCGCCACCCCCACTCGGGGATCCTCCCCCGCCCCCGGAG
>NZ_SRID01000380.1 GCF_004684805.1 Streptomyces palmae
GTGCTGGGGGCGCATCCGGTGCCGGAGGGGGTGCTGGTGCGGGTGCTGCGGCCGTTCGCCCTGGCGGTGACGGTGGTGGCCGGGGGTCTCCGGGCCCGGCTGCGCTCCGAGGGCGAGGGCTTCTTCGCCGGAGTGCTGCCGCTGCCCGAGGTGCCGGCGTACCGGCTGCGGGTGGCGTACGACGGGGGCGAGCTGGAAGTGGACGATCCGTACCGCTTCCTTCCGGCGCTGGGCGACTTCGACCTGCATCTGATCGGTGAGGGGCGGCACGAGGAGCTGTGGCGGGCGCTGGGCGCGCGGCCGATGACCCATCAGGGGGTGGTCGGCACCCGTTTCACCGTCTGGGCGCCGAACGCCCGCGGGGTACGGGTGATCGGCGACTTCTGCTACTGGGACGGCACCGCCTTCCCGATGCGCTCGCTGGGGCGCAGCGGGGTGTGGGAGCTGTTCCTGCCCGAAGTGGGCGAGGGGGCGCTGTACCGGTTCGAGATCACCCGGCCGGACGGCAGCCGCACCCGGCGCGCGGACCCGATGGCGCGGCGCACCGAGTGCCCGCCGGCCAATGCCTCGGTGGTGCACGCCTCGCACCACCGGTGGCGGGACCAGGAGTGGATGGCCGCCCGCCCGGGCGTCCCGGTGCACGAGTCGCCCCTGTCCGTGTACGAGGTGCACCTGCCGTCCTGGCGGCCGGGGCTGAGCTACCGGCAGCTGGCCGAGCAGCTGCCGGACTACGTGCGCGAGCTGGGCTTCACCCATGTGGAGTTCATGCCGGTGGCCGAGCACCCCTTCGGCGGCTCCTGGGGCTACCAGGTCACCGGCTTCTACGCGCCCACCGCGCGGCTGGGCACCCCCGACGACTTCAAGTACCTGGTGGACGCCCTGCACCAGGCCGGCATCGGGGTGATCGTGGACTGGGTGCCCGCGCACTTCCCGCGCGACGACTGGGCGCTGGCCCGGTTCGACGGCACCGCGCTGTACGAGCACGCCGACCCGCGCCGGGCCGCGCACCCCGACTGGGGCACCCTGGAGTTCGACTACGGCCGCACCGAGGTGCGCAACTTCCTGGTCGCCAACGCGGTCTACTGGTGCGAGGAGTTCCATGTGGACGGGCTGCGGGTGGACGCCGTGGCCTCGATGCTCTACCTGGACTACTCGCGCGAGCCCGGCCAGTGGACGCCCAACGCGCACGGCGGCCGGGAGGACCTGGACGCGGTCTCCTTCCTCCAGGAGATGAACGCCACGGTCTACCGCCGCTGCCCGGGCGTGGTGACCATCGCCGAGGAGTCCACCGCCTGGGACGGCGTGACCCGGCCCACCCACCACCGGGGCGAGGGCGGCTTCGGCGGGCTCGGGTTCGGGCTCAAGTGGAACATGGGCTGGATGCACGACTCGCTGGGCTATGTGGCGCACGAGCCGGTGCACCGCAAGTACCACCACCACGAGATGACCTTCTCCATGGTGTACGCGTACAGCGAGAACTACCTGCTGCCGATCTCGCACGACGAGGTGGTGCACGGCAAGCGTGCGCTGGTCTCCAAGCTGCCCGGCGACTGGTGGCAGCGGCGCGCCACCCACCGGGCCTACCTGGGCTTCATGTGGGCCCATCCGGGCAAGCAGCTGCTGTTCATGGGGCAGGAGTTCGCGCAGGGAGCCGAGTGGTCGCACGAGCACGGGCCGGAGTGGTGGCTGCTGGACGACTCGTACCACTCGGCGGGCGACCACCGGGGGGTGCGGAACCTGGTAAGCGACCTCAACCACCGCTACCGCACCACGCCCTCGCTGTGGCAGCGGGACACCGTGCCGGAGGGCTTCGCCTGGGTGGAGGGGGACGCGGCCGAGGACAACGTCTTCGCCTTCCTCCGCTTCGACGCGCACGGCTCACCGCTGCTGGCGGTCAGCAACTTCGCGCCGGTGGTGCGGCACGGCTACCGGCTGGGGGTGCCCGACCGCATCGGGGCCTGGCGGGAGGTGCTCAACACCGACGATCGGTCCTACGGTGGCGGTGGCCTGGGCAACCCGGGCCGGCTGGCCGCCGAACCGGTCCCCGCGCACGGCCGCCCGAACAGCCTGGCGCTGCTCCTCCCCCCGCTGGCCACCCTCTGGCTGCGCCCCGCCTGAACCGGCGCCGGCCCGCGCGGGTTCCGCCCATCCGGGTCGGCCGGCGCGGGTTCGGCCGGTGGTCTCGGCCGGCACGGGCTTGGCGAAAGCAGGCCGGCCGGTGCGGGTCCGGGCGGGGCGGGCACGGTCCCAGCGGGGCGGCCGACGCGGGTACGGCCCACGCGGATTCGGGCCACGCGGGCTCGGCCCGTGCGGATCCGCGCCGCGCGGGGCAGGAGGAGGCCGGTGCGGGGCTCGGCCCGTACGGTGCCCCGGCCGGGTCAGTAGCCGGCCGGGCGCACCAGCCCCGTCTCGTACGCGAAGACCGCGGCCTGGGTGCGGTCGCGCAGCCCCAGCTTGACCAGGATCCGGCTTACATGGGTCTTCACGGTCTGCTCGGCGAGCACCAGCCGGGCGGCGATCTCGGCGTTCGACATGCCCTGCGCGATCAGGGACAGCACCTCGGTCTCGCGCTCGGTCAGATCGCCCACCCGGTCCCTGAGCGGGGTGCGCGGGGCGGGGCTCATCCGGGAGAACTCGGCGATCAGCCGCTTGGTGACCGCCGGGGCGAGCAGCGCCTCACCGGCGGCCACCACCCGTACCGCGTGCGCGAGTTCCTCGGCCGAGGCGTCCTTCAGCAGGAATCCGGAGGCGCCCGCGCGCAGCGCCTCGTAGACATACTCGTCCAGGTCGAAGGTGGTGAGGACCAGGACCTTGACCGCGGCCGGCAGGCCGTCCGGCCCGTGGGTGGTGATGCGCCGGGTCGCCTCTATGCCGCCCAGCTCGGGCATCCGGATGTCCATCAGCACCACGTCGGGGGCGAGTTCGGCGACCTGGCGCACCGCGTCGTTGCCGTCCACGGCCTGGCCGACGACCTCCAGGTCCGGCTCGGCGTTGAGCAGCACCGTGAAGCCCTGCCGGACCATCATCTGGTCGTCGGCGATCAGCACGCGGATGGTCATCAGTCGTCCTCCAGCCCCACCGGGAGCATTGCCACTACCTCGTAGCCGCCGAGCGGGGTGGGCCCGGCGGCGAACTCCCCACCCAGCATGGCAGTGCGCTCGCGCATGCCCAGCACCCCGTGCCCCATGCCCGGCGAGGGGGCGGCGGCCAGGGCCGGCGCGGTGTTGGCGACCCGGATCGCCACCCCGGCCCGCCGGTAGTCGACCCGCACCCGCGCCGAGGCGCCCGGGGCGTGCCGCAGCACGTTGCTCAGCGCCTCCTGCACGATGCGGAAGGCGGACAGCTCCACCCCCGGCGGCAGCGGGCGCCGCTCGCCGCGGGTCTCGACGGCGACCGCCAGCCCGGCCGCGCGCACCTTGCCCACCAGTTCGTCCAGCCGGTCCAAGGTGGGCTGCGGGGCGTGCCGGGTGCCGTCCGACCGGGCGTCCTCGGAGCGCAGTACGCCGAGCACCCGGCGGAGTTCGGTGAGCGCCTCCACGGCGTGCTCCCGGATGCCGGCCAGGTTCTCCCGCAGCTCCGGGGGAGGGTTCTCCACCAGGTGCGGGGCGACCTGGGCCTGGATGGAGATCACCGACATGTGGTGGGCGACCACGTCGTGGAGTTCGCGGGCGATCCGGTTGCGCTCCTCCAACAGGGTGCGCCGGGTCCGCTCCTCGGTGGTCAGCTCCTCCTGGACGACCAGTTGGGTACGGGCCACCCGGCGGCCCCGCAGCGCGGCACCGACCAGGACCGCGGTGGCCAGCACCGGCACCGCCAGGTCCAGGTCCGAGTCGTACCGGTGGATCCCGGTCGGCGGCAGGGCGAGGGCCGCACCGATCAGCACGCTGACCGACAGCGCCGAGATCGCGGCCCGCGGGCGGACCCGCAGGGCCAGCAGGAGCAGCACCCCGGCCTGGGCGGCGATCCCCGGGCCGGTCCAGGGGTACAGCACGCGCGCGCCGGTCGGGGACTCGTGGAGCAGCGCGGCGGCGGCCATGCTGCCGGTCGCCATCCACCAGGCGGGCACCGGCCGGTACAGCGCCGCCACCAGCGCCGCCGCCTGGACCAGGCCGAGGAGCACCCCGAGCCGCCCCAGTCGGTAGGTCACGACCAGGTGGTTCGCGCCGACGCCCCCGACGACGAGGGCGGCCAGCAGCACCGCGAAGACCAGCACCGGACGCCACACCGGCCAGTCCGGAGCGCCCATGGGCGGCAGCGGATCGCGGTCCACCGTCCACAGGTCCTCGCGCAGGGCGCGCGGCGTCCGCCTCACCGCGGCCGCCATCCGCCTCAGGACGCCCTTCCTCCTCAGCCACGGCAGCCACCCCATGGCGCCCTCCGCCCCCGTCCGCACCAACGTCCCCTTCCGTACGCGCTCCACAGCGAGCAGTCTCATCGATCGGCGGCCCTCCGCGGGGCGTTGGCGGCGGTGCGATCGGTCACCGGCGCACCGCATCTCAGGCACCGTCCGTCCCGTCGAGCACCGCGGTCCCCCGGGCGGGAGGCCGCGCCTGCGAGGCCCGCGCACCGCACCCGGGACCCGCGCCGTGTCCCCGCCGGACCACCGTGCCGCGGCCAGGAGCGGCGGAGCGCCACTCGTACGCCCCGAAGGCCGCCAGGCACACCAGCAGTGCCGCCGCGAACACCGGTAGCCAGGCCAGTCGGGCGAGCACCCAGCCCGGCCCGTCCGGCGCCGTGTGCAGCCCGGGCAGCGGGGCGCCGGCCAGCAGTCCCAGGGCGGTGACCGCCATCATCGCGGTCTGGTGCCAGAGGAAGACCGTCATCGCGGCGAGGTTGACCAGCGCCACCGCGGCCCAGGCCACCGGCCGTCGCAGCGCCCTCCGCAGCGGTCCGAGCAGCAGCAGGGCCGCGCCGCACTGCGCCAGTCCGAAGGTGGTGGCGGCCAGGGTCGGCGGGTCGAGGTTGGAGATCCGGGCGCCGGGCACCCCCACCATGGACGCCGGGTAGCCGGCGCGGAGCACCAGCGCCGCGGTGGCCACCGCTCCCCCGCCCAGCAGCAGCCGGCCGGTGGCACGCCCGGTGAGCCGGCCTCGCGCCCAGGCCGTGCCCAGGCAGTACGGGACCAGCCAGCCGGCCGGTACGTTGAGCCGGCCGATCCAGTCCCACCCCTCGGGCGTGCCGAGGCCGTAGCGGAACAGGTCGACGCCGAACACCACGGCGAGCGGCCACAGCGGATGCAGCCGGGCCACCAGGGGGGTCGCCGCGGTCAGCGCCGCGAACACCAGCAGGAACCACAGCGGCGACACGGCCCGTTTGACCAGCGCGTAGACGCTCTCGTAGTCGACCTCCGAGGCCAGCAGCGCGCCCGCGACCACCGTCCACACCAGCAGCAGCGCGGCGACCGGACCGAACAGCCGGGCCAGCCGGGCGCCCAGCCACCGCCGGTATCCCGTGCCCCGGTCCCGGGCCGCCGCCAGGCTTCGCGCCGCCATGTGCCCGCCCACCAGAAAGAACACCGCCAGGGTCTGGAAGAGCCAGGACACCGGAGTGAACGCGGGCATCCGGCTCAGCGGGCTGGCGCCGCGCACCGTGCCGCTGTCCACGACCAGCGCGGTCACCAGCCAGTGCCCCAGCACCACCCCCAGGATGGCCAGGGCGCGCAGGGCGTCCATCGCGCGGTCGCGGTCGGGCGGGGTGCCGGCCTCGATCCGCCGCGCCAGCTCACGCATGGCGGCCCGCCGGGGAAAGGGGGCGTCCGGTGACGATCCGGGCGATGTTCGCCAGCGCCACGGAGTGCGGTCTGAGGTAGTCGCTGTGGCCGCCGTCGCCCGCCGCGAAGATTCGCGCGCCGAACCGCGGTGCCACCGGATCGGTGCCGAAGCCGAGCGTGGTGAAGGGGAGGTGGAGCCGGAGATGCGGTACCGCGGCCACCCAGTCGCCGCCGCTCCGGCCGGCCCAGACGGTGGCCGGGGTGTGCAGCGCGGCGACCGAGTCGGCGCCGGTGCCGGGGCTGCCGTACAGCACCAGGTCCGCCACCCTCAGGCCGGGCGCGGCCCGGCCGCAGACCACCGAGCCGTAGGAGTGGCAGAGCAGCGAGATCCGGGCGCCGGGGCGGGCGGCGCGCAGCGTGGCCACGAACCGGCGCAGTTGGGGAGCGGCCTGCCGGGCGCGGGCGTCGGTCGCCGCCTCGGGGCTCACCGTGCCCGGGGTCCGGTAGCCGAGCCAGCCGATGACCGCGCACCGTCCGCCCAGTGCCCGCCGCAGGGCGAGCGCCCCGGCCCGCAGCCGCCCGTACCGCTCCAGTCCGGTGTCCGAGCCGGGCACCAGTACGGCGATCCGTTCGGCGCGGGGCAGTTCGCCGAAGACCTCGGCGGCGCGGCCCCCGTCGCGGCCGTCGAAGTCCAGGAAGTGCCGGGCCGGGTCGGCCATGACGTGCAGCGCCGCCGCCCGCCGGTGGTCGCCGTGGCCGGCGGCCGTCCGCTCGGCCGCGCGGATGTCGCGGCGGGTGGCGGCGTACCGCTCGGCGAACGCGGCGGGGGTGGCGGCGCGCAGCGG
>NZ_SRID01000381.1 GCF_004684805.1 Streptomyces palmae
GCCGGGGCCGGGGCGGGCGGCGCGGAGGTGCGCCGCCCGGGGTGCTGGTAGTCGATCGGGCCGCCCGCCGGCCGAGGGGTGTCACCGGACGCCGCGGCCGAATCGGTGGCGCCCCCGGCGGTGGTGCGCGGCCGGCCGTCCTCACCGGTACGCGGTGGGGGCTGGGCGACCGAGCGGGCCATGCCCTGGGCTATGGCGTCCTGGATCCGCGCGGCGAGTTCCACCGCCTGCGGCAGGCCCTGGTCCTGGAGCATCGCCACCAGCCCGCCCGCGTACCCCTGGCCCACGGCCCGTACCTTCCAGGCGCCCTGCCGGCGGTAGAGCTCCAGGGCGACCACCGCCGACTCCGACTCCAGGTCGGTGATGGTGTATCCGGCCACCGGGGTGCCGTCCAGGCCGGTGACCGAGACGGACGGCGCGGGCAGTCCCCCGAACCGCTGCGGACCGCCCGCCTGGATGGGCAGCGCCAGCAGCACGCTGACCCGGTGGATGGTCTCCGGCAGGGCGCCCAGGTCGACCGCGAGGCGGTGGTCGGCCGCGGCCTGCCGGGACACCTCGACACCGGGAAGCTGGGGGGCGGCGGGGTGCGCGACCCATTCGGTGCCCGCGACCGTGCCGTCCTGGTCGCCGAGCGTCGCTCCGGCCACGACCGGTGTGGTCGCCGAGACCCGGATTTCCAGACGGGTCTGGGGCAGTGGGTGGTTCTGCCCCCGGACCAGCTCGGCCGTCATCGCTGCGCTCCCTCGTTGCATGTCACCGCGTCGGTGCCTGTGTGTGCCGGTGCCCGACCGCGGCAGCCGGCCGCGGCCGAGAGGATCAGGGTGTACTCGGCCGGCCCGGCGATGCTGCGCCGCCGGGCCGGCCGTGGAGTGTGCGCTACCGCGCGGTGGACTACAGGTGCGGCAGGATGTGCGGCATCAGGTCCTGGAAGGTGCGGCCGTTGGCGGGCTCGCCGAGGGCCTTCATCTGCCAGCCGCTTCCGACCCGCTCCACCTTCGCCATGATCTGGGCGGTGTACTGGCCGCCGCCGGTGAGGGTGTACCGGGCCAGCTCCTGGCCGTTGGTCTCGTCCACGAGTCGGCAGAACGCGTTCTGCACCTCGGTGAAGCTCTGCCCGGTGAAGGAGTTGACGGTGAAGATGATCTGGTCGATGTGCACCGGCACCCGCTGCAGGTCGACCAGGATGGCCTCGTCGTCACCGCCCTGGCCGGCGCCGCCGACCAGGTTGTCACCGGTGTGCTGGACCGAGCCGTCGTCGCTGGTCAGATGACGGAAGAAGACCACGTCGATCGGCTGCTTGTCGGCGAAGAGCACGGCCGAGGCGTCCAGGTCGATCTCCCGGGTACGGGAGCCGAACAGCCCGCGCCGGGGAGCCGCCTGCCACCCCAGTCCCATCCGCACCGCGGTCAGGGTGCCCCCGTCGGCCTTCTGCAGGCTGATGGCCTGGCCCTTGGACATGTTGACCGTCACGTGCTGTCCCTACTCTCGTCTCTCGGTTTCCCCGCGGCCGCCCGTCGGTGCGGCCTCCCGTCAAACCCTATGCACTGGCGCGGGCGGTACGGGCTCCCCGGGGGAGCTTTGTGTCGTTCTTGAGACACACCGCACCGCACGGAACGGACCGTGTCGGGGACGCCTGCCAGGCGGCGGGGCGGACCCGCCGGGGCGTCCCCTCCCCGCATCCTCGCCGTCAGGCGAGACCGGCCTCCCGCATCTGCCGCAGCTCCTTCTTCAACTCCCCCACCTCGTCGCGCAGTCGGGCCGCCACCTCGAACTGCAGCTCGGCCGCCGCGGCCCGCATCCGGTCGGTCATCTCCTCGATCATCTCGGCGAGTTCGGCCGCGGGGCGGTCGGTGAGCGTGCCGTCCTTCCGCGCGCCGGGGGCGTGTGCGGCGAGCGCGGGCACCGGGGCCTTGGCCTGCCCCTTGCCCTTGCCGGCCGTCTGCTCCCGCTTCCGGTAGCCGGACCCCAGCAGCTCCTTGGTGTCGACCTCCTCGCGGGCCAGGGTGGCCACGATGTCGCCGATCTTCTTGCGCAGCGGCTGCGGGTCGATGCCGTTGGCCTTGTTGTAGGCGATCTGCTTGGCGCGGCGGCGGTTGGTCTCGTCGATGGCCTTCTCCATCGCCGGGGTGATCTTGTCGGCGTACATGTGGACCTGGCCGGAGACATTGCGCGCGGCGCGGCCGATCGTCTGGATCAGTGAGGTCCCCGAGCGCAGGAAGCCCTCCTTGTCGGCGTCCAGGATCGCCACCAGGGAGACCTCCGGAAGGTCCAGGCCCTCGCGGAGCAGGTTGATGCCGACCAGTACGTCGTACTCGCCGGCCCGCAGTTCGCGGAGCAGTTCCACGCGGCGCAGGGTGTCGACATCGCTGTGCAGGTAGCGCACCTGGATGCCCAGCTCCAGCATGTAGTCGGTGAGGTCCTCGGCCATCTTCTTGGTGAGGGTGGTGACCAGGACCCGCTCGTCCTTCTCGGTACGGGTGCGGATCTCGTGGATCAGGTCGTCGATCTGCCCCTCGGTGGGCTTGACCACGACCTCCGGGTCGACCAGGCCGGTGGGCCGGATGATCTGCTCGACGAAGCCGTCGGAGCGGGAGAGCTCGTACGGCCCGGGGGTGGCCGACAGGTACACCGTCTGGCCGACCCGGCCCAGGAACTCCTCCCACTTCAGCGGGCGGTTGTCCAGGGCGGAGGGCAGCCGGAAGCCGTGCTCGATCAGGGTGCGCTTCCGCGAGGCGTCGCCCTCGTACATGGCGCCGATCTGCGGGACGGTGACATGCGACTCGTCGATGACCAGCAGGAAGTCGTCCGGGAAGTAGTCGAGCAGGGTGTGCGGCGGGGAGCCGGGCTCGCGGCCGTCGATGTGCAGCGAGTAGTTCTCGATGCCGGAGCAGGACCCGATCTGGCGCATCATCTCGATGTCGTAGGTGGTGCGCATCCGCAGCCGCTGGGCCTCCAGCAGCTTGCCCTGCTTCTCCAGCCGGGCCAGGGTCTGGGTCAGCTCGCTCTCGATCCCGGCGATGGCCCGCTCCATGCGCTCGGGCCCGGCGACGTAGTGGCTGGCCGGGAAGACGTACAGCTCCTGGTCGTCGGAGATGACCTCGCCGGTGAGCGGGTGGAGGGTGGACAGCGCCTCGATCTCGTCGCCGAACATCTCGATGCGCACCGCGAGCTCCTCGTAGACCGGGAAGATCTCGACGGTGTCGCCCCGGACCCGGAAGGTGCCGCGGGTGAACGCCAGGTCGTTGCGGGTGTACTGGATGTCCACGAACCGGCGCAGCAGCTGGTCCCGGTCGATCTCGTCGCCCACCTTGAGCGGCACCATCCGGTCCACGTACTCCTGGGGGGTGCCCAGGCCGTAGATGCAGGAGACGGAGGCCACCACGACCACGTCGCGGCGGGTGAGCAGGGAGTTGGTGGCGGAGTGGCGCAGCCGCTCGACCTCCTCGTTGATCGAGGAGTCCTTCTCGATGTAGGTGTCCGACTGCGGGACGTACGCCTCCGGCTGGTAGTAGTCGTAGTAGGAGACGAAGTACTCGACCGCGTTGTTCGGCAGCAGCTCGCGGAACTCGTTCGCGAGCTGGGCGGCCAGGGTCTTGTTGGGCGCCATGACGAGGGTCGGCCGCTGGAGCTTCTCGATCATCCACGCGGTGGTCGCGGACTTGCCGGTGCCGGTCGCTCCCAGGAGCACGACATCCTTCTCACCTGCGCGAATGCGCCGCTCCAGGTCGGCGATGGCCGACGGCTGGTCGCCGCTGGGCTGGTAGGAGCTGACGACCTCGAAAGGCGCCACCTTGCGTTCGATCTGAGAAACGGGCCGCATGCCACCACGGTACGACCCGGCACTGACATCAGCCGATCCGCCGGCCTCGGCGGCCCGGCAGGACCCGCGCCGCACCGTTCGGACCAGGGGCCCCGCACCGTTCGGACCAGCGGATCCGCTGCGCCGCCGCCGCGGCCGGCCCAGCGGGTGGCCGGCCGGCGCCCCAGGCCCTGCCTGGGTCCTGGCAGATGCCTCAGGGGCCGCAGCCGCCCCTGCCGCCCCTCCCTCGCCGGCAGCCCCCTTCCACGGGCACGCGCCAGCTGGCAGGCTTCACCTGTCCGTGACACCGATGATACGAGGAGTCATCCATGCACATCCGGCCTCTCGCCACCGTCACCGGCGCGCTCCTGGGCTTGTCCGCGCTCCTCTTACAGGCGGTGCCCGCCCAGGCTGCCGACCATCCGCACAGACCCGTCACCGTCTCGCACCGCGGCGCCTCCGCCTACGCTCCGGAGAACACCCTGGCGGCCGTGGACGCGGCCCACGACCTGGGGATCACCTGGGTCGAGAACGACGTCCAGCGGACCAAGGACGGCAAGCTGATCATCATGCACGACACCACGCTCAACCGGACCACCGATGTCGAGCAGGTGTTCCCCGACCGGGCGCCCTGGAAGATCTCCGACTTCACCCTCGCCGAGATCGAGCGGCTGGACGCGGGCAGCTGGTTCGGACCGGAGTTCGCCGGCCAGCGGGTCCCCACCCTCCACGCCTACATGAAGCGGGTCTCGGACAACCACCAGAAGCTGCTGATGGAGCTCAAGTCGCCCGAGCTCTACCCCGGCATCGAGGAGCAGACCCTCCGCGAGCTGCGCAACGACGGCTGGTTGGACCGCCGGCACGTCAAGCAGCGGCTGATCGTGCAGAGCTTCAACGCCCAGGCGGTCAAGACGGTCCACCAGCTGCGGCCGGACATCAAGACCGGCTTCCTGGGCACCCCCTCGCTCGCCGACCTCCCGGCGTACGCGGAGTTCAGCGACCAGATCAACCCCAGCCACACGACGATCGACGCCGGCTATGTCGCCGCCGTGCACGCGCTCCGCGGGCCGCACGGCGATCCGCTGGAGGTCTACACCTGGACGGTGAACGACGGGCCCACCGCGGTCCGCCTGGCCCAGCAGGGCGTGGACGGCATCATCACCAACACGCCCGACGTGGTGCGCCGGGCCCTGGCGGACCCGGCCGCCGCGGCGGCCCCGGCATCCCCCGCGGCCCTGGCCGGATAGCCGCGGGCGGGGCCGCCCGCACCACGGCGGCCCCTTCGGCGGGGGCACTGTCAGTGCCCCCGCCTAGTCTGGAACCGTGACGCACACAGAGCCGATGGACTCGGCAACGGACTCGGCACCGCGGCGGGAGGCCCGCGCCTGGTCATGGGCGGTGCTGGACACCCCCATCGGTCCGCTGCTGCTCGCCGCGACCGAGCTGGGCCTGGCCCAGGTGGTCTTCCACGCCGACGACCGCAGGGCGGCCGCCTCGGTCGCACATCTCACCCGTCGCCTCGGTGCCGCCCCTGGTGAGGAGTGCCGCGCACCCCTGGAAGAGGCGATACGCCAGCTGGAGGCGTACTTCGCCGGCACGCTGCGGGAGTTCGCCCTGCCCCTGGACTGGTCGCTGATCACCGGCTTCAACCGCAGGGTGCTGCGCGAGCTGGCCGCCCATGTCCCGTACGGCACCGTGGTGGGCTACCAGGACCTGGCCGACCGGGTCCACGAGCCCGGTGCCGCCCGGGCGGTGGGCGTGGCCATGGGCAGCAATCCGCTGCCGGTCGTCGTGCCCTGCCACCGGGTGGTGGAGAGCGGCGGCGGGATAGGCGGCTTCGGCGGCGGCCTGGAGACCAAGCGCCGGCTGCTGGCCCTGGAAGGGGTCCTGCCGCAACCGCTGTTCTGACCTCGAGACCGCGAGCCGCGCACCCGTGTGGCGCCGCCCCGCCTCTCCCGCGGACCCGGCCCTCCCGCCCGCGGCAGACGGCCGGTCTCACCGGTCGAGGCCGCTCCACGCGGGGTGCCGGGGATCGTCGGCGCGCACCATCACGTCCGCGGCCTCGCGAGGTCCCACCTCGTCCTCGTAGCGGGCGAAGGCGGGCAGGGTCCACCGCCGGTCCTGCTCGGTGCGCCGGGCGAGCGCCCCCGGTGACAGGCTCAGATGGATGACGAAGTCGAAGGGGAACCAATGTCCGAGCAGCAGCGGGCCGTGCAGCAGCAGCACCCCGCCCGGCGGAAGCCCGACATATCCGCTGCGGGTCGCCCGGTCGGTCACCGGATCCCACAGGTCCGGCAGCACCCGCCCGGTGCCGCCCGGCTCCAGCGGGGTGAACACCTCCCGCCACAGCGCGCCGGTGTCGACCCACTCCCCGTAATAGGCGTCGGCGTCCTCCCGCCCGTGCTCGAAGCGCAGTGAGGCGGGGCGCAGGAAGCCCTCCGTGCCGACCACCAAAGACGGCCGCCCCCGGGCGCGCAGGGCCTCGCCGAGTCGGGCCGCCGACTCCCCGGTACCGGCCGCCGGAGCACCGTCCACCCCCACTCTGAGCCATGGGCCGCCGTCGGCCGACCTCTCCCACTCCAGCTCGGCGTCGCGGAGGGTCTGCTCGATGATCGTGCCGGCGTCCGCGTCACCCATGGCCATGCGCTGCATGCGCTGATCGTAGGCGACGGCGCTCCTGC
>NZ_SRID01000382.1 GCF_004684805.1 Streptomyces palmae
GTGGCCGGGGGGATGCGATCATGGGCGAGTCGTGTTCATTCGCCCGTGAGGTGATTTCTTGAGGAAGGTGGCACTGCGTCCCCACGCACTGCTGCCTCGGCAGTACGACCACCGGAAGGTCCTGGCCACCACAGTGGACGCCTGGGGCCGAGCGCTCTGGTTGATCTGTCCCGATGCGGAACTCCGTCCCCGTTCGCACGGCAGGCCCTACCCCCAGCCACGCACCCGGCCCTACGACGCCCTTCTTGTCATCGACAGCGAAGGCGCCATCCAGGAGCAGTTCCTGCGTGGAGTGAGCTTGCGCGTGACCCAGTTGGACGCATTGCCCAATGGCCGATTCGTCCTGGAGGGCTATGGTGACGCAGGGAAGCACAATGCCCAGATATACGGCGCTGACGGCCGACGCCGCCGAAGCTTCGCGATGGGGCGTGCGGTCGAGTACCTGATGGCGGACCGGCGACACCATGTGTGGAGTGCCTACTTCGACGAAGGCGTGTACGTCGACCCGATCAGCGCCGCCGGCCTGGTGCGCTGGGACAGCGGCGGCAACCACCAGTGGGATTACGCGCCTCCGAAGGGCATCGAGTACATCGACACGGTCTATGCCTTCAATGTCGACGACGGCGTCGCGTGGGCCAGCTACTACCCGACCTTCCCACTGCTTGAGGCCCGTACCAACGGACGGATTCGCCTCCGTACGACCCCTGTGGTCGCTCCTGTGGGCATGGCCGTGCACAAGGATCAGATCGTCACACTCGGGGGCAACCGGCAGCCAGACCGCCTGCACCGTTGCCGCATGACCGAGCACGAGGCCCTGCTGATAGAGGAAGCCCGCCTCACCCTCCCCAACGGCGCACCCCTCAAGCGGTACGCACGCCCTGTCGGGCGAGGCCGGCACCTGTACCTGCATGGCGCATCGCCCCGGCAGTGGTACGTGATGGGCATATAGGTCACATCAAGTGACTCTGGCTCACCCCCGCGCCGACACGATGCGGCAGCGCATAAGCCCGTGCTCAGCGGCCGACTTCGACGTTCGTCAGGGCGGGCAGGGCGCGCAGGAGGCGGGTGGCGCGGGCGGGGGTCGGTGCGAACCGTCTCCCTCCTGCCACGTTCCGACCGGCGATCGCGCCACTGGCGCGGCAATGACACCAGCCGGACGCTGAGGGTGGCGGCCGGCTCGGTGGTCGTCACTACGGCCAGTCGACCATGCTTGCGAACACCAGCCCGAGCACCAGCAGGCTCAGCGGCGCGGACCTCGCGGCGAGCTTGCGACGGTCGCTGAACCGCTGCTGCCAGGGCAGAACCCATGCGGTGACCAGCAGGGCCATCGGCACCAGGAGACCGACCTGGAACACCGGGTAGGCGGTGGCGAAGCTCGAATCGAAGCGCTTGCTCACAGCATCGGTGCAGGAGTCACAGACCATGGGAGAGAGCGTCACATACAGGTAGGAGATCAGCATCGCGGGCACGGTCAGGAGGGTGGAGACCAGCGGTGCGACCCAGGCCTTCGGAGTACGGGCAAATGGTTCCTCGATCACGCTTCCCAACCAACCATTCCTGGCGGCGGGGTACATGAGTAGTCGTACTCATGTTCCGTCTGGTGCTGTGATCGGATGCCGCGTGTGGAGAGCCATGCCGTGGCGAAGGAGCCAGCCCGAGCCTGTGGGGCTGAGGGATGTCGATGCCCGACGGCGTGCGGTCTCGGCGGACTGACAGATGACCTTCGGTGTGGTTACGATGCCGGAGATGATGAACTTCTCCTCGTACGGATTGGGGGAATCATTCGCGCAAGGTGAGTGCTGATGGCACATCACTTCGCGAATGACATTCCCGCCCACTTGTCGATGTGGCAGCGCGTGCGCGAGTACGCCGTGCCACAGTCCATGATCGAGATCGCGACCGCACGGCGTGCGGTCGGTGACTGGGCGGGGGCCTGCGCCGCCGCCCGGATCGACGTCGATCTCGATCTGCGCGCCGTGCGCGACCGCCACGGCACTGATCTGGTCACTCGCCTGCGTGCGGATCTGCGTCGGCTGGCGCCGGATCTGCTTCGCTGGCACATGCCCCGGATCGCCCCCGACGGGCGGCTCCGGCCCGGCCTCACCGTCTCTCTGGCCCGTTATCGGAGTTCCGGCGCCACGCCGCTGCAGTTGGTGGTGCGGACACCGCCGGCGTGGGCGGACGCCGGGCAGCGGATGTCGCTGGCTCTGTGGGAGGGGTCCGGGAAGGGCGCTCCCCGGCACTACCCGCACCCGCATCCCGACCGGCGTTTCCGGCTCGACCTGCACCGGCATCTCTGGGATTCGGGCCGGAGCGGCGAACTGGCGCTGCGGTGCGGCGCGGGAAGGGCACTGCCCGTGGCGCCACCCGACCGGCCCCACCCACCCGGCAGACCAGGCCCGCCGGATGGGCCCAGTGTCGGTGATTCCCCGTGGGCAGTGGCGCGTTGGGCCGCCGAGGCGGAGTTGCTGTTGCGGGCCGAGGGGCGGCCTCGCGGGGCCTTCACCGTGCGGCTCGGCGCGCGGGGCCGTGCCGTGCTCGAACTCCTCGCCCCCGACGACAGCCATGCCCCGACCTTCCGGCCGCTGCGGGAGGCCCTGCCGCGGCAGGAGGTCGCGGCGCTTCCGGTGCTACCTGAGGCGGCGACCCGGGTCCTTCCGGATCTGGAACTGCTGCTGGCCGGGCTGGTCGCGGCTGAGCGGCTGCATCCGCTCGTCGCCATGGCACTGGCGGCGTCCGGCTCCGCGCCGGTGGCCGGCCCTGACCCCGGCCCCGGCCCCGGCGATCCGCACCGAGTGGAGTGCCGGGGCGAGGTCCACCGGATCGCGCTGCGGGACGGGGTGCTGACCGCGATCGATCACGACCCGGCCCAACTGCGCCGCGAGGAGCTGCTGGTGGCGCTCGGCGGGCCGGCGCTGCCCTGTCTGCGGGCGATCGACGCGGTGCACCGCACCCCGGAGGCACTGCCCGCGGTGCGGGAGCGGCTCGGACACGGTGACGTCGCCGGGGCGCTGGCCGTGGTCGAGGGGCTGCTCGGTCCCGGTGCGATGCTGCGTGACGGGCCGCTGCGGGAGGTACTGGAGTCAGCCGCGGCCCAGCGCATCGACCACGGGCTCTTCCGCTCTGGGCTGGTCGCCATGCATCCAGGTGCCGATGCGGCCTCCGAGACGGGCCGCCGTCCCCGGCTCAATCGCCGTACACCGCTCGCTGTACGCCCCAAGCGGAGCAACCTGGCCCGGCCGCGGACCGGCCTGATCCGCTGACCGGCTCCCCCACCGAAGCCTCCTTCCCCTACCGCGCAATCAGCACCGCACGCCTCCATGACGTCCGGGACGGGCTGTCTCGTCCCCTCATTCCAGCTCAGGTGATGCCCATGACCCGCGCCGCCCTCCTGCCCACCCCGGTCCCGGCTGCCGGTGCCCCCGCGCCCACTCCCGCCGGCACGTCCGGGACCGGCACCCACCTCGCCCTCGCCGACAGCCTCCTGGCCCTGCTGCGGACGACCACCACCGAGCAACGCCCCGACGAGCAGCTCGAAGCGCTCACCCTGGCCGTCGCGGCCGACCTGCCCGTACTGCTCTGGGGCGAGCCGGGCATCGGGAAGACCGCGGCCCTGACGCAGCTCGCCGCCTCACTCGACCTGCCGCTGACAACCGTGATCGCCAGCGTCCACGAGCCGTCCGACTTCTCCGGGCTGCCCATCGTCGGCGACGACCCCGCGGTGCGAGGGGTGCCGATGGCACCGCCGCAGTGGGCCGTGGAGCTCGTGGCGGCCGGGCGGGGGCTGCTCTTCCTGGACGAGCTCTCCACCGCCACCCCGGCCGTCCAGGCCGCGCTGCTCCGGGTCGTCCTGGAGCGCAGGGTCGGTGCGCTGCAACTACCGCCGGGGGTACGGATCGTGGCCGCTGCCAATCCGCGCGCGTCGGCGGCGGACGGGTGGGAGCTGAGCCCGCCGCTGGCCAACCGGTTCGTGCATCTGCACTGGGTGCACGACCGGGAGGTGGTGGTGCGCGGACTGGGCGGGGTCTGGCCCCGGGCGGAACTGCCCCGGCTGGCGCCGGAGCGGCTGCCGGAGGCGGTGGCCTTCGCCCGGCGCGCGGTCTGCGGCTTCCTGGAAGCCCGGCCGACGCTGATCCACCGGCTGCCGAGCACCGAGACACGGCGCGGTGGCGCCTGGCCCTCGCCCCGGAGCTGGGAGGCCGCGTTGACCCTGCTGGCCTTCGGCACGGCGGCCTCCGTATCCCGGGAGGTGCTGGCGCTGCTGGTACGGGGTGCGGTGGGGGACGGTCCGGGGCTCGAACTCCTCGCCCATCTGGACCGGATGGACCTGCCGAACCCGGAGTCGCTGCTGGCCGATCCGGCCTCCGCCGAGCTGCCGGTGCGGGGCGATCTACGTCAGGCCGCGCTGGAGGCGGTGGTGGCGGCCGTCGGGGCGCGGCCGGAGCGGGAGCGGTGGGAGGCGGGCTGGGCGGTGCTGGTCCGGGCGCTGGAGACCGGCCCCCCTGATCTGCTGGTCGCCCCGGCCACGGCGCTGGCCGCGCTGCGGCGCGACGACTGGGAGGTACCCGAGGCGGTGGAGCGGCTGGCCGGGGTGGTCGGTCTCGCCCGGCGGGCGGACCGGTCGGTGGCGCGGGCGGCGGCGGCCGAGGCCGGGCGTGCGGCGGAGGCGTGCCGATGACGGGGGCCGCCAAGCGCCCGATCCCCCGGCCCGCGCCGCCGCGCCGGCTGCGGCCCGCGGTGCCGGGGCCACCGGCCGACTCCGGCGGTCCGCTCCACCCGCCCGGTCTCCCGCTGGACATGGAGAAGTTGCTGGCCGCCCGCCTGCACGCGGTGAAGGTCCGCCCCTACCTGGCCGACGCGCTCTTCGCACTGCACGTGGTGGAGGACCGGTCGGTGCCGACGATGGCGGTGGACGCGTACTGGCGCTGCTATGTCTCCCCCGGCTTCGTGGCGCGCACCCCGGTGGAGGAGCTGGCGGGTGTGTGGGTGCACGAGGTCTCCCATCTGCTCCGGGACCACCACGGGCGGGGCGAGCGGTACGCGCGGGAGCACGAGGAGCACGGGCCGGGCGAGCGAAGCGAGACGGGGGGGCTCCCCGGGCGAAGGCTGGGCGAGGCTGCGCCGGAACATCGCCGCCGACTTCGAGATCAACGACGACATCTACGGTGACGGTCTTCCCCTGCCTGCCGGTGCGGCGCTGCCGTCCCTGCTGCGTCTGCCCGACGGGCTGCTGATGGAGGAGTACCTGCGGACGGCCTCGATGTCCGGGCTCGCGGCGGACCTGGCCTGGCTGGACTGCGGCAGCGGTGCCGACGGGCAGGACCGGCCCTGGGAGCTGGGGCCCGACGGGGCGCACCGGCTCAGCAGGCAGCAGCGGGACGCGGTCCGCTTCCGGGTCGCGGAGGGGATCAAGGGCCGACCGGGCGGCGCCCCGGAAGGATGGCGCCGATGGGCGGACGAGGCGTTCCATCCGCCGCAGCCGTGGCGGCAGTTGCTGGGGGCGGCGGTCCGCTCCGCGGCGGCCGCGCCGGGGGCGGGCGAGAACCACAGCTACCGGCGTCCGTCTCGGCGCTCGGCCGGTGTCCCGGGGGTGCTGCTGCCGAGCCTGCGCCGTACGCCGCCCCTGGTCTGCGTGGTGATCGACACCTCAGGGTCGGTGAGCGATGCCGAGCTGGGCAGCGCGCTGCTGGAGGTGGCGGCGATCTCGCGGGCGGT
The DNA here is from genome assembly GCF_004684805.1 of Streptomyces palmae. Classification (GTDB taxonomy): domain Bacteria; phylum Actinomycetota; class Actinomycetes; order Streptomycetales; family Streptomycetaceae; genus Streptomyces; species Streptomyces palmae. The sequence goes on from NZ_SRID01000382.1 coordinate 5,716, forward strand.
GGGCGGGCGGCGCGACCTGGTCTCGGTGATCTCCTGCGACGCGGCGGCCGGGGTCGCCGTCCCGCTCTGCCGCGCCGAGAACATCGAACTGCTCGGCGGCGGGGGAACGGATCTGCGCTCCGGCTTCGCCCAGGCACTCCGCTCCCAGCGGCGCCCGGACGTGATCGTCGCCCTGACGGACGGCCAGACACCGTGGCCCTCCTCGCAGCCTCCCTGTCGCACGGTCGTCGGTCTCTTCCCCCGTCCTTCCCTGGCCGTGGATGAGGAGGATCCCGACTACGTCCCGGACTCCCCGCCACCGTGGGCGCGTGTCGTCGCCATCGGCTGAGAAAGCGCGGCGGTGTCACACGCTCCGCCGTCCACACACGGGTCGAGGGACTTTCGGGACCGTGTGAACCTCGGCGTGTCGGCCTCCCCCGATCCCGGGCGACCCCAAAGGTGTCTCATATCGGAGAAACCGCTTGAACATGATGATGCGCCACACCCGAGCATTTCCTAACGATTCATCCGTATTTACATATACTCGATGCACAAGTGAGAAGCCGGCAGCCGAACAGTTCACGGAGGACGGAATGAGACGGAAAAACACGACCCTTCTAGGGCGTACTGCCGTACCGGTTCTGGCTGCGGTGCTGCTGACGGGAGCCGCCTCGACTGCCCAGGCGATGGCCAGCGGCATTGACGGCAACAGCGGAAAGGGCGACTGCCCGCGGACCTGCCCGCCGGGAAAGCCCGGCCCCCCCGGCCCCCCCGGCCCTGC
>NZ_SRID01000383.1 GCF_004684805.1 Streptomyces palmae
GCGCCCGTACCCCCGCCCGCGGCATGGGCCACCAGCCGCTCCCGCAGCTGGGACTTGACCGTCGCCGCGGCCCGGTGGGCGGCGAGTTCGGTCAGCCAGGAGACGGCCGCGCGGCCGACCGCCACCGCGGCCAGCAGCAGCAGCGGACCGGTCAGCTCGTCCACCCCCGCCCCGAGGGCGGAGCCGCCGGGGCGGGGGCGGAACGCGTCCACCACCACCTCGGCGATCAGCGTGGCCTGGGCGATCACGAGGCCGGCGCCGACCAGCCCGAGGGCCACCGACGCGGCGATGAAGCCGCGGGTGGCCCGGGCGTGGCGGAGCAGGCGGGGGTCGACGGGCTTCACCGCGCGCTCTCCTCAGTGCCCGACCGGGATGTGCTGGGTGCCGATCCGCTTGCGGAACACCCAGTACGTCCACGCCTGGTACGCCAGCACCAGCGGGGTCATCAGGGCCGCCACCCAGGTCATGATCTTCAGCGTGTACGGGCTGGACGCCGCGTCCTGCGCGGTGAGGCTCCACCGGGGGTCCAGCGAGGACGGCATCACATCGGGGAACAGGGCCAGGAAGAGCCCGGCGACCAGCGCGGCGACGGTGACGCCGGAGAGCGCGAAGGCCCAGCCCTCCCGGCCGCGGGCGTTCATCAGCAGGGCGCCCAGCAGGGCGAGCACCGCGGCGGCGCAGGCACCCAGGAAGCGCGCGTTGCCGCTGTCGGCCTGGGTCCAGCCGAGGAAGGGCACCGCCAGCACCACCGTGGCCAGGCCCAGCACCGCTGCCTGCCGCCGGGCCCGTACCCGGATGTCGCCGACCGTCTTGAGCGCCGCGAACACCGCGCCGTGGAAGGTGAACAGCACCAGGGTGAGCGCCCCGCCGAGCAGTGCGTACGGGTTGAGCAGGTCCAGCAGGTCGCCGGCGTAGTTCTTGTCCGGGCCGATCGGCACCCCGCGCACCATGTTGGCGAAGGCCACCCCCCACAGGAAGGCGGGGATCAGGGAGCACCAGAAGATCGCCTGCTCCCAGTTGCGCTGCCAGCGCTCCTCGGACCGCTTGTGCCGGTACTCGAAGGCCACGCCGCGCAGGATCAGGCAGACCAGGATGACCAGCAGCGGCAGGTAGAACCCGCTGAAGAGGGTGGCGTACCAGTCGGGGAAGGCGGCGAAGGTCGCCCCGCCGGCGGTGAGCAGCCAGACCTCGTTGGCGTCCCAGACCGGGCCGATGGTGTTGATCAGGACCCGGCGCTCGGTACGGTCCCGGGCCAGCAGCCGGGTGAGTACGCCGATGCCGAAGTCGAAGCCCTCCAGGAAGAAGTAGCCGGTCCACAGGACCGCGATCAGCAGGAACCAGACGTCGTGCAGGTGCATGGCCGTGGGTCTCCTCTCCGGCTGTCAGTACGCGAAGGTCAGCGGCTTGTCGGTGTCTTCGGCGGCATCGGCGGCATCGGCGTCGGCGGCTTGGCCGTCCGGTCCCGCGTGCGGGTCCTTCCCCCGGCCTCCGGTCCCGCCCGGCCCTGTGGAGGGCAGCCGCAGCCTGGGGTCGCTGCTCGGAGGCCGTTCGTCCACATCGGGGCCGGCCTTGGCGTACTTGGCCATCAGCCGCACCTCGACCACCGCGAGCACCCCGTAGAGCAGGGTGAACACGCCCATGGAGATCAGCACTTCGGTGGTGCTCACCCCCGGGGAGACCGCGTCGCGGGTGGTCATCAGGCCGTAGACGGCCCAGGGCTGGCGGCCCATCTCGGTGAAGATCCAGCCGAAGGAGTTGGCGACCAGCGGGAAGCCCATGGTGAGGATGCCCAGCCGCCAGGCCCATCCGGTGAGGAAGGGGTTCAGCTCACGGCGCGAGGTCAGCATCAGCCGCGGCACCTCGTAGCCGCCGGTCCGGAACTCCGGGGCCACCCAGAACTTGCGGCGGGTGGTCCACAGTCCGACCAGTCCGGCGACGAAGGAGGTCATCCCGAAGCCGATCATCAGCCGGAAGCCCCAGAAGGTCATGAAGATGCTGGGGATGTAGTCCTCCGGCTGGCCGCCGTAGAGCTTGGCCTCACGGGCGGCGATGTCGTTGATGCCGGGCACCGCGTCGCTGAAGTTGTTGTGCGCCAGGAAGGAGAGGACGCCGGGTATCTCCAGTTCGACGTCGTTGCGCCCCTCGCTCACATCGCCGACCGCGAAGACCGAGAACGGGGCCGGGGCCTCGGTGTCCCACAGCGCCTCGGCGGCGGCCATCTTCATCGGCTGCTGCTCGAACATCACCTTGCCGAGCTCGTCGCCGCTGATGGCGGTGCCCATGCCGGCGATCACCGCGATCACCAGCCCGGCCCGGAGTGAGGAGCGCATCACGCCGATCCGCCGGCGCTGCTCCGGCCCGGTCCGCTCGCCGCGCAGCTGGGCCCGCTTGGCGCGCCACAGGTGGAAGGAGGCGATGCCGATTACGAACGCGGCACCGGTCAGGAAGGCGGCGGTGAGGGTGTGGAAGACCTGGACCAGGGTGGTGTTCTGGGTGAGCACCGCCCCGATGTCGGTGAGCCGGGCCTTGCCGGTGGCCTTGTCGATGGTGTAGCCGACCGGGTGCTGCATCCAGGAGTTGGCGGCCAGGATGAAGTAGGAGGAGAGCACCGTGCCGAAGGCGACGATCCAGATGCAGGCGCAGTGGATCCGCTTCGGCAGCCGGTCCCAGCCGAAGATCCACAGGCCGATGAAGGTGGACTCGAAGAAGAAGGCGATCAGTGCCTCCATCGCGAGCGGGGCGCCGAAGACATCACCGACGAAGCGGGAGTAGTCCGACCAGTTCATGCCGAACTGGAACTCCTGCACGATGCCGGTGACCACCCCCATCGCGATGTTGATCAGGAAAAGCTTCCCCCAGAACTTCGTGGCGTGGAAGTACTTCTCCTTGCCCGTCCGGACCCAGGCCGTCTCCATCCCGGCGGTGAAGGCCGCCAGGCTGATGGTCAGGGGTACGAACAGGAAGTGGTAGACGGTGGTAATGCCGAACTGCCAGCGGGCCAGCGTCTCCGGCGCCAGAGCCAGATCCACGGTCGATCTCCTTACCGTCGTGCTCGCACCGCGGTCCAAGCCGCGGAACCCTCCGCCTCACATCGCCACAAACCGATACGAAACACAGAGCTTGTGAACGCGTTCACATTCACAAGAAAAATTATGGCTCATATGCGTTTGCCCCCTTCTACCGGGGGGCAGGCGGGGGCGAACACGGTCAGCTGTGAGAAAGTATCCCTTTTGAGGGTTCGCTCCGGTTTGAGGACGCGCGCGGGGCTCGCGCCGATTGGGCGGCTCCGGCCGGTTTGCCGGCGCCCGCCCCTTTGATGATCTTCACCCGGCTCGACGGCCGCCGACGGGGGCATGCCGCGCACCGGCGCCCGGTCGCCTCCCACCCGTTTCCACACGACGGCGCCGGACCGCGCCGAAACATCGTTTCCGCACCGTCCGGCGCCGTGATCCGCCGGGTTACAGGGCCTTGCGGAACTCCTCCGCCGCCCGCAGGAACAGGTCGTTGGCCTCCACCTCGCCGATGGTGGTCCGTACGCCCTCGTCCCCGTACGGCCGGACGATCACGCCCGCCCGCTCGCAGGCCGCGGCGAAGTCCTGGGTACGGTCCCCCAGCCGCATCCAGACGAAGTTCGCCTGGGACTCCGGCACCGTCCAGCCCTGTGCCAGCAGCGCCTCCCGGACCCGGGTCCGCTCGGCGACCAGCGCCTCGACCCGCTCACGCAGCGCGTCCTCACTGCGCAGCGAGGCCACCGCCGCCTCCTGCGCCAGCTGGCTCACGCCGAAGGGCACCGCGGTCTTGCGCAGCGCGGCGGCCACCGGCTCGTGCGCCACCGCGAACCCCACCCGCAGGCCGGCCAGGCCGTAGGCCTTGGAGAAGGTGCGCAGCACGCAGACGTTCGGCCGGTCGCGGTAGATCTCGATGCCGTCCGGCACCCGCTCGTCCCGGATGAACTCCTTGTACGCCTCGTCCAGCACCACCAGGACGTCGGAGGGCACCCGGTCCAGGAAGCGCTCCAGCTCGGCACGGCGAACCACGGTGCCGGTGGGGTTGTTGGGGTTGCAGACGAAGACCAGGCGGGTCCGGTCGGTGATCGCGGCGGCCATCGCGTCCAGATCGTGGACCTCGTCCCGGTCCAGCGGCACCTGCACCGAGGTGGCACCCGAGACCTGGGTGATGATCGGGTAGGCCTCGAAGGAACGCCAGGCGTAGACCACCTCGTCACCCGGGCCGGAGGTCGCCTGCACCAGCTGCTGGGCGACACCGACCGAACCGGTTCCGGTGGCCAGGTGGCCCAGCGGCACCTCGAAGCGCTCGGAGAGCTCGTTCATCAGCCCGGTGCACGCCATGTCGGGGTACCGGTTGAAGGCGCCGGCCGCGCGGGTGGCGCTCTCCAGCACCCCCGGCAGCGGGGGGTAGGGGTTCTCGTTGGAGGACAGCTTGTAGGCAGCCGGACCGCCCGCTGCGGCGGGCTTCCCGGGCTTGTAGGTGGGAATACCATCCAGGGCAGCACGCAGCTTGGGGCTGTTCTCAGACACCGCGGGTCCTCCTCGACCAGTCCGATCGCATCAATACTGCACACCATAAGAGGATTCACCGGCCGCGGTAAGAACCTGTTTTTTCTCCGCGGCCCGGGAACGGTTCACGGCCCGCCCACCCGTCGGTGATCACACCTGGGGCGCTTGGCGGAACCTGTGCGCTGGTGGCGGGCGCCGTGGCGCGCATCCCCCGTGCAGGTGAGTTGAGACCTCTTCGAAACATCAACCAATCGCCAGGTGTACATATGCCAGACTCCTAGAGAGGCATACCAAGAGCCCCAACTGCCTTTATTTCCAAGGTTTTTCGAGGGGTTGAGACTTGCAGAATCGTGCCTTCCAACCGGCTTTCCGAGTACCCCGCAGTCGGGTCGCCTGAGCCCTACTATCGGCACGCCATGACAGCAGCAGGTAAGCACCAGGTGAGCGGACCGACCGGCCGCCGGTTGGGGCGTGCGGGCATCCGTGACGTGGCCGCCGCGGCCGGGGTATCGATCACGACCGTCTCCGACGCGCTCAACGGCAAGGGCCGGTTACCGGACGCCACCCGGCGCCATGTCCGCGAGGTCGCCGACCGGCTGGGCTACCGCCCCTCCGCCGCCGCCCGCACCCTCCGCACCGGCAAGTCCGGCCTGATCGGCCTGACCGTGACCACCTACGGGGATGAACCTTTCACCTTCACCGAGTTCGCCTACTTCGCCGAGATGGCGCGCGCCGCCACCTCGGCCGCCCTCGCCCGCGGCTACGCGCTGGTCATCCTGCCCGCCACCTCGCGGCACGACGTCTGGTCCAACGTCGCCCTGGACGGCACCGTGGTGATCGACCCCTCCGACCAGGACCCGGTCGTCACCGAGCTGCTCCGGCAGGGCATCCCGGTGGTCAGCGACGGGCGCCCGGCCGGCACCCTGCCGGTCACCGCATGGGTGGACAACGACCACGAGGCGGCCGTGACCGACCTCCTGGACCACCTCTCCGAGGCCGGCGCCCGGCGCATCGGACTGCTCACCGGGACCACCACCGACACCTACACCCGGCTGTCCACCTCCGCGTACCTCGACTGGTGCCGGCGGACCGGCCAGGACCCGGTGTACGAGAAGTACCCGGCCCACGACCCGTACGCCGGGGCGGTGGCGGCCGACCGGCTGCTGGCCCGCCCGGACCGCCCGGACGCCGTGTACGGGCTCTTCGACCCCAACGGGACCGACCTGCTCGCCGCCGCCCGCCGCTACGGGCTGCGCGTCCCCGACGACCTGCTGCTGGTCTGCTGCAGCGAGTCCGCGGTGTACGCGGCCACCGACCCGCCCATCACCACCCTCTCGCTCAAGCCCCGCCGGATCGGCACCGCGGTGGTCCAGCTGCTGATCGACGCCATCGAGGGACTCGACGCGGGGCGGCCGGTGGAGCAGGTCATACCAACGGAGTTGATGGTGCGGACCTCCTCCCAACGACGGCCGCCGCGCACCACGATCAGCCCGCCCCGCGGCCCCACCGGGCGCTGAGGGCGGCCCGATCGGCATGCCGTACCGGTCTCGTCAGGGGGCCGGACAACGCCTGATCGGTACGCCACGCGGGCCCTCCGCGGACCGAACACCGCGCCGATCGGCACGCCGACCCGGCGCTCCGTCCGGGTCGATTCAGGAGAAAACCGGGATAAACAGCCGGCAGAGTGGAGCCTCGCCCCGATTGACGGCACCCTGGTGCGTCACAAGCCCCGACCGTCGTTCCTATGATGGGCGGACGACACCGCGGACCGCCCTCGACCAGGCACGGTCCTCAAGGTGCACGGCGGCGCGATGGTGGAGGGGTCGATGACTCAGGGGGCCGGTCTGGGACCCACGGCACGGACCACGGCGGCGGTACCGCCCGTACCCGAACACGCCACCACGCCCGTGCCTCAACCCGTCCCCCCGCACGCCACCACGCCCGTGCCTCATCCC
>NZ_SRID01000384.1 GCF_004684805.1 Streptomyces palmae
CCGCCCTGGAGGTGGAGCTGGCCACCCTGCGCGCCACCCCCGTCGAGCGGCTGCGCACCACCGCCACCGGTGCCCAGCAGGGCGTCGCCGCCCTCCGCGCCGACCCCGAACGCGGCCTGGACCGGCTGGTCGAGGTGATCGCCGCCTACTGGGAGGTGGCGCTCGCACCGTACTGGCCGCGCATCCGCACCCTGCTGGAGGGGGACATCCTGCACCGGGCCACCCACTTCGCCGAGGGCGGCACCCGGCGCCTCTTCCATGACCTGGACCCCCGGCTCCGCTGGGACGCCGGCACCCTGCAACTGACCCGCCGCCGCACCCCGGGGACACGCCGACTCGACGGCCGGGGACTGCTGCTGACGCCCTCGGTGTTCGTCTGGCCGCGGATCTTCTCCAACCTCTGCGGCAGCGAGCAGCAGCCCGTGCTGCGCTATCCGCCGCGCGGCATCGGCACCCTGTGGCAGCAGCGCCCCCAACCCTGCTCCGACGCCCTGGCCGGGGTGCTCGGCCGCACCCGCGCGCTGCTGCTGGCCGAACTGACCACCCCCGCCTCCACCACCGACCTGGCCCACCGGATCGGGCTGACCGCCGGCGGGGTCTCCCAGCATCTGTCGGCGCTGCGCGCGGCCGGCCTGGTCAGTGCGCACCGGGCCGGCCGGGTGGTGCTCTACGCCCGCACCAGCGTGGCCGAGGCACTGGTCGGCGCGAGTTGACCCGGGGCGCGCCGGGCATCCGCGCCTCAGGTGACCGTCTCGCGCTGCTGGAAGCGCGGCTGCCGATGGCTGCCGTCCAGCACGACCTCGCGCAGGGTGCGGACCGCCACCAGCACGTCCTGGTGCGAGAGGTACAGCGCGTTGACCCCGAAGCGCAGCAGATCCGGGGCCCGCATATCGCCGATCACCTCCTGTTCGGCCAGCGCCCGCACCAGCGCGTAGGCGTCCGGGTGCCGCAGCACCGCCTGGCTGCCGCGCCGGTGCGGGGCGCGCGGGGTGACCGCGGTGAACCCCAGCCCGGCCAGCAGGGTGTCGGCGCAGTCCAGGAAGAACCCGGTCAGCGAGAGGCTCTTGGCCCGCAGCCGCGCCATGTCCACCCCGTCGAAGGCGGTCAGCGCGGCCTCCAGCGCCAGCAGCGAGAGGATCGGCGGGGTGCCGATCCGGGCCCGCCCCACCCCCGGGGCCGGGGTGTAGCCGCCACTCAGCCCGAACGGCTCGGCATGTCCGTTCCAACCGGTGAGCGGCTGGTCGAAGGCGGCCTGATGGCGCGTGGCCACATAGAGGAAGGCCGGCGCGCCCGGCCCGCCGCTGAGGTACTTGTAGCCGCAGCCCACGGCCAGGTCCACACCCAGCTCGTCAAGTCGGAGCGGAAGCGCCCCCGCCGCGTGGCACAGGTCCCACAGCATCAGCCCGCCGGCCCGCTGGACGGCGCCGGTGACGGCGGCCATGTCGTACAGCTCCCCGGTGCGGTAGTCCACCGGGGAGTACCCGGCCACCGCCACCCGATCGCCCTCGGCGGCCAGCAGCCGCGGCAGGTCGCCGGCGGGCACCCGCAGGACCTGGAGGCCGAACAGCCGGGCCACCGCGTCCGCGACGTACTGGTCGGTGGGGAAGTGCGCCGGATCGGTCAGCAGCAGCGGACGGCCCGGACGCAGCCGTGCCGCGGCCCCCAGCGCGTTGAACAGCTGCACACTGGTGGAGTCTCCGGCCAGGGTCTGGCCCGGCGCCGCACCGATCAGCCGCCCGATCGCGTCCCCCACCCGCAGCGGCGCCTGCCACCAGGAGTTGTCGTTCCAGGACCGGATCAGATCGGTGCCCCACTGCCGCTCCACGGCGTCCGCCAGCACCGGCGGCACCGCGGCCGGCAGCGCGCCGAGCGAGTTGCCGTCCAGATAGACCACGCCCTTGGGCAGCAGGAAGCGCTCGCGCAGCGCGGCCAGCGGATCGGCGGCGTCCAGCGCCGCCGCCCGGGCCGGCAGGGCGTCGTGGGCAAAGGGGGCGGGGGTCACCGCGGGATCCTCTCCTTCAGGGGCACACGGGGGTCGGTACGTCCCGCCACGGCCGGCTCAGCCGGTGCAGCAGGTCGACCACCGCCCGGCTGGGCTCCGAACCCGGTTCGATCAGGGTGTAGTGGCCCACCCCCGGCAGGGTGACGACCTCGGCCTCGGGGTGTGCGGCGGCGTAGTCGGCGAACTGCTCCAGCGGCACCTCGGAGTCCTCGGTGCCGTGCAGCAGCACGGTGCGCACGCCCGTGCGGCCCCGGCCGCGCAGCAGGGTGAGCGGATCCACCAGCGGCAACCGGTCCGCGACCAGCTCGGGGCCGCCGAGCAGTTGCAGCGCCGCCCCCTCGCTCAGGTCCTCGCGGATGGTCGCGGCCAGATCGGTGAGCGGCGCCAGGCCCAGCACCGCGGTCGGCAGCCGCTCGGTGTACCACGGCGAGTCGGCCGGCAGCAGCCCGCGGGCACCGGCCCACAGCGCGAGATGGCCGCCCGAGCAGTGGCCCGCCAGCACGAAGGGGCGGCCGCCCGGGATGGTGTCCACCGCCAGCGCGATGTCGTCGAAGGTGGCCGGGTAGCCGCCCGCCCCGCCCGAGAGGCGGAACCCCGGCAGCACCGTGGTGAAGCCCTGCCGCGCCAGATGGGCGGCGAACGGCGTCAGATGCATCCGGTCGTACCGCCAGTAGCCGCCGTGCAGCAGCATCACCAGCGGGGCGTGCGGATCCTCGGCCGGCCACAGGTCGTACACCTGGTTCGGATGCGGTCCGTACGCGCGGTGGACCGGCGCCAGCACCGGCCGCAGGCTCAGCACCCGGCGCTCCTCCTCGGCCGCGAACGCGGAGACCTGCCTAGACATGTCCGCGCGCCGTCCACAGCTCGGGGAAGACCGGGCGGGCGGCGCGCCGCTCCAGCCACACCACGCCCGGGGTGCCGGCACTGCCCGTCTTGCCGCCCATCGCCCGGCGGGTCGCCAGCAGATGGTCGGACCGCCAGCGCAGCACCAGCTCGGCCAGGTCGGTGAGGACCTCGCCCAGGGCCACCAGCGGATCGTGCTGCGGCCCGGCGTAGACGCGCCGCCACACCTCCACCACCCGGGCATCGGCCTGGTACGCCTGGGTCACGTCCCGCTCCAGCACCGGCTCGGGCACCGGCATGCCGCAGCGGTGCAGATAGCGCAGCACCTCGTCGTAGAGCGACGGCTGGGTCAGCGCGTCCTCCAGCGCCGCGTACACCGGCGGATGCCCCCGGTGGGGCTGGGCCAGCGAGCGCGAGCGGTCGCCGAGCAGGAACTCCAGATGGCGGTAGCCGGCCGACTGGAATCCGGAAGCCTGGCCGAACGCCTCGCGGAAGCCGTTGAACTGCGCGGGAGTCAGCGCGGCCAGCGGCCGCCAGGAGGCGTTGAGCGCCTGGTGCGCACGCCGGCTGCGACGCAGGGCGTCCATGGCCCGCTCCAGGTCGTCCTTGGACAGGGCGTCCCGGGCGGCCCGCCACTCGTGGGCGATCAGCGCGAACCACAGCTCCATCACCTGGGTGGTGACCAGGAACCCCATCTCGTGCGGATCGGCGGTCAGCGGATGCTGGAGCGAGGTCAGCGCGGAGGCGCGCACATAGCCCTCGTAGGGAGGCGGGCCGTGGAACTTCAGCAGCGACTCGTCCTCGGCGGAGCCGCCGGCCGGCGCGGCCGTGGCAGGGCAGGGGGGAAGGCTGTCGGTCATGATGTCTCCTCCGGTAGCTCTGGTAGACGATTGCTCTCGCGTCGCGGTGGAGCGGGCTCAGGCGTCGAAGTCCAGTCCGACGTCCTGGGACTGCGGCCGGGCGCGGCAGGTCAGGGTGTAGCCCGCCGCCAACTCCGGCTCGCCCAGCGCGTACTGGCGACCCATCGCCACCGACCCGGAGACCACCTTGGCCCGGCAGGCGCCGCACAGCCCGTCCCGGCAGGAGTACGGGGTCTCCGGCCGGGCCCGCAGCACGGCGTCCAGCACCACCTGGTCCCCGGCCTCCATGGCGGACACCGTGGTACGGCCCCACAGCCGCGCGGTGATCCGCTCGCCTCGCCCGCCTGCCTCGGCGCCTCGCGGAGCCGGGCGCTCCGCCGGTTCGCCGCCGGCCGTGAACAGCTCGAACCGCACCCGGGAGGGGTCCGCGCCGCACGCCGCGAGCGCCCGGCGGGCCCCGTCGAGCAGCCCCCAGGGCCCGCACAGATAGAAACGGGTGCGCTCGCCGGGAGCGGCGCCCAGCAGCGCCAGCAGCCTCGGCAGCCGGTCGCCGTCCATCCGGCCGGACAGCAGCTCCGCCTCCCGGGTCTCCCGGGTCAGGACGTACAGCGCGAAGAACCGGGCCGGGTGGGCGTCCTTGAGATCGGCCAGCTCGTCGGCGAGCAGCGTCGATCGCGCCGTCCGGTTGGAGTAGACCAGCGAGACCCGGCAGTCCGGATCCCGGCGCAGCGCGGCCGCCGCCATCGAGTGCAGCGGGGTGATGCCGCTGCCGCCGGCGACCATCACATGGTGCGCCCCCGGCCGGTCCGCCAGTCCGAAGTCGCCGGTGGGCGGCGCCAGTTCCAGCTCGTCGCCGGCGGCCAGCCGGTCGGTGGCGTACGCGCCGAACCCGTCGGGCCCCAGCCGCTTGACCACCAGCCGCAGCTCACCGGCCCGGCCTGGCGGCGGGCAGACCGAGTAGCTGCGGCGTATCTCCCGCCCGGCCAGTACGTGCCGCACCGTCACATGCTGGCCGGCGCGGTGGGCGAAGGTGCCCGCCAACTCGGTCGGAACCTCCAGACCGATGGCCACCGCCTCCTCGGTCAGCGGGTGGACCGCCGCCACCCGCAGCCGGTGCCACCCGGTGGCGCGGCCCGGCTCCGGCACCGTGCCGCTCCCGCTCTCGCTCGTCATGGTTGTCGGCCCCACGGCCGTCACACCGCCTTCAGCTGGGCGAAGGTCTCCCGGCAGGCGCCGCACACCCAGACCGCCTGGCAGCGGGTCGCCCCGAAGGGGCTCTGCGGCCGGGTCGCCACCGATCCGCAGTGCGGGCAGCGGAGCCCGAGCCGCAGCCGCACCGGCAGCGGCGTTCGGGGATCCCCCGGGGGCACGATGCCGTGTTCGGACAGCTTCCGCCGCCCCTCGGCGCTGATCCAGTCGCTGCTCCAGGCGGGCGACAGCTCCTGGCGGACCCGCCCCGCGGGATGGCCGCACTCGGCCAGCACCGCGCGGATGTCCGCCTCGATCGCCGGCAGCGCCGGACAGCCCAGGAAGGTCGGGGTGATGACGACCTCCAGCACCCCGTCCCCAGCCGTCCGCACCGCCCGCACGATCCCCAGATCGGCCAGGGTGACCATGGGCAGCTCCGGGTCCGGGACCGCGCCGACCCGGGCCCGTACCCGCTCGGCGGGCAGCGGCGGCACGGCGCTCACCAGGTGCCTCCCGGGTACTGCCGGGACACCGACTGGAACTCCGCCAGCAGCGCGCCGAACTCCTCGGTGTGCGCCCCCGAGCGGCCCCCGGTCGCCTGCCAGGAGGCGGCCGGCACGGCCAGCTCCGCCTCCGCCAGCACCGCGGCCGCCTCCCGCTCCCAGGCGTCCCGCAGCCGCGCCGGGGCCACCGCGGTCCCCGCCGCGTCCAACCGCTCCACCAGCCCGTCGGTCTCGAACAACTCGGCGGCGTACGGCCACACCAGTTCCAGCCCGGCCCGCATCCGCTCCCTGCTCTCCGCGGTGCCCAACCCCAACCGCACCGTCCACTGGGCCGCGTGCATCCGGTGGTACTCGACGTCCTTGGCGGCCCGGGCGGCGAAGCCGGCCAGTTCGGCGTCGGAGCACCGCGCCAACTCGGCGTAGAGCAGCTCGCCGTAGAGCGCGTACACCAGCTGCCGGGCGACCGTCACCCCGAAGTCGCCGTCCGCCAGCTCCACCAGCAAGGCGTTGCGGAACTCCCGCTCGGTCCTCAGATAGGCCAGCTCGTCCTCGCAGCGCCCGGTCCCGTCCAGCCGGCCGCTGTAGGCCAGCAGCGTCCGGGCGTGTCCCAGCAGGTCCAGCGCGATGTTGGCGAGCGCCAGATCCTCCTCGATGGTCGGCGCCCGGGTCACCAGGGCGCACAGCCGCTGGCACAGCACCAGCGCGTCGTCGCCGAGCCGCAGGGTGTACGCGGCCAGGTCCCGGCCCGGCCGGCCGGTGGTGCTAGGCGTCATGGACGCCCCCCTCGTGGAGCGCGACATAGTGCTCCGGATAGCGGTACGGCTTGTCGGCCGCGTTGCTGAACAGCGGGCCCTTCTCGGCGGGCGAGGAGGCGCGTACCGCGTCCGCGCGCACCACCCAGATGGACACCGGATCGCCGCGGCGGGTGTACAGGTCCCGCGCGTTGGCCAGCGCCATGTCGGCGTCCGCGCCGTGCACCGAGCCCACATGCTGATGGGACAGACCGCGCCGCGGTCTGATGAATACCTCCCACGGCGTCTGCCCCCGCCCGGCCCCCGAACCCGTCATGCC
>NZ_SRID01000385.1 GCF_004684805.1 Streptomyces palmae
CTCCCCTGGGACGGCGCGAACGGCAACCCGGTGGCGGCCCCCACGCTCTCCCGCCACCACCCGGCGACCCGTTCGGCCCCGGGCCCCACCTCCAACCCGGTCTCCCGATCGAGCACACACCCGGCACCGCCCCCACCCGACGACACGTGCCGGATACGCAGGGGCGCGGGGATCAGACCTGTGTCCGTCGTCATGGGGTCATGCCTGCCCACTCGGCACACCCCGTACGGCCACGGAAGCGGGAGGGGGCTCGGCGGCGGGCCCGTTGTGGGCCTGGTCGGGCGGTGTCGGCGTCTCACGGCGGCATGCGCGGCTCACCCCGCGCGTCACCGTTTGACTTGGAGAGCACTCCAACTCCTACGGTCTCCGCCATGAGCGACGACCAGAGCATCCAGCAGACCCCCACCGCCCCCGCCGAGACCCGGCAGGACCGTTTCGACCGCGGCCTGAAGGTGCTGCACGCGGTGGACGGAGAGGCCGGGCAGCGCGTGGTGGACGCGCTCGCGGACATCTCGCCCGAGCTCGGGCACCAGGTCGTGGCCTGGGCGTTCGGCGACATCTACGACCGGCCCGGACTCGCCCCGCGCGACCGGCAGCTGGTGACCCTGGGCATGCTCACCGCGCTCGGCGGCTGCGAGGCGCAGCTGGAGGTGCATGTGAACGCCGCCCTGAACGTGGGTCTTTCGCCGGAGCAGATCGTGGAGGCCCTGCTGCACTCGGCGGTCTACTGCGGCATGCCCAGGGCACTGAACGCCACCTTCACCGCCAAGAAGGTGTTCGCCGAGCGCGGCCTGCTCCCGGTGGGCCAGGAGGCCTAGCGGGGGCGGTGCGGGGGCGCGGGGCGCGTGCCTCGCGATCCTCCGGGGCCCGGGCAGCCCGCCCACGCCTCAAGCGGCGCGGCGGCCGCGCACTTACTTCGGAGGGAATGGCTCCTGGATCGCGGCTGCCGAAGACTGGATCCCGTTGGAAGACGATCACCGCACACCCCGAGGGGAAGCCATGTTCTTCGAGACGTTCGACGGCACTCGCCTGGCATACGAGGACTACGGGCAGGGCGAGCCGATCGTGTTCGTGCCCAGTTGGGCGCTGAACAGCGACATGTGGGAGTACCAGATCCCCTTCTTCACCGAGCGGGGATACCGGTGCATCACCCTGGACCGCCGCGGCCACGGCCGTTCGGAACGGCCCTCGACCGGTTACGACCTGGACAGCTCGGCCGATGACATCGCGGCCCTGCTGAACCACCTGGACCTGCGGAACGTGACCCTGGTGGGGCATTCGACCGGCGGCGCGGAGGCGGCCCGCTACCTGGCCCGGCACGGGGAGGAGCGGATCGCGCGGGTGGCGTTCGTCTCCGCCGTGCTGCCCTTCCTGAAGCTCACCGAGGACAACCCGGAGGGGCTGCCGGAGGCGGTGCTGGAGGCCAACCTCCAGCAGTTCCGCACCGACCGGCCGCTGTGGTTCGGCCGCCAGGCGCAGGTCTGGTACGCCACCCACCTGGGCCACGACGTCTCGCCTTCGCTGATCGACTGGACGCTGCGCCAGTGCATGTCGGCCTCGCCGTGGGCGACCCAGCGGCTGTTCGAGGCGACGTTCCACTTCGACCACCGGGCCTCGCTGCGGGACATCCGCATACCGACCCTGGTGGTGCACGGGGCCGTCGACGCCTCGGCGCCGATCGATGTGACCGGTCGCCGTACCGTACGGCTGGTGCCGGGGGCCACACTGAAGGAGTACCCGACCGCGGGCCACGGCCTGTTCGTGACCCATCGGGACGAACTCAACGCGGATCTGCTGGAGTTCGTCAAGGCGTGAGGTCCGGGCCGACCTCGGAGCAGGGCCCGGATTCACCGTGGAGGCCGAGGACTCTTCCGTGGGACTGGGGCAGGGACAGGGCGCCGCGAAGCTCCGGGCGTCGCGGAGGTCGCCGCGCCGGCGGACATCGCGGCCTTCGCCGAAACAGGGGCGTAACGCACGTTGGCTACGGTCGCCGCATGAGCGACACATTGCCCGGAACGGCGACGAAGATACAGGTCAGGCCAGGTGTGGAGGGCGATCTGGCGGAGCTGACCCGGATCTACAACCACTACGTCACCGAGACCACGATCACCTTCGACATCGAGCCGTTCACCATCGAGCAGCGCCGCTCCTGGCTGATGTCCCACCCGGACCACGGCCGGCACCGGCTGCTGGTGGCCGAGGAGGACGGGAAGATCCTTGGCTACGCGACCAGCAGCCCGTTCCGCCCGAAGCAGGCGTACGACACCTCCGTGGAGACCAGCATCTACCTGGCGCCCGAGTACGCGGGCCGGGGTGTCGGCAGCCTGCTGTACCGCGCGCTCTTCGCGGTGCTGGAGGGGGAGGACGTCCACCAGGCGATCGCCGGGATCACCCTGCCCAACGAGGCCTCGCAGCGGCTCCACCTGCGCTTCGGCTTCCAGCCGTCCGGTGTGCTGGAGGAGGTCGGGCGGAAGTTCGGGAAGTTCTGGGACGTCGCCTGGTTCCGCAAGCCGCTGTCGCCCGGGACCGCACCGGGCGCCGAGCCGGCGGCGGGCTGACGGCCACAGGGGCCGCGGTCCGGGGCGCGCGGATGTCCTGGCCACGCCCCGGGCGCACCGGTCAGCAGACCCGTTGGGCCACCAGGTGATCGGCCAGCAACTCCTCGCCCGGGTAGACGGGTTGCGGATACGGCACCGCCTCCACCACCGCGCCCGCGGCGGCCAACCGCTCCACCACCCGGCCCCAGTCCGGCCAGGCGTCCTGGAGGCGCCGCAGGATGTGGTCGCTGGCGACCAGCACCACCTCGCACCCCGGGTCGTCGGCCCACTCCAGCACCCCCGCCAGGGAGGGCTGGGTCACCGAGAAGACACTGCTGCCGACCGGCTGGTAGCCGCGCTCCTCGGCCAGCCGAGCACAGCTCTCCAGCTGGGCGTCCCAGTCCTTCTCGAACTGGCAGTAGGCCGTGATCCGGTCGTCGGACTCGTCGACCTCGCGGGCTCCGAACACCAGGTAGGCCGCCCGCTTGGCCGGGGCGTCCGCACACGCGGCACCCCCTGCATCCCCGCTCATGGACCGACCCTACCGGCGGAAACACCGGACGGTACGTAACGGACCGTATGCGTTCGGGTGACGAGTCGGGGTGCGGCGGGCGCCGTTCCACGTCGGCGCCCGGGCGGCGTGGCCCGCTCCCACACGGGGCCGGACCCGTACGGGCGCCCGGCCCCTACGCCGGGCGAGGGCCACCGCCCGACCGTACGGACCGTCCGGCCGTCGCCCCCGCGCATGACACGGCGCGCCCGGTCCGTCCCCCTGCGGGGTGAAGGACCGGGCGCGCCGTGCGGGCTCCGATACGGGCGGGGAGCGGGATGTCCGCCGGGGTCAGCCGTACGGCCGTCGCGTCAGCCGCCTGCCGTACGCCGTGGTCGGACGCGTGTCCGCGCTGTCCAGCCGGGGCTACTTCTTGCCGCCCTTGCCGCCCTTGCCGCCCTTGTCGTCTCCGGCGGGGCTCATGCCCTCGTAGATCTCCTTGCACATCGGGCAGACCGGGTACTTCTTGGGGTCCCGGCCCGGCACCCAGACCTTGCCGCACAGGGCGACGACCGGGGATCCGGAGAGCGCGCTCTCCATGATCTTGTCCTTCTGGACGTAATGGGCGAAGCGCTCGTGGTCTCCGTCACCGTGCGACACCTGAGGTGTCGGCTCAACGAGGGTCCCCGTACCTGCCCCGCGCTCGGGCTCAAGAGTGCTCATACGGACCAAGGGTACTCAGGCCCGGGAGGTGCGGAGGCTCGGACACCTCGGCCGCCCGGCGGGCACGTGCCATGGTCAGCTGCCCGGCCGCACCCCGCCGGACCGGCCGCCAGGACCCGGCCGTCAGCCGGTCGCACCGGACTCCGCACCTGGCCACTCCCGCCAGGCCGAACACCGGGATCCCCGCCACCGCCCCGCCGCGACACGCCCCCGGAACCGGCTCCTACGCGGCCCCGGCACGCCTCCCGTACACGGTCCGCCCACCGGACGGCGGATCAGTTCAGCGACGGGTCGTCCGGATAGGTGGCCACCATCGCCAGCTCGCTGCGCTGCCGGCGCAGTACGGCCCGCCACAGCCGCTCCGGGGCCGGCGAGGACACGTCCCCGGGCTCCGACTCGACCACGTACCAGGCACCGTCGGCCAGCTCCTCCTCCAGCTGCCCGGGGCCCCACCCGGCGTACCCGGCGAAGATCCGCAGGCTGCCCAGGGCCGCGGCCAGCAGCTCCGGAGGTGCCTCCAGGTCCACCAGCCCGATGGCGCCGTGCACCCGCCGCCAGCCGATCGGATCCGTCCGGGCGGGGCGCGGCCCGGCGCCCTGGGCGGCCCCGTCCTCGGCGGTGGACACCGCGGCACCGTCCGCCAGCCGCGGCCACTCGGCCTCGCCGGGCACCACGGCCACGCCCAGCGCGGAGTCCATGGACACCGGCCCGCCCTGGAACACGACGCCCGGCTCCCCGGCCAGCCCGGCCCAGGACTCCAGGATGTCGCCGACCACCACCGGGGTGGGGCGGTTGAGGACCACGCCGAGCGAGCCCTCCTCGTCGTGGTCGAGGAGCAGCACCACGGCACGGTCGAAGTTCGGGTCCGCCAGCGCGGGGGTCGCGACGAGCAGCCGTCCTGTGAGCGAGGACACCTCGGTCATGGCCACATGATCCCGCATATCCGGTCCGGACGGGGAGTGGAAGCGGTCACCTGCCCGAGAGCAGGGTGGGGCGTACGACAGCAGCGGCGGCGCACATCACCGTGCGCACCCGCACACACACGCAGAGTCCCGGGACCGTCCATGGCGTACACGGGGCGGCCCTCGGGCCTGCCGGAGGGGGTCCGAGGGGCCATTACCCTTTTCACTGCCCCTGCCCATCCCAGAAACGCGAGACCAGATGACTGGCATCGATGACGTACTCATCGTCCACGGCGGCACCCCGCTCGAGGGCGAGATCCGGGTCCGCGGCGCGAAGAACCTCGTGCCCAAGGCCATGGTCGCCGCGCTGCTCGGCAGTGAGCCGAGCAGACTGCGCAATGTGCCCGACATCCGCGACGTCCGGGTGGTGCGGGGCCTGCTGCAGCTGCACGGCGTGACGGTACGCCCCGGTGACGAGCCCGGTGAGCTGGTGCTGGACCCGACGCGCGTAGAAAGCGCCAATGTCGCCGACATCGACGCGCACGCCGGTTCCTCGCGGATCCCGATCCTCTTCTGCGGCCCGCTGCTGCACCGTCTCGGCCACGCCTTCATCCCCGGTCTGGGCGGCTGCGACATCGGCGGCCGGCCCATCGACTTCCACTTCGACGTGCTGCGGAAGTTCGGCGCGACCATCGAGAAGCGGGCCGACGGCCAGTATCTGGAGGCCCCGCAGCGGCTGCGCGGCTGCAAGATCCAGCTGCCGTACCCCTCGGTCGGCTCCACCGAGCAGGTGCTGCTGACCGCGGTGCTCGCCGAGGGTGTGACGGAACTCTCCAACGCGGCCGTGGAGCCGGAGATCGAGGACCTCATCTGCGTGCTGCAGAAGATGGGCGCGATCATCTCCATGGACACCGACCGGACCATCCGGATCACCGGTGTCGACAAGCTCGGCGGCTACAACCACCGCGCCCTGCCGGACCGCCTGGAGGCGGCCTCCTGGGCGAGCGCGGCCCTGGCCACCGAGGGCAGCGTCTACGTGCGGGGCGCCAGCCAGCGCGAGATGATGACCTTCCTCAACACCTACCGCAAGGTGGGCGGCGCCTTCGACATCGACGACGAGGGCATCCGCTTCTACCACCCCGGCGGCCCGCTGAACGCGATCGCCCTGGAGACCGACGTCCACCCCGGCTTCCAGACCGACTGGCAGCAGCCGCTGGTGGTCGCCCTGACCCAGGCGTCCGGGCTGTCGATCGTGCACGAGACGGTGTACGAGTCGCGGCTGGGCTTCACCTCCGCGCTCAACCAGATGGGCGCGCACATCCAGCTCTACCGCGAGTGCCTGGGCGGCTCCGCGTGCCGCTTCGGCCAGCGGAACTTCCTGCACTCGGCGGTCGTCTCCGGCCCCACCCGGCTGCAGGGCGCCGACCTGGTCATCCCCGACCTGCGCGGCGGCTTCTCCTACCTGATCGCGGCCCTCGCCGCCCAGGGCACCTCCCGGGTGCATGGCATCGACCTGATCAACCGCGGCTACGAGAACTTCATGGCCAAGCTGGTCGAGCTCGGCGCGAAGGTGGAACTCCCCGGCACTGCGTGACCGCCTCCCGGCGGGGGCCCGGGGATCATCCCTGGGCTCCTGCGGGACGGCCGAGCCGGTCGAGCTCGGCGCGAAGGTGGAATGCATGCCCCCTGACCGCCTCCCGGTCCGGGTTCGCGGCGGCACCCCCGACCCGCACGGCATGACCGAGCCGGTCGATCTCGACCCTGGCCGCGCGACCCCACCCGCCCGTGACCGCCTCCCGGC
>NZ_SRID01000386.1 GCF_004684805.1 Streptomyces palmae
AGATGGGTATAAGAGACAGGCCGTCCTCGGCGCGGGCGGGCGGACCGGCGACGGACAGCAGGGCGGCGGCGACCACCGCGGCCACCGCGGCCACGGCGGTGCGGCGGGGTGCGGGAGTCCGGGGCATCGGGCGGCTCACCCGGTGATCTCGATGCTGATGGACGGCATGGTGGGCAGTTGGAAGTCCACCTTGGCCACCCCGTCGGGCGGGGCCGGGAACTGGGCGAAGAACGGGCGGCTCTCGCCCGGCTTGATCCCCACCAGGCCGGTGGTGCACAGGCACTCCCCGTCGGTGTCCCGGAGGATCAGATACCGCTTGCGGCCCGCGTGGTCCACCAGCGAGGCGCCGGACACGGAGGACTGCGAGTGCAGTTCGGTCTCCTTGGAACGCCAGGTGAAGGCGTTGTAGGAGGTGTCGCCGTGGTTGGTCACGGTGCCCCGCACGGTGACGAAGCCACCGGAGTCGCGTACCGCGGAGGTGAGGGCGACGGCGATGTCCTGCGGGCCCTTCGCCTCGCCGATCACCTCGGTCGGCCGCGGCGCCGGGGTGGTCCCGGCGCGCTCCCCGGGCGCGGTGGCGTCCCGGGCGCCGGGCGCGGCCGTGGCGCCCTTGTCGTCCTGGCCGCCGCCACCACCGTCCCCGCCGCAGCCGGAGACGGCGAGGGAGAAGACCGCCGCGAGCAGCGCCGCGGCGAGCGGCCTCGGGCACCGGGTGGTACGCCGCATCCTCATCAGTGGCTGTCCTTTGCTGGTGGCTCGTCCGTCATTCGGCCAGACGCACGGAGAACAGGTCTCTCGCTTCCGGGAACAGGTCGGGGTGGCGGGGGTCGATGGTCAGCGTCCCGCCCTCGCAGTCGAGTTCCAGGGGCGGCTTTCCCCGCGGGGGATCGGGAGCGCGCCCCTTGTCCTTGGGCCCGTGCCCGGGGGCGGTGGGCGTGGGGTCGGCGGAGGGAGGCGGCGGCGCCTGGTAGGCGCAGCGCGGTCGCAGCACCGCGGTGGCCCGCGCCCGGGCGTGCCGGCGCTCGGTACCGGGGATGACCGAGCTGCCGACCGCCGACCGGGTGCGCACGGTCACGCTGAAGGAGGTCGGCAGATAGCCGGGTACGCAGCCGGGTCCGGTGAGGTCGGCGTCGTTGCGGGCCGCGAACCGGTCGGCGTCGGCGCAGGCGTCGCCGGGTCCCAGCCCGCGCCCGCTCAGCAGCTCCGCCCAGTCGCCGCCGCTGGTGATGGTGTCCAGCAGGGCGAGCCGCAGCTGGTCGCGGTAGTTCTGCGCGGCGGCGAGGGCGGCGGCGTCGGCGGCGGTCTGGCCCGCGTTCCGGGTCGCTCCGGCCCGTCCCACCGCGTAGTAGGCCAGGGCCAGGAAGAGCATGCCGGCGACCGCGGTGACATAGAGGGGGAACGCCTGACCCGCGTCACCCGAACGGCGGGCGGTCATCCGGCGGTTCAACCGGTGATCTTGGCGATCTGGTCCGAGATGGCACCCGCGATCACGCTGCCGAAGTCGGTGGTCATCAGCACCAGGGCGATGGCGACCACCACGGCGATGATGCCCAGATACTCGATCGAGGTCTGCCCCCGATCGCGCTCGGTGCCGTGGTGCCCAACGCGCTTTCCCATCGTGTTCCCCTCCATGGGCTGCCGTCCCCCTGCGGTCCGGCGTTCCGACCCCCGTGGTGCCGCGTGCGGCAGAAGCAACGTACGCCGATTCCCCGGCCGTCGAACAGGGCACCGCGCCGGAACGGTCCGTGGTCAAGGGGTGCACGAGCGGTGTCCGCGCCGGATTCCCCGCCCCCCGCATCCACTCTCCCCCCTTCCGGTGCTCCGCGCGCCCCGGGGCACGACTCTGCCATATCCCATTGCATCCGCGAAGAGTTCGGCGCGGAACGGCGCACCTTCCGCGACCGCCGCGACGGGCGTCCGAGGCCCGGTCATGGATCGCCGAGGGAGCCGAAGTCCGTGCCCGATCCGATGAAGAAGCCCGCGACCAGCAGGATCATCGTGCCGGGCACCATAAAGGTGGTGATCACCACGGTGGCCTTGGGGACCGCCCGGGCGGCGCGGCGGCGGGCGTTCTGCGCATCGGTGCGACGCATGTCGTTCGCGATGGCGATCAGTGTCTCCACGATCGGCGCGCCCAGGTCCTCGCCCTGCTGGAGCGCGGTGACGAACTGCGCCACCTGCTCGGAGTCATTGCGCCGGCGCAGCTCCTCGAAGGCCTGGCGGCGGCTGACCCCCAGGTCCATCTGCCGCAGGGTGATCCGCAGTTCGTCGGCCCACGGCCCCTCGTACTTCTCCGCCACCCGGTCCAGCGCCTGCCGGAAGCCCAGCCCGGCGCTCACCACCACGGCCAGCACGTCCAGGAAGTCGGGCAGGGTCCGTTCGATGGCGTCCCTGCGTTCGCGGACCGCGGCCCAGATGCCCACCTCGATCCAGAACAACCCGAAGGCCACCAGCAGCAGGGCCAGCAGCAGTTGCCCCTTGGCCAGCATCACCAGCGCGCCGCCGAAGCCGAGCGCCCCGTAGACCGCGCGGCGGGCGGCGTAGCGGTCCACGGTGAGTCCGCCGGGGTTGCCCGCCAGATCGATGCGGCGGCGCACCCGGGCCACCCTCTTGGGCCCCATCAGTCGGAGCACCAGCGGGGCGTACCTCATCCCCAACCGGTCCACCACCGAGCCCACCGCACCGGTGCGGCTGGCCCCGACCTCCAGGGCCACCGCCAGGTCGGGCGGCAGCTTCGCCTCGCTGCGGCACAGCGCGATGCCGTAGGCGACGCCGGCCACCGACAGGCCCATGACCAGGGCCAGCAGTACGCCGATTCCCGTCATCCCCGACCGGCCCTCTCGCCGTGTACCCGCTGGATCACCGCTGCCATTCCCTCCGCTTCCTCACACGTCGATCTTCGACATCCGGCGGATGAGGAAGAAGCCCAGTCCGTACAGTCCGAAGGCGGCCACCACCGCGGCCTGGCCCCAGAAGACGGAGGTCATCCGGTCCAGCGAGCCGGGCGCGATCCGGTCCACCAGCAGCAGGGTGCCGATGCCCATCAGCGGCACCACATAGGCGGTGACCGTCACCTGGGAGAGCTGGGTACGCACCTCCCGGCGGGTCTCCTTGCGCTCCTCCAGGGTCTGGGTGAGGTTGCGCAGCGAGGTGACCACGGTGCCGCCGGCCCGGTTGGCGAGCACCAGGGTGGTGACCAGCACCACCAGTTCGCGGGAGGGCAGCCGCTCCGCCAGCTCCCCGAGCGCGTCGTCGACGGAGTGGCCGACCGCCAGCTTGGCGGCCACCTTCGCCAGTTCCTCCCCGGCCGGCGCCTCCATCTCGTCGGCGGCCATGCCCAGGGCGGTGCGCAGCGCCAGCCCGGCCTCGGTGGCGTTGGCCAGGATCCGGGAGAGTTCGGGCAGCTGGTTGATGAACCTCTCGGTCCGCTTCTGCCGCTGCCAGTCCAGGAAGCCGGCCGCCGACCAGACGGTGACCAGCGCGGCGATCGGACCGAAGAAGGCGGCGAGGGTGACGGCCGCGACCAGCCACACGCCGAGCGCGGCCCCCGCGGTGTAGGCGGCGAACTCACCCGGGGTGAGGTCGAGTCCGGTGGCGGCCAGCCGCAGCTCCAGCCGCCGGCCGAGCCGGGTGGCGCGCAGCCTGCGGTCCAGGGCGGTGAACCGCCGCTGCCGCCTGCCCAGCGGTGCCGGGGCCTCGTCGGAGAGCCGGTCGATCAGCGCCTGGCGCCGCGCCCGGCCGGAGAGCAGGCTGTGAACTCCGGCGACGGCCAGCGCCCCGCACAGCAGGGTGCCGCCGAGGGCGAGCAGCCCGAGGTCAGCCATGCGTACTCCCGGTGCCGTGCGGCCCGAGCCGGCCACCCTGGGGGTCGGACCCGCCCACCTGGGGGTCCGGCTGGTCGCGGTACGGGTTGGGCCCCGCTCCGTACGGGCCGAGGTGGCCGCCGCCGTACGGTCCGGGTGGCCCGGCGTACGGGTCGGGTCGCCCGGGGTACGGGGCGGAGCCGACGTACGGGTCGGGGCCGCCGTACGGGCCGGTGGTGTCGCGGACGAGGGGGTGGGCCCCGGCGCCGAAGGCGGGTGGCACCGGCTCGTTGGCCAGCAGCAGGCGGCGGACGGCCCGCTCCGGCAGCGGGAAGTGCGCGAACCGGCCGCGTACCGCTCGGTCCGCGCCCATCGGCTGGGCCTCGAACCGGCAGACGGTGGCGATCCGGTACTCCTGGTGGCCG
The DNA here is from genome assembly GCF_004684805.1 of Streptomyces palmae. Classification (GTDB taxonomy): domain Bacteria; phylum Actinomycetota; class Actinomycetes; order Streptomycetales; family Streptomycetaceae; genus Streptomyces; species Streptomyces palmae. The sequence continues at coordinate 4,229 of NZ_SRID01000386.1, forward strand.
TGCGAGTCCAGCAGCGCGATCTCACTGATCCGGCGGGAGCCGTCGGGGTGCCGGGCGAGCTGCACGACGCAGTCCACCGCGCTGTTGATCTGGTCCCGCAGCGCCTGGTAGGGGATGCCCACCTCGGACATCGAGGCCAGGGTCTGCAACCGCATCAGCGCGTCCTCGGCGCTGTTGGCGTGCACGGTGGCCAGCGAACCGTCATGGCCGGTGGACATGGCCTGGAGCATGTCCAGGGTCTCCCCGCCGCGCACCTCGCCGACGATGATGCGGTCCGGGCGCATCCGCAGCGAGTTGCGCACCAGGTCGCGGATGGTGATCCGGCCCTTGCCCTCCACATTGGGCGGTCGCGACTCCAGGCGGATGACATGGGCCTGTTGGAGCTGGAGTTCGGCGGCGTCCTCCACGGTGATGATCCGCTCGCCCTCGGGGATCAGTCCGGAGAGCGCGTTGAGCAGGGTGGTCTTGCCGGAACCGGTGGGCCCGGCGACCACCACGTTGAACTTGGCCCGCACCAGCGCGGAGAGCAGCAGCAGCATCTGCTCGTCCAGGGTGCCCAGGTCGATCAGCTCGGCCAGGGTGTAGACGCGCGGGAAGCGGCGGATGGTGAGGGTGGCGCCGGTGAGGGCCAGCGGCGGGATGATCACGTTGACCCGCTCGCCGCTGGGCAGCCGGGCGTCGACCATCGGATGGGACTCGTCCACCCGGCGGTTGACGGTGGACACGATGCGCTCGATGGTCTGCATCAGCTGCTCCTCGGAGGCGAAGCGCACCGGGACCAGCTCCACCCGGCCGCTCCGCTCCACGAAGATCTGGTCCGGCCCGTTGACCATGATCTCGGTGATGGAGGCGTCCTCCAGCAGCGGTTCGAGTACGCCCAGGCCCAGGGCCTCGTCCACCACGCGGCGGATCAGCCGGTCCCGTTCGGCGGTGGAGAGCACCGGGCCCTCGCGGCTGATGATGTGGCCCAGCACCCGCTCCAGCCGCGACCGGCGGTCGGCCGCGGTCAGCGAGGACATCTCGGCGAGGTCGATCTCCTCCAGGAGTTTGGCGTGGTAGGCGGAGACCAGCTGCCCGTCCTGCCGCTCCGCGGTGTGGTGGGCGGGGGCGGCGATCCGCGACCGCAGACTCATCGGGCACCCCCCGCGCCGGCCGGAAGCGGGCCGTCCTCGGTACGGGGCATGGTGGCGGTGCGCTGGGCGCTGCCGAAGTGCAGGCCGGGGATGACCGAGGGGATCTCCACCCGGACGGTGGCCCGCGCCTCCCCGTCCCCCTCGCTGACGGTGATGCTGGCCCCGTCGGCGAGCCAGCCGCTCATCGCGGCCCGTCCGGCGCCGGCCGGGGTGGCCTCCGGCCGGTCCGCGGAGGCGGTACGCGCCGCGGCCCGGGCGGCGGTACCGGCCTGCTGGGCCGCGTACGCGCTCAGCCCGAGCTGGATCGCGGCCAGCGCGACGAGCAGCAGCAGCGGCAGGAACCCGACCAGCTCGATCGACACGATCCCGCGGTCGGCCCGCCGACCCCCACGCCCCGGGGTACGCCCGGTCGGGGTACGGGGGGCCGGTCCGGGCGCGGCGTCCCCGGCGCGGGGGGCCCGTCCGGGCGCGGGGTCCCCGGTGCTCCCCGCGCCGTCCCGGGCTCTCTGGGCCGGTAGGGGCACCGCGTCCCCCGCACGACCGGCGGGCCTCACCCGGCGGCTGAGCCACGCGTATCGCATCGTCAGTTCTCCTTCGCGGCGCCCGCGGTGCCGGTGACCGTCCAGGGGAAGTCGGCCGCGCCCGGGAAGAGCACCGGCACCTTGACCCGTACCGTGGCCTTGAACAGGCCGCCCTCTTCCCGGCATTCGGTGCTCACGCTGTCCTGCCAGGCGCTGGGCAGGTCCTCGCGGGCGGCGTCGGCGCAGGCGGCGGCACCACCGGTCTCGGCCGCGGCGCCGGCCCTGGCCCCCTCGTCGGCGGCGTTCCCGGCCAGGGAGTACGTATAGCCGGCCAGCACGCACTGCCAGACGACGATCAGCACCACCAGGATCAGCGGAATGACGCCGAGGAACTCCACGGTGACCTGGCCCCGGTCGCCGCGCTCGCCCCGGTCCCCTCGGCGGCGGCCGAACCGGCCGGTGGGCACCTGGGTGAGCGCCTCGGGGCCGGTGCCGGGCGCGGCGTCGGGGCTGCCGCCGGAGGGTGCGGGGCCGGTGCCGGATCCTCCGGGCGGGAGGGGGC
>NZ_SRID01000387.1 GCF_004684805.1 Streptomyces palmae
CCGCCGCCCGTCGCCGATCTCCTTCGGTTCGCCCGCGCCCGCCGGCCCTTTCCCGGGGCACCCCGGGTGACGGGTAATCCCCCCCCGGAGCCGTCCGGGGGTGCGTCATCGACCGCCATCCGCCGCCGATCCCCTTCGATTCGCTTGCCCCCACCCGTCACCCGGCCACCACCCCTCATCGAGACCCTCCGGGTCGCTTGCACTCTCGGGGGTCGAGTGCTAATCATTGGCGTTAGCACTCTGAAGGTGAGAGTGACAAAGAAGGACCGGGTCGGTGAGGCTCGCAGGCCGTGCGGGGTAAGGAACCGCAGGGCACGCAGGCCGTCCGTCGCGGGCGCCAGGCGCGGTCCGGAGCAATCCGCCCCCACGGCCTCATCGGGCGTGGGAGGGACCCCCGTCGTCTTGGGAGGACCACTTCACATGGCCAAGATCATCGCGTTCGACGAGGAGGCGCGGCGCGGCCTCGAGCGCGGGATGAACCAGCTCGCCGACGCCGTCAAGGTCACCCTCGGCCCCAAGGGCCGCAACGTCGTCCTTGAGAAGAAGTGGGGCGCGCCCACGATCACCAACGATGGTGTCTCCATCGCCAAGGAGATCGAGCTCGAAGACCCGTACGAGAAGATCGGCGCCGAGCTGGTCAAGGAGGTCGCGAAGAAGACGGACGACGTCGCCGGTGACGGCACGACGACCGCGACCGTCCTCGCCCAGGCGCTGGTCAAGGAGGGCCTGCGCAACGTCGCCGCGGGCGCCAACCCGATGGCCCTCAAGCGCGGCATCGAGAAGGCCGTCGAGGCCGTCTCCGCCCAGCTGCTCGAGCAGGCCAAGGACGTGGAGACCAAGGAGCAGATCGCCTCCACCGCCTCCATCTCCGCCGCTGACACCCAGATCGGCGAGCTCATCGCCGAGGCGATGGACAAGGTCGGCAAGGAAGGCGTCATCACCGTCGAGGAGTCGCAGACCTTCGGGCTGGAGCTGGAGCTCACCGAGGGCATGCGCTTCGACAAGGGCTACATCTCCCCGTACTTCGCGACCGACATGGAGCGTATGGAGGCGTCCCTGGACGACCCGTACATCCTGATCGTCAACTCCAAGATCTCCAACGTGAAGGACCTCCTTCCGCTGCTGGAGAAGGTCATGCAGTCGGGCAAGCCGCTGCTGATCATCGCGGAGGACATCGAGGGCGAGGCCCTGGCCACCCTGGTCGTCAACAAGATCCGCGGCACCTTCAAGTCCGTCGCCGTCAAGGCCCCGGGCTTCGGTGACCGCCGCAAGGCCATGCTCGGCGACATCGCCATCCTCACCGGTGGCACCGTGATCTCCGAGGAGGTCGGCCTCAAGCTGGAGAGCGCCGGCATCGACCTGCTCGGCCGCGCCCGCAAGGTCACCGTCACCAAGGACGAGACCACCATCGTGGACGGCGCCGGCGACGCCGACGGCGTGCAGGGCCGGGTCAACCAGATCCGTGCCGAGATCGAGAACTCCGACTCGGACTACGACCGCGAGAAGCTCCAGGAGCGCCTCGCGAAGCTGGCCGGCGGCGTGGCCGTCATCAAGGCCGGTGCCGCCACCGAGGTGGAGCTCAAGGAGCGCAAGCACCGCATCGAGGACGCGGTGCGCAACGCCAAGGCCGCCGTCGAGGAGGGCATCGTCGCCGGTGGTGGCGTGGCCCTGCTGCAGACCGTCTCGGTGTTCGAGAAGCTGGAGCTGGAGGGCGACGAGGCCACCGGTGCCCAGGCCGTCCGCCTGGCCCTGGAGGCCCCGCTCAAGCAGATCGCCGTCAACGCCGGCCTCGAGGGCGGCGTCGTGGTGGAGAAGGTGCGCAACCTGACCCCGGGTCACGGCCTGAACGCCGCGACCGGCGAGTACGTCGACCTGGTCGCCGAGGGCATCATCGACCCGGCCAAGGTGACCCGTTCCGCGCTGCAGAACGCCGCGTCGATCGCCGCGCTGTTCCTCACCACCGAGGCCGTCATCGCCGACAAGCCGGAGAAGGCCGCCGCGGCCGCTCCGGGCGGCATGCCCGGCGGTGACATGGACTTCTGATCGACCCCCGTCGATCCACGGTCCTTCGCACGCCCTGGGGCGGCACCCTCCACGGAGGGTGCCGCCCCAGCGGCGTTTCACCGCACCCTCGGCCCCGAGCGGGAGTCGTCCACCGCATGACCGTCAGGCGCCGGCCGACGAGAGTCGCGTCCCGTTCACACGTTCGGGGGGCGTGAGGCCGAAGCGATCCCGCCCGCCTCGGCCGCTCACCTACGCTGCGCCCGTCAGGGCAGAGCTACGAGGAGGGGCACGTTGGCCAGCGGGATGGTCGGGTCCGGCTGCGACGCCGGGCGCCACACCTGGCACTACCTCGTGCGGACGTGGCAGGGCCTGGACGTGCCCGACGGCTGGCGCGCGGAGATCCACGAAGGACGCATCACTCTGCAACCGCCCCCGAGACCTTGGCAGCACCTGATCCTCGGCAGGGTGCATCGGGCGTTCCACCACTGCCTGCCCGAAGGGCTGGGGATCTTCCAGATCCTGGCGGTGCGGATCGCGTCGGTGGAGAAGGTCTACGTCCCCAACCTGGTCGTCATCGACCGAGCCGTGGTCATCGCGGAATCCGAGAAGCAGGAAGCCGCGCCCGTGGACGCCGCCGAAGCCCTGCTGGTCTGCGAGGTCACCTCGCAGGGCAACGCCCGTGACGACCGTACGAAGAAGCTGTGGGCCTACGCCCACGCCCCGGTGCCGCTCTATCTGCTGATCGACCGTTGGCACGAGGGCGGTCCCACGGTCACGCTCTTCTCCGACCCCAGCGGGGGCGTGTACCAGAGCAGTGTCCAGGTGCCGTTCGGGAAGCCGGTGGAGCTGCCGGAGCCGTTCGGGATCGAGCTGGACACCGCGGTCTTCAGTCGCTGACCCACTCCGACCGGCCGTTCTTCTCCGGCGTCGAAGCCCGCTCAGCGCAGTACCGCCGCCAGGAGGTCGGTGCCCAGGGCCGTCAGGTCGGGCAGGTTGAGGGTGTAGCGGACGTAGCGGCCGTGCCGCCGGGGGGTGAGCAGGCCCGCGCGGCGCAGGACCGCGAGGTGGCGGGAGACCTCCGGGCGCGAGAGTTCCCAGAAGTGGGCCAGCTCGGCGGTGGTGTGCGGGCCGCGGGCCAGGGTACGCAGCAGCCGCAGCCGTACCGGATGCGCGAGCGCCTCCAGCCGGTGGGTGACCGTTTCCAGGGAGACCGGCTCGGCCGGACTCGGCTCGGCGACGGGGTACTGCACCACCGGATGCCACCCGGGCGCGTGGACCGCCACCAGGTGCGGGCGGCCGAAGACGCTGGGGATGAAGGTGACCCCGGCGCCGCGGGCGGCGGTCGCCTTGTCCTGCACCTTGTCCACGATGATGCGGTCGCCGTCCGGGGACAGGGTGACGGCCCCGGAGACCGAGGCCAGTGCGGCCGCGACGCCCTGGCGCCTGAGCAGGTCGTTCTTCAGCCGCAGGTCGGTGGCGAGCCGCACGGCGACATCCGCCCAGGCGGCGTCGAAGAATGCCTCGGCGCACTGTTCGAGGGTGTGGCGCACCCGGGCCCGTACCGCGGCCGGGTCCGCGAGCAGCCGTTCCGCGAAGGCCTCCTGTAGCGCGCCGCGGGCCTGTGCCACGTCCAGGGCCCGCTCGCGCGCCGCCGTGTCGGTGAGCGGCGACGCCCCGGCGAAGCGGACCCGGTTGCTGCCGCAGGTGGTGACGAGCGCGGCGGTCACGTACATCTCGTCGTCGATCCGGTCCACCTCGTCCAACTCCTCGGCGAGGGTCGGCCGCGGCCGGGCGGGGATCAGGAAGTCGGCCTGCGAGGAACGCCAGAGGAACTCCGCCTCCCTGAGCCGCTCGGCCAGCTCCGGGCGCAGCCCGGCCCAGACCTCCGCGGCCCAGCCGGCGAGCTGCGGATGGTGCGCCGGTTCGGCCAGTACGTGCAGCATCGCGGTCAGCTCGGCCAGCGGGGAGGCGGCGAACCGCACCCGCTCGGACGGCAGACCGCCGATGTCGATCCTCAACGTCACCCCGGCAGCATCGCGGACCGGACGACCCGTGTCGACGTCGATTGACGGCCACCGTCAATCGACGTGCCCGGCCTGGCGTTCGACCGCACCGTGACGCCATGGCAACCACCACCAAGATCCGGCCCCGGGCCCTCGTCCGTGCCTCCGGAGGCCCCCGCTATGCCGTCGCCCTGGCCGTGGACGCCCTCGGCACCGGTCTGCTCCGGCCCTTTCTGCTGCTCTACGGGGTGACGGTGCTGAGGCTGTCCGCGCCGGACACCGGCATCGCCATGACGGTCGGCGTCGTCATGGGGCTGGTGTGCATGCCCGCGGTGGGCCGATGGCTGGACCGGGGCGCGCGCAGCACCGTGGTGGCGGCCTCGATGCTGGTGCGGGTGGTGGGCGTGGCGCTGCTGCTGGCCACCCCGACCGGGCAGGTCTGGATGTTCGCGGCGGCGGCGCTCTTCCTCGGCATCGGCAACCAGGCGTGGCCGGCCGCCCACGCGGCCGTGGTGGCCACGGTCGCCCACGGCCGGGAGCGCGACGCCGCGCTCGCCGGCGGCCGGTCCCTGCGCAACGCCGGGCTGGGCGTGGGCGCGCTCCTCGCCACCGCGTGCCTGGCCGGCGGCACCACCGCGCTCCGGGTGCTGGCGGTCGCCACCGGGCTCGCCTATCTGGTGGCGGCGGCCCTGGCGTGGTCGGTCCGCCTCCACGCGCGTCCGGCCGCCGCCCCGGCCGAGGACCGGGAGGAGGGGCCGGCGCCTCGGATGCGCGCGCTGCTGGCCGCCAACGTGGTGTACGTCTTCTGCCTCAACGTTCCCGAGATCGCGCTTCCGCTGGTGCTGGTGGAACAGCTGCACGCCTCCCCGGTGTGGTCGGCGGCGATCTTCGTGGCCAACACGGTGCTGGTGGTCACCCTGCAGGTGCCGGTCACCGTCTGGATGTCCCGCTTCTCCCGGCGGACCGTGCTGGCTCTGGGCGGCGTGCTGCTCGCCGCCTCCTACCTCGGCTTCCTGGCGGCCACCTCGCTGGGGCACGGCTGGGGTGCCCCGGCCGTCGCCGCGGTGTCCGTGGTCTGCGCGCTCGGCGAGATCATCTACGCCGGCAGCGCCACCGCGCTGGTCACCGCCCTCGCCCCGGCCCATGCCCTGGGACGCGCCCTCGCCCGCTTCCAGCTCTCCACGGGCTTCGGCCTCGCCGTCTCGCCGATGGTGATCACCGGTCTGGCGCCGCACGGCTCGGCCGCCCTGTGGGGCAGCCTCGCCGCCGCGACACTCGTCTCCGCGGGCGCGGTGGCCACCGAGGGGAACGGTGGCCTCCGGCGGCTGCGGGCGGGGGCGTGAGCGCGGGTCCCCCGTACGGGCGGCGGGACGGCTCCGGTCACCCGCTCCCGGGGTGGCCGGTGGCTTCGAGGGCGGCGCGGAGGTGGCCGTGGCTCTGGGCCAGCAGCCGGTTGGCGGTGGGGGCGTCGACCTGGCCCAGGATGCTGAGGATGGCGGGTTTGACCTCGCCGCCGGTGGCGCTGAGCGCCTCCTCGATGGCCTTGTCGTCGGCGCCGGTGGCCAGCGCCAGGATGCGGCGGGAGCGGGCCCGGAGCTTGTCGTTGGAGGCCCGTACGTCCACCATCAGGTTCCCGTAGGTCTTGCCCAGCCGGATCATGGTGATGGTGGAGAGCATGTTGAGCACCAGCTTCTGCGCGGTGCCCGCCTTGAGCCGGGTGGAGCCGGTGAGCAGTTCGGGGCCGACCACGATCTCGATGCCGTGGTCGGCGGCCGCGGCCAGCGCCGATCCGGCGTTGCAGGACAGCCCGATGGTGAGCGCGCCCCGCTCGCGGGCGTGGGTGACGGCGCCGACCGCGTACGGGGTGCGGCCGGAGGCGGAGATCCCCACCACCGTGTCCTCCGCGACCAGGCCCAGCCGGTCCAGGTCGGCGGCGGCCAGCTCCCGGCTGTCCTCCGCGCCCTCCACGGATGTCACCATCGCCGAGGGGCCCCCGGCGATCACCCCCACCACCTGCCCGGGCTCGGTGTTGAAGGTGGGCGGACACTCGCTGGCGTCCAGGACGCCGAGCCGTCCGGCGGTGCCCGCGCCCGCGTAGATCAGGCGCCCGCCGCGCGCCATCCGCTCGGCGGTGGCGTCGATGGCGGCGGCGATCCGGGGCAGCTGGCCGGCGACGGCGGTCGGCACCCTGGCGTCCTCGCCGTTCATGGTGCGGGCGATCTCGATGGTGCCGAGCCGGTCGATCTCGGCGAGTTCGGGGCGGAAGGCCTCGGTGGTCAGCGTGTCGAGCTGGGCGCGCAGGTCTGAGGCGGGGGCGTGAGCGCGGGTCCCCCGTACGGGCGGCGGGACGGCTCCGGTCACCCGCTCCCGGGGTGGCCGGTGGCTTCGAGGGCGGCGCGGAGGTGGCCGTGGCTCTGGGCCAGCAGCCGGTTGG
>NZ_SRID01000388.1 GCF_004684805.1 Streptomyces palmae
CACCACGCCCGCCACCAGGGCGCCCCCACCCCGACCGAAGGAGTGCACGCACCCATGGTTTCCGCCACCACCGCGGGCGCCCCGCTGATCTCCGCCTGGGCCGCCATATCCCCCTGGGGCCTGAGCGGGGACGACTTCGCCGGCGGCCTCGCGGCCGGCCGCCAGGCCAAGGCCCCGCTGGACCCCGAGACCTGGTCCGTCCCCCACCCGCAGGCCTGCCTGGTCCCGGACTTCGACATCAGGAGCATCCTGGGCCGCAAGGGCACCCGCTCCATGGACCGGGCCACCGGCCTGGCCGTCACCGCCCTGCGCGAACTGCTCACCGACCGCACCGCGGACGGCGAACCCGCCCGGCTGCCCGGCGTCGGCGAGGACACCGGCCTGGCGCTGGGCACCAGCACCGGCAGCGCCCAGTCCATCATGGACTTCACCCGCGACTCCCTGGTCAGCGAGAAGCCCTTCTTCGTCGACCCGGCCCAGTTCCCCAACACGGTGATGAACTGCGCCGCGGGCCAGTCCGCCATCTGGCACAAGCTCAAGGGCCCCAACACCACCATCGCCGGCGGCCGGGCCACCGGACTGCTCGCCCTCCAGTACGCGCTGCGCCTCCAGCGCGCCGGCCGGGCCAACACCGTGCTGTGCGGGGCGGTCGAGGAGTTCTCCAGCGCCCGCGCCTGGCTGGAGTGGCACTCCCGCCCGCAGGGCGCCGACGCCCCGCTGCTGGGCGAGGGCGCCGCCGTCTGGCTGCTGGAGACCGGCGAGGCCGCGGCCGAGCACGGCCGCGGCGGACTGGCCGAGGTGGCCGGGCTGGAGTTCGGCTTCGCCGCCGGCCCCGAGCAGGCCCACCCGGTCCTCACCGAGGTCGTCGAGCGGCTGCTGGAGCGCACCGGCACCTCCGCCGGCGAGGTGTGGGCGGTCGCCGACTCGCGGGCCCCGGGCGCCGAGGGCGAGGCCGAGCGTGCCGCGCTCGCCGAGGTGTTCGGCGACCACCGGCCGCGCCGCATCGCCCCCGCCGACGCCATCGGCGACACCTACGCCGCCTCGGCGGCCTTCCAGATCACCGCGGTGCTGTCGCTCGCCGAGCGCGGCGACGCGGAGCCCGGCAGCACCGCCCTGGTCACCTCGGTGGACCGGGACGGTGTGGTCGGCGCCGCCCTGCTGCGGACCCGGTGAGACCGGGCTCCGCCACACGCACGAGGAGACAGTGAGATGACGACGGACGTCCGTACGGCGCTGGTGTTTCCGGGACAGGGGTCCCAGAAGCACGGCATGGGGGAGACGTGGCGGGACACCGAGTCCTGGTCGCTGGTCGCCGAGATCTCGGAGTACACCGGCATCGATGCCGAGGAACTGCTCCTGAAGGCCGACGACGAGACCCTCAAGCGCACCGACCTGGCGCAGATCGCGGTGTTCGGCACCGAGGTCCTCGCCTACCACGAGGCGCGGAAGGCCGGAGTGCTCGGCGAGGTCGCCGCCTACGCCGGGCACAGCCTGGGCGAGTACACCGCCCTGTACGCGGCCGGCGCGCTGGGGCTGGCCGACGCCGCCCGCCTGGTCGCCGCCCGCGGCCGGGCCATGCGGGAGAGCGCCGAGCAGTCCCCCGGCACCATGGCCGCCGTGGTCCGGCTGGACGGCGAGGCGGTCGAGGAACTGGCCGAGCGCGCCCGCGAGTCGGGCCACCAGGTCTGGGTCGCCAACATCAACGCCCCCGGCGCGGTGGTGATCTCCGGCACCGCCGAGGGCGTGGCGGCCCTGTCCGAGCTCGCCGCCGAGAACGAGGGCAAGGTCATCCGCATCCCGGTCGGCGGCGCCTTCCACAGCCCGCTGATGGCCGCCGCCGCCTCCGCCCTGGAGACCGCCCTGCGCGCCACGGACTTCGCCGCCGAGCACGCCCCGGTGGTCGCCAACGTGGACGCCCGCCCGCACACCGGCGGCGGCGTCTGGCCCGACCTCGAACTGCGCCAGCTCACCAGCCCGGTCCGCTGGCAGCAGGGCGTACGCACCCTCTTCGAGGAACTCGGCTGCACCCGGTTCGTCGAGATCGGCCCCGGCCGCCAGCTGACCGGCATGATCCGCCGGATCGCCAAGGAGGCCGAGACCGTCCCGGTCGACACCTCCGCCCAGCTGGCCAAGCTGACCGCCTGACCCCGCACACCACCCCCGACACGGAACACCAAGGAGAGACACCCATGGCTGAGACCACCACCCTCGACATCGACGAGCTGCGCACCGTGGTCGCGGACGTCCTCGACGTGGACGAGGCGGAGATCACCAACGAGGCCGACTTCATCGAGGACCTGGGCGTCGACTCGCTCATGGCCCTGGAGATCATGGTCGTGCTGGAGCGGAAGTACTCCATCAAGCTCGACGAGGAGCAGCTGAAGAAGATCACCTGCCTCCAGGCCGCGTACGACCTGATCGACGAGAAGCTCGGGAAGTGACCGTGACCACCACCCGCGAGTTCTGCACGCCGGTCGACGGCACGCCCGAGGTCACCGACCCGGGCACCGGCGAGGGCCCCGCCCGCACCGTGGTGCTGGTCGAGCCCTCCGAGAAGGTGTTCGCCGGCCACTACCCGGGATTCCCCATCTTCCCGGGCGTGTGCATCATCGAGTACGTCCACCACAGCGCCCTGGCCACGCTGCCCGAGCCGGGCGACGACTGGATGCTGGCGGCCATCGAGTCGACCCGCTTCCTCAGCCCGGTCTTCCCCGGCAACACCATCACCACCGAACTCACCTGGTCCAAGGTGAAGGACAGCGACGCCCTGCGCTGCAAGGCGGTCGCCTCCAGCGAGCGCGGCAAGTCCGCACAGATCAAACTGCGCTTCGAGCGCCGGGGGAACCGATGACCGAGCTCACCGTCGACGAGATCAAGCGGATCCTGCCGCACCGCTTCCCGATGCTGCTGGTCGACCGGGTCACCGAGATGGTGCCCGGCGAGCGGCTGACCGCCCTCAAGGCCGTCACCGTCAACGAGCCCTGGTACCAGGAGCTCGACGACAAGGCCCCCGAGGAGGCGTACCACTACCCCTCGGTGCTGCTCGCCGAGTCCTGGTGCCAGTCGGCCGGTGTGCTGGCGGCCTGGGAGAACCCCAACCCGGACGTGCTCAGCGGCCAGGTGATGCTCTTCGGCGGCGTCTCCGACGTGGAGTACCTCCACCCGGTGCGCCCCGGTGACGTACTGGAGCACCGCGTCACCCTCAGCCGGTCCTTCGGCGACACCCTCATCTTCGAGGGCGAGAGCCTGGTGGGCGAGCAGGTCGTGCTGCGCGTCAGCCGGGTCACCATGGCCATGCGCCCCGCGTCCGAACTCACCGGGGGCGCTCCCGGCGAGCAGAGCTGAGAGGAGCAAGCTCGGTGTCCGACATATCCGAGAACGACAAGCGGGTCGCGCTGGTCTCCGGCGGATCCCGCGGCATCGGCCGCGCCACCGTGCTGCGGCTGGCCCAGGACGGCTTCGACGTGGCGTTCTGCTACCAGTCCGCCGACCCCGAGGCCGCCCTGGCCCTGGAGAAGGAGGCCGCGGAGCTGGGGCGCGGCCGTGTGATCGGCAAGCGCGCCGACGTCTCCGACGCCGACTCGGTGCGCGAGCTGGTCGCCCACACCCAGGACCAGCTGGGCGACATCGAGGTCGTGGTCACCTCCGCCGGCATCACCCGGGACAACCCGCTGCTGCTGATGAAGGACGAGGACTGGCACCAGGTGCTGGACGTCAACCTGGACGGCACCTACCACGTCTGCCGCTCGGTGATCTTCGAGATGATGAAGCGCAAGAAGGGCTGCATCATCAACATCTCCTCGGTGGCCGGGGTCTACGGCAACGCGACCCAGACCAACTACGCGGCCTCCAAGGCGGGCATCATCGGCTTCACCAAGTCGCTCGCCAAGGAGGGCGGTCGGTACGGCATCCGGGCCAATGTGGTGGCACCGGGGTTCATCGAGACCGACATGACCGCGGAGCTGTCCGACAGCGTCAAGAAGCAGGCGGAGAAGAGCATTCCGCTGCGCCGCTTCGGTCGCCCGGAGGAGGTCGCGGACATGGTCTCGTACCTGGTCGGCGCCGAGTACGTGACCGGCGCGGTGTTCCAGGTCGACGGCGGAATCATCATCTGAGGCGATTCCCGCGACGGCGCCGAGAACAGCTGAGAGAGTGAGGGCCATGGCCGGCAGACGCAGCAAGGTGCCACGTTTCTACTTCAACTTCCGCAGTCCGTACTCCTGGCTGGCCTACCGTGATCTGATGGACCGGTACCCGGACGTGGCGGACGTGGTGGAGTGGCACCCGTGGTGGGAACCGGACGAGCGGAACGAACGCCTGATGAACGAGGCGGGCGGGACGTTCTCCTATGTCCACATGTCCCGGGAGAAGCACCTGTACATCCTCCAGGACGTACGGCGGCTCACCCGGGACCGCGGCCTGCCGGTCAGCTGGCCGGTGGACGAGGACCCGGTCTGGGAGATCTGCCACCTGCCCTACTTCCTGGCCCGGGACGCGGGTCTGGGCCGCGAGTACATCGAGCGGGTCTACCGGGCCCGCTGGCTGGAGGGCCGGAACATCTGCGAGCGGGAGACCGTCGCCGCCATCGCGGCGGACCTCGGGCTGCCGGTCGACAAGATGACCGCCGCGGCCGACGACGAGGGGCTGCGGCGGACCGAGGGGCTGGACGCGCTGCTGGCCCTCAGCCGCGACGGAGCCTTCGGCGTCCCCTTCTTCACCCATGGGTACGACAAGTTCTGGGGCGTGGACCGGCTGCCGGCCTTCGTGGAGTCGGTACGCGCCCGCATGGAGCCGAGCCGGGCACCGGCCGCCGAGCCCGCCGCCGGCGGCGGTGACTTCCTGGCCGTGCGCTCCGGCGACCAGGGGCACGAAGGGGGCTGCGGCTGAGCCCCGCCCCGGCCGCAACCGTGTGAGACTGCCTGCTGAGTCCTGATGGACCCCCTTCACCCACGGAGGACGCGATGCCCGAGTCGAGGAGAGCGGCCCGGCAAGCCACCCTGACCAGGCAGGCGCTCTCGGCGGTCGCACTGCCGATAGCGCCGCTGTACGGAGCGGCTCTGGCGTATCTGGCGTTCCACCCGCGGCGCGGGGGCCAACAGGGCCACCCGGACGACCTCGGCATGCCCAGCACCGAGCTGCGCGTGCCGTTCCGGTCCGGGAAGTACGTCCACGCCTGGCTGTGCCCCGGTGCCGAGGACCGGGTGGTGGTCATCGGGCACAGCATGGGCGGCGACAAGACCCGCAGCCTGGAGCACGCGAAGTTCCTGCACCAGGCCGGGTACACGGTCTGCCTCTTCGACCACCGCAACCACGGGGCCAGCAGCCGCGACCCCTCCTGTGTGGGGCTGGGCGACCGGTTCGCCAGCGACATCATCTCGGTCGTCTCCCACCTGCGCACCGCCTGCGGCTACGGCGGCGCGCGCTTCGCCGTCTACGGCTTCTCCTTCTCCTGCTTCTCCTCGCTGTGGGCCCTCACCCACGAGGGCTTCGAGGTGGACGCGGTGGTCTGCGACAGCGGCCCCGGCCATGACGTGCCGCCGCTGTTCCGCAAGTTCCTGGAGGCCGAGGCGCTGCCCCTGCCGTCGCTGCTGCGCACCGAGCCGTCCCGGGCGGTGGTCACCAGCGTGCTGTGCTCGGTGAGCAACGCGATGATCGGGGCCGAGTGGCCGCCGCCGGTGGCCGGCCCCTTCGCCCAGGTGCCGCTGCTGGTGATGTCCGGGGAGCGGGACGCGGTGGTGCCGCCCTCCTCGGTGGACGCCTTCGCCGAGCGCTTCCCGCAGGCCGAGACCCATGTCCTGCCGAACGCGGAGCACCTGGCCGGGCTCCGCACCGACCCCGCGGCCTATGCCGACGTGGTGCTGGACTTCCTCAAGCGGGCCCTGGGGTAGGGGGATGTCCGATGGGTGGGCGTGAATCGCGGAGCCCGGGGAACCTCCCGGCGGTCGCCCGGGGAGCCGGTGCCGGGCGCCGCGGTGCCGCGAAGTCCCAGCGGACGCCCCCCTAGCGGCGGCTGGACGCCCCGCGTCCGCGGACGCTCGCCGTACGGCGATCCCGCCCCCGTCACCCGGGATGGGGCGCGTTCCTGGGAACGGCGCGACCCCCGGGGGCGTCACACTTGTCATCGGAGGCGGCAAACCCTGCCGCACCGGGCCCGCCGGCCACCACTCGCCCGGGATGATCCGTCCATGAGGCGCGAGTGGCTGCCGAACCGGCGGAGACCGGCCGAGCGGGGCCGCGCCAGACCGGCAACCGACCATCCACGGAGGATGGTTCATCAAGGAAAAGGGAAGAGAGAGCATGCGTAAGGTGCTCATCGCCAACCGTGGCGAAATCGCTGTCCGCGTTGCCCGTGCCTGTCGGGATGCCGGGATCGCGAGCGTAGCCGTCTACGCCGATCCGGATCGGGACGCTGTGCATGTGCGCGCGGCCG
>NZ_SRID01000389.1 GCF_004684805.1 Streptomyces palmae
CCACACCCGATATCTACACTTATGCGATCGTCGGAAGCGTCAGACGTGTATAAGATACAGCCCCCATGCCGACCGCGCCCGCGGCTCCTGCCGCCGCCGCACCGGCCGCCGCGATACCGCCAGTGGGAGGCGGCAGGACCTGGTGGGGCGGGGAGAGCGGCCCCGACACCTCCGGCGCGGCCGGTGGCGGCTGGGGGGCCTCGGTGCCCGCTCCCGGGGCGGTTCCACCGGCCCGCAAGCGCCGCGCCGGCGGGATCGTGGCCGGGGTGCTGGCGGCCGTGCTGATCGCCGGTGGCATCGGTGGCGGCATCGGATACTGGGCCGCCGACAACGACCAGGGCGGCACCGGTTCGACCACCGTCTCCGCCCCCGACAGCTCCAAGTCCGACAGCCGCGCGCCGGGTTCGGTCTCCGCCATCGCGGGCAAGGCACTGCCCAGCGTGGTGACCATCGAGGCGCAGAGCAGCAGCGGCCAGGGCGGCACCGGCACCGGCTTCGTCTACGACAAGGAGGGCCACATCCTGACCAACAACCACGTGGTGGCCTCCGCCGCGGACAACGGCAAGCTCACCGCGACCTTCTCCGACGGCAAGCGGTACGACGCGGAGGTGGTGGGCCGGGCCGAGGGCTACGACGTGGCCGTGATCAAGCTGAAGAACCCCGCCGGCGTCCACCTCAACCCGCTGCCGCTCGGTGACTCCGACCATGTGCGGGTCGGCGACGCCACAGTCGCCATCGGCGCGCCGTTCGGCCTCTCCGGGACCGTCACCACCGGCATCGTGAGCGCCAAGCACCGCCCCGTCGCCTCCAGCGACGGCGGTGGCACCAGCTCCTCCTACATGAGCGCCCTCCAGACCGACGCCTCCATCAACCCGGGCAACTCCGGCGGCCCGCTGCTCAACGCCAAGGGCGCGGTGATCGGCATCAACTCCGCGATCCAGTCGGCGGGCAACGGCGGCGGTTTCGGCGGTGAGGCGCAGCAGTCCGGCAGCATCGGACTCGGCTTCGCCATCCCGATCAACCAGGCCAAGAACGTAGCCGATCAGCTGATCAAGACGGGCAGCCCGGTGTACCCGGTCATCGAGGCCACGGTCACCATGAAGGACAGCGGCAACGGCGCCACCATCGCCGGCAACGGCACGGACGGCTCGGCCGCGATCACCCCCGGCGGCCCGGCGGACAAGGCGGGCCTCAAGCCCGGCGACGTGATCACCAAGCTGGACGGCACGATCATCGACAGCGGCCCGACCCTGATCAGCGAGATCTGGACCCACCAGCCCGGCGACACGGTCAAGCTGACCTACCAGCGCGACGGCAAGGAGCACACGGTCCAGCTCACGCTGGGCCAGCGCGAGGGCGACAGCTGACGCGCTAGGCTGAGCCTCGCGCTCTGACCCCAACCAACGGGCCGAGCGCGGGGAGGCTTGCCCGAGCGGCCTAAGGGAACGGTCTTGAAAACCGTCGTGGCAGCGATGTCACCGTGGGTTCAAATCCCACAGCCTCCGCCCAGCTCAACGTAGGAGCAGGTCAGAAGGGGTGCCCCGATCTCCGGGGGCACCCCTTTCGCCTATGCCCTGCCTGACCCTGTATCCCACTGCTGACCAGCGCGTGTGGCCCATCTGTGGCCCACGGGCCAGGGCTACCCGACCGGAGGAAAGGCCGGGCGGGTGTGGCCTGACGCCGCAGGTCGCAGCCGCGTATTTCCCTGGTGACAGCGTGTTAGCCGGGTGTTAGCGGGGCGGCAGCGAGGCGGTAGTGGCTCCGGCCAGAGTTGTTGTCGTACCGAGCAGCCCACGACACCGACCGCTCCGGGGGACCCGAAATGCGCTCCAACACCACCGCCCGCATCGCCCGCCGTCGCTCCCTCCGCGTCGCCGCCGCGGTCCTGACCGCAGCCGCCGCCCTGACCCTGACGGCCTGCAACTCGGACACTGGCGGCACCAAGTCCGCGGGCCAGACCGACACGGCCTCGGCCGGGTCCAACGGCTCCTCCGGGTCTTCCGGCGGTGCGCAGAACTCCTCCTCCCAGGGTGCGCAGGGTTCCGGCGCCCAGGCGGGCTCCGGCGCCAAGACGGGCTCCGGGACGCAGACGGAGTCGGGCAGCGGACAGGCCGCCACCGAGGGCAGCGGCAGGGCGCACGCGGGCGTCGAGCGCTGCCACACCGACAACCTGGAGGCCGCCTTCGCCACGGGTGAGGACGCGCTTCCGGTCCCGAACGAGAACGGCGGAGGCGGGACGACCGCCAGCATCGTCCTGACCAACAAGGGCACCAGCTCCTGCCGGATCGGCGGCTTCCCCGGTGTGGACCTGACTTCGATCAACGGCGGCGAGCGCTGGTCCCTGACCCGCTCCTCGCAGAAGTGGAGCTCCATGGAGCTGGAGGCCGGCCAGAGCACCTCGTTCGACCTCAACCTCCTCCTCACCGAGGAGGATGAGGGCTTCTACCAGCCGGCCTGGGTCGAGATCACCCCGCCCAACGAGACCAAGGCCCTCAAGATCGAGTGGCCCTGGGAGGAGTACACCCTCGTCGACCAGCGCAGCGCCACCCACCCCGGCACCTTCGTCAACCCCATCGGCTGACCAACTCGGAGCTCTGCCACGAAGGTCCGCTGCCCCGGTGAGACGCACCGGGGCAGCGGACCTGCCGTTGCCTGCGGCCGAACCGCGGCCAGGCCCCCCTGCTACCCGACCTCCTGGAGTACGAGTCGATCCGGGAGCCCGCCGTCGTTCTTGCACTCCAACTTGCGCGCCAGAGCGAGTGAGGCGGAGTACACGACCTTCATGTTCGTCTCGCGCAGTGTGGCCGGGTGTCTGCTGCGGTAGTCCCGTGAATGCCGGAGGGACACCAGGACACGGGCAGGCTTCGACGGCTCGTCCATCGATGGACCGATGCATTCGAAGTAGAGCTCAGCATCCTGCGGGCCGGCAATCGCCAGTTCCCCGAGGCGGTAATGGACGGGTTTCCCGGTGATCCATTCGGGGCGTCCCAGGTCTCGCGCTTCGTAATAGTCCACACTGATATCGGTACTGCCAGGTGCGGAGTCGCGATCGGACGTATTTCGGGCAATATGACATCGTCCTGATTTCCCGTATCCCGCGGACCCTTTTTTGTTGATTCCGATTATCTCCTTCGTGCCCGCGTCCAGGAAGTCACTGTCTTCGTTGAGAAATTCCCTGGTACTCCTCAACTCTTCCAGTGCCTCGGGAGCGTAAGTGAAAGCGCCGCCGCAGACCTTGCTTGCTGTCGTGAACTCCTCCTTCTTGTCCGGGGTGCCGCAGGCCGAGGTGGTAGCGCAGAGAAGCGCGGCACCCATGAGGAGGAAGGCTGCCCGAAGATCGCGGTACTTCTGGCCGGACTCCATTTCAGTCCCTCGGCCTTTCCCCTTGTGCCTCCTCCAGGGTGTATCCCCAGGTGTAGCCCGAATGGAGGGAGTGTTTTACCGATTCCTTCAGTTCTTTGTCCACGCCTGGTTCATTGATGAACTGAAGTGCCGGTGCGCTGGCCCTGGCTTCCCCTGTGCGGAAGATTCTGGTGCTCTTGTCGTGGACTAGCTTTTCGATGCTCTCTTCCTTTTTATCGCCTTCTTGCTCGGTGTCTTTGCCGATTGCTTGATCGATGAGATTGGACATCAAATCACTGGCGATATCGGAGGCGATAGGCACCGCCAAAGCTGCCACACCTCTGGCGGCTGCACTGTTTGGGATCAGGAAGGTTGCGCCTGTAACCACTGCTGCGGCGGCTGACGATCCGCCAAACTGTTTCCATGCTGCTTGACGCTCTTCCTTCCTTTCGTATTCTTGAAGTTCGTCCATTCCTACCTTCTGGACCTGCTCTGCGCGAGCCTTGTCGAGGCGCCCTTGCAATTCGGCTCCAAGCTCCACCGAGGAGCGGATATCGCTTCTGTCCCCTGTGCTCTTCAGGTCGAAATCCTGGCCAAGGAAACTGGTCGTCTGAATCTGCTGGGCCTCGGATAACGAGGCGTAGCAATCCGGGTACTTTGCTACCGTGCTGATGAACTTGCGAATATGGGCCTGCTTGTTTTGGAGGTGGTCATCGAATGAATCCTTGGGGGCGTAGACGCTGCCGTCCTTGTCGTCATCCAAAAGCCAGTCAATATCTCTGATGTAGGCGCTACCCATGCGTCCAAGACTCTCCGAGATCGTTTTCTGCTCATGCAGGAGATCCGGGTTGGAGTAGATTTCGATCACATTAGTCATGATCTTTGCCGAGTCCGCGTCCCGCTTGATCGGCTCTGAGTACGCATCCCAGGGGCGGCCCAACGTGGAGGATTCCAGTGCGTGGCCGAGCGCCTTCGGCATGTACCCGTGGGCCTGCTCGATAGCCTTGTCGTTCGATTGGTCGGTATCCGCGAACGATTCGTAGTGCTGGTTCGCAAAGTACCTCAGGTAACTGTCGCCGACACTGCCGTCCAAGTCGGAAGGCCCGTATCCGTCGGCGGCCGAGCCGTCCTCGTTGTAGAGGGTGGGCTCCTGGGAGAAGAACTCCTTCGAGGCCTCGGGGCTGTGTCCCAGTGCCTCCAGTACGGACAGCACCGGGTCGTAGCCGGCGCCGTCCTTGCCGTTCGGGTTGAAGGCGTTCTTGTAGCTGGCGCCCTGGGGGCCCGGGTCGAAGCGGGCGGGATCGTCCGCGTGAAGTTGGGTGACGTGTTCGGCGATGGGCTTCAGGAACTTCGCGTCGTAGTTTCCGTAGCGCAGGATTCCGCCGAGGAGTTGGTAACCGTAGGCCGTCGGGACGATGCCGGTCCGGTCCAGCACGAACTGCTGTGTGCCGAGCTTTCGCAGCTCCGGTCCCCATTTCTCGGCGAACGTGGTGTCGTGGGAAGCGGTTGCGAGGTTGAGGCCCAAGCCGCGCTGGAGCTTCTTCACGGCCTCCGTGTGCTTCTTGTCCCCCTGGCTGTATTCGCTGGAGTGGATCGCGATCTGGCCGTACAGGGTGAGGGCCTTCTTGGGGCCGAGGTGCTCGTAGAAGGGCTTGGCGAAGGCGGGGTTGTCGCGGTTGTCGAGCAGGAGCTCGTCCAGTTGGACCAGTTCGGCGTCGCTGAGGCCGGTTCCCTTGGAGAGGAGCGTGGCCGCGCGGTCCGCCTCTTCCTGGTCCAGGGAGCGGTACTTGGGCGGGGTGAAGTCGTGCGCGTCCTTGTCGTTGGCGGTCAAGGCGACCCTGAGGGATTCGTCCGCGTCCTGGCAGGTGTCGATGATCCGCTTGATCTTGTTCTGCCAGGCGGTCACGGCCTCCTGCTGCTTCCGCAGGGCCAGCGCGTAGTCGGGGTCATGGCGGGTCGAGGCGTCCGCGTCCTCCAGCTTCACCTTCTTCCCGCCCTTGCTCGCCAGGATCTCCTTGGCGGTTACCTTGCCGTGGCCGTCCACGGTGATTCCGGCAGCCGGCCCGTCCTTGTCCCGGATGCGGATCAGGTCGTCCTTGGCCTTCTTGAAGATGGTGTGGGCTTCGTTCAGAAGCAGTTTGATCGCCTTGGCGGCCTCGGCCGCCTCCGCGACCTCATGGGCTGTCTTGCGAATGAACTGCCTGGTGACTTCGGCGTTGACGCCTTTCCAGTCGGCACGATCGGCCTTTGCCCGCATGCCCTCGCGTGCCGTGGTGGCCATCGTGTCGAGCTTGGCGGCCAGGTCGGTCCAGTCGTCCACCGCGGTCTGGAGCTTGTCGACCGGCGCGTGGATCACGTCCTCGTACTTCACCAGGCGTCCTACTTCCAGTACTTGAGGATCTTGGACACCGCGGTGAGCTCACCCGCGATGTGCTGGTCGTCCTTGGCGTGGGCAGCCTGTGTGTAGTCGAGGTGGTTGGAGATCTGGGCGCAGGCGTGCTTCAGGGTGTCCAGCTGGGTCGACCAGTCCCGGTTGACCTTGGTCAGTGCCGCGCCGCAGGTGAAGTTGCGGTTGGTCAGGGCGGTGGCCGCGGCGGCTGTGGACGAGTGGGCGTGCCGGCCGTTCTTCGTCATGGCGGTGTGCAGCCGGTAGGCGTCGTGGCCGATGGCGCCGAGGTCGTCCCGTTTGACCACCAGGTCGGCCTTGCCGCCCTCGGCCACGTGGTCCAGCCGGGTGCCGGCGGTCGCGGAGCTCTGCCGTAACGCTTCTCGCCACTCGTCCTCGAACGACATGTCCCCTCCGGTGATCGCTATGAGTACTCACATACACCGTATGAGTGATCATGGTCGACCGTGAGTAGGTGTCTGAGTGCGGAGGGTTTTCTTTTTCGGTGCTGGAGTGGGGTAAAGGGTGCATCGGGGGTGAGGTGGATGCCGGTGGGAGGAACCGGGTCACTGCTGTGGGGAAGCTGTTCGGCTCACACCGTGATGACCGAGCGCCAGTTCCAGTTGATCTCGACTTCCGCCTGGGGCTCGGGTGGGCGTTGGCAGGCGCGTCGTTCGGGGAGGGTCTTGCGG